>NZ_JBMKJK010000003.1:0-359881 GCF_049236925.1 Enterobacter cloacae complex sp. SYL003 | reverse complement strand
TTCCCCTCACCCTAACCCTCTCCCCGGAGGGGCGAGGGGATTGCTCAGTGCTCGCATTAATTTGTGGGGAACCCTCAGCCCACAGGGAGAGGGTGAATATCAACACCGGGCGATACAGCATCAATCTTCCAGTGAATACGGCAGCGGCTCAATGCTGAGCGTGTTTGCATCATCCCGCACGCGGAACACGCTGTCGGGCTCCATATCATTATTCATGACAACCTGCACCAGCAGGCGGCCATCATCGAGCTGGACGGCGGCTAACACGGTGCCGGTACGGCGCCAGTTTTCGCCCATCTTCATCTCGAGATCTTCACCCGCTTCCGGCACACGGCTGGCGTGACCAGCCAGCGTCCACAGGGCGCGTTTGTTCGCGCCGCGGAATTTCGCACGCGCCACCATTTCCTGTCCGGTGTAGCAGCCCTTCTTAAAGCTGATACCACCCAGCGCCTGGATGTTTGTCGCCTGCGGGATAAACTGCGCGCTGTTTGCCGCGTCAATAACCGGCAGGCCCGCTTCGATGTTCAGCGCCAGCCACTGCTGGCTGTTGTTGAGCTGTGCTTCACCGCGCAGGGCGTCAGTGACGCGTTCCGCCGTTGCTTCGTCGGTTACCAGCAGGAAGCGCTCCGCAGGGTGTTCGAACCACAGAATGGAGGTTTCTCCCTCGCTGATCAGCTGTTTTCCGGCATCCGGTAGCTCGGCAAACAGGTTTTTCAGCGCTGCACGCGCCTGGAAACCCGCTACCCCCAGCAGAATGTGTTCATCGTCCGGGGCGATGGTGACTTTAGAAAAGACCGCGTATTTTTTCAGCTCTTTAAGCTGGGCGTCACGCAGGCTGCGACGCTCAATGAAGGCGAATCCGTCCTGACGGCGGAACAGACGCAGGTTGCTCCACATTTTTCCTTTTGGATCGCAATGCGCGGCCAGCAGATGCTGGTGCTCAGTCAACTGCGCCACGTCCGCCGTGACCTGGCCTTGCAGGTATTTTTCGCTGTCCGCACCAACCAGTGTCGCCAGTGCCCAGTCATCAAGAGTAATCAGCGTCAGCGGCAGACGCGCAGAGGCGGCGGGCTGGCGAGGAGAAAATGGTGTAAATGCCATAGTGATGTCCTGAATTGCTTAACGCTTTGATAATACCTAATGGTAAAAGAGACTGTATTCAATGCAAGCGCTTTCAGCAGGCCATTCGTGCCATTACGCGGTTATGCGTGGCGCTACGCAAAATAGTGTAATCCGCTGTCTTTATAAGGATTATTCAGGAAGCTTGCTCGAGGTTCGCAATATTCCAGTAAAGAAACGGTCAAAAACACGTTACACTAGCAGGTGTTCCCGAAGAGCAATAATGAATACCGAACGGGATACCGACTGTGCCAAACGTAATGCAGGAAACAGAACATGGATATTAACAACAAGGCCCGTATTCACTGGGCGTGCCGTCGCGGCATGCGTGAACTTGATATCTCCATCATGCCTTTCTTCGAGTATGAGTACGACAGCTTAAGCGATGACGATAAGCGCCTGTTTGTCCGTCTGCTTGAGTCCGACGATCCGGATTTATTCAACTGGCTGATGAATCACGGCAAGCCCGCCGACACCGAGTTGCAACGGATGGTGCAATTAATTCAAACACGGAATCAGGAACGTGGTCCTGTGGCAATCTGATCTTCGCGTCTCGTGGCGCTCACAGTGGATGTCCTTACTGCTCCACGGTCTGGTCGCGGCAATGGTGTTATTGGTGCCGTGGCCGCTAAGCTATACCCCTCTGTGGCTGCTTTTGCTGTCGTTTGTAGTGTTTGACAGCGTGCGCAGCCAGCGTCGAATCAACGCCCGTCAGGGTGAGATTAAGCTGCTGATGGATTCTCGCCTGCGCTGGCAGGGAAAAGAGTGGGAAATGATAGGGACGCCGTGGATGCTCAACACCGGGATGATGCTACGGCTGCGTCGGGTCGAGGACAATCGTCGCCAGCACCTGTGGCTGGCAGCAGACAGTATGGATCCTGCGGAGTGGCGAGATCTGCGCCGGTTGATCGTGCAACAGCCGACGCAGGAGTAAATCAGCTGAACTGCTCGGCCATCTCACCCAGAATCTGCTCGCACCAGTTCTGGAGGCGCTCGTCGCTAAGATCGTACTGGTTGGTTTCATCCAGCGCGAGCCCGACAAACAGCTGACCGTCGGCAATAATCGGTTTTTGACTGGTGAACTCATAGCCTTCCGTAGGCCAGTAGCCGATAAAGGTCGCGCCCTTTGGGGCCAGTTTGTCGTGCAGCATGCCGAGTGCGTCAAGGAACCACTCCCCGTAGCCCAACTGGTCGCCCATGCCGTACATCGCAATGATTTTGCCTTCAAAATTGACTGAATCGAGCTGATCCCAGATGGCTTCCCAGTCTTCCTGAATCTCACCAAAGTCCCAGGTAGGGATACCCAGAATCAGCACATCGTACTGCTCCATCAAGGCAACCGCGTCATCTTTCAGGTTATGCAACGTCACCAGTTCCGGGCCAATAATGTCGCGAATTTTCTCCGCCGCCATTTCGGTGTAGCAGGTGCTGGAACCATAGAACAGACCAATATTCATCGCGTAACTATCTCAATTCTTGCTATGACTTTGCGCGTAGTGTACCAGAAACCGATGGCAATCAGGCATAATGGCCAGATTGCAGAACCATAGGGGTTGATGTGGAAAAGGATCTCGCACTCATCGAACAGTTTCTCGACGCGCTGTGGCTGGAGAAAAACCTCGCTGAAAATACGCTTAGCGCCTATCGTCGGGATCTCACTCTGCTGGTCGAGTGGCTGGCGCACCGGGGGCTGACGCTTGAAAGCGCACAAAGCGATGACCTGCAAGGGTTACTGGCTGAGCGGATGGAAGGGGGGTACAAAGCCACCAGCTCCGCACGTCTGCTGAGCGCCATGCGCCGCCTGTTCCAGCACCTTTACCGCGAGAAGATCCGCGCGGATGATCCCAGCGCACTGCTGGCATCGCCTAAACTGCCTCAGCGGCTGCCAAAAGATCTCAGCGAAGCGCAAGTTGAGAGATTATTACAGTCGCCCGCAGTTGACCTTCCGCTGGAGTTACGCGATAAAGCCATGCTTGAACTATTGTATGCCACGGGCTTGCGCGTTTCTGAGCTGGTGGGCCTGACGATGAGCGATATCAGCCTGCGTCAGGGCGTGGTGCGCGTTATCGGTAAAGGGAACAAAGAACGGCTGGTGCCGCTGGGTGAAGAGGCAGTCTACTGGCTGGAGACGTATCTGGAACACGGGCGTCCGTGGCTGCTGAACGGCGTCTCCATAGATGTATTATTCCCGAGCCAGCGCGCGCAGCAGATGACGCGACAAACGTTCTGGCATCGCATTAAACATTACGCCACACTGGCGGGTATTGACAGTGAGAAGCTGTCGCCGCACGTTTTGCGTCACGCCTTCGCGACGCATCTGTTAAACCACGGCGCGGATTTACGCGTGGTGCAGATGTTGCTTGGACACAGCGATCTTTCAACGACGCAAATATACACCCATGTCGCGACGGAACGCCTGCGGCAGCTACACCAACAGCACCACCCTCGCGCGTGAGTGCCGACGAATTGTTACAGGATCATATATGAAAAAGTCTTTAGCGCTGTTCACCCTGCTGGCAGCTTCGGTTTCCGGTTTTGCCCATGCGGATGATGCCGCCATTAAACAGTCTCTGACGAAACTCGGCGTCGCCAGCAGCGAGATCCAGCCAGCGCCGGTGGCTGGCATGAAAACGGTGCTGACCAACAGCGGCGTGCTGTACGTGACCGAAGACGGAAAGCACATCATTCAGGGGCCAATGTACGACGTGAGCGGTGGGCAGCCGGTGAACGTCACCAACCAGCTACTGATGAAAAACCTGAATGCGCTCGAAAAAGAGATGATTGTCTACAAAGCGGCGCAGGAAAAGCACGTCATTACCGTCTTCACCGACATCACCTGCGGCTACTGCCACAAGCTGCATGAAGAGATGAAAGACTACAACGCGCTGGGCATTACCGTGCGTTACCTGGCCTTCCCACGCGCTGGCGTGCAGAGCCAGCCTGAGCAGGATATGAAAGCGATCTGGTGTGCGAAAGACCGCAACAAGGCCTTTGATGACGCGATGAACGGCAAAGGCGTGAAGCCCGCCTCCTGCGATATCGACATCGCTAACCACTACGCGCTTGGCGTACAGTTTGGCGTGAGCGGTACGCCAGCCATTGTGCTGAGCAACGGCTATGTGGTGCCGGGCTACCAGGGTCCAAAAGAGATGAAAGCGTTCCTCGACGAACACCAGAAACAGACGGGTGGTAAATAATTCGCGTGAAAGCCCCGATAAAACTGCGCCGCCGCGATGCGGTTGAAACCGCGGATTTACCAGATACGCTTCCGCTGCTGTTAAAGCGGTTGTACGCCAGCCGTGGCGTGCGTACGGCAAGCGATCTTGAGCGCAGCGTTAAAGGCATGCTGCCCTGGCAAGCGCTGAGTGGCATCGAAAAAGCGACTGAAATGCTCTACGACGCGTTCCGTGACGGGACGCGGATTGTCGTGGTGGGCGATTTCGATGCCGACGGCGCAACCAGTACCGCGCTGAGCGTACTCAGCCTGCGTGCGCTGGGCTGCGATAACGTGGCTTACCTGGTGCCGAACCGGTTTGAAGACGGCTACGGCCTCAGCCCGGAAGTGGTCGATCAGGCCCATGCCCGTGGTGCACAGATGATCATGACCGTGGATAACGGGATCTCTTCTCATGCGGGGGTCGATCATGCCCATGCGCTGGGGATCCCGGTACTGGTCACCGATCACCACCTGCCAGGAGAAACCCTGCCAGACGCCGAAGCCATCATTAACCCGAACCTGCGCGACTGCGATTTCCCGTCGAAATCGCTGGCCGGAGTAGGGGTGGCGTTTTATCTGATGCTGGCGTTACGCACGTTGCTGCGTGATAAGGGCTGGTTCGAATCGCGCGGGATTGCCGTGCCGAACCTCGCGGAGTATCTCGATCTGGTGGCGCTGGGAACCGTGGCGGACGTGGTGCCGCTCGATACCAATAACCGTATTCTCACCTGGCAGGGCTTGAGCCGCATTCGGGCGGGCAAATGCCGTCCGGGGATCAAGGCGCTGCTGGAAATTGCCAACCGCGATCCGCTGAAGCTTGCGGCAAGCGATTTGGGTTTTGCCCTCGGCCCGCGCCTGAACGCGGCGGGGCGGCTGGACGATATGTCGGTTGGCGTTGCGCTGCTCCTGTGCGACAACATCGGCGAAGCGCGCGTGCTGGCCAGTGAGCTGGACGCACTCAACCAGACCCGTAAAGAGATTGAGCAGGGGATGCAGGCCGAAGCGCTGACCCTGTGCGAAAAGCTGGAGCGCAGCGGCGATAACCTGCCGGGTGGGCTGGCGATGTATCACCCCGAATGGCACCAGGGCGTGGTGGGCATTCTGGCGTCGCGCATTAAAGAGCGTTTCCACCGCCCGGTGATCGCGTTCGCCCCCGCCGGGGACGGCACGCTGAAAGGCTCTGGTCGTTCCATTCAGGGGCTGCATATGCGCGATGCGCTGGAGCGTCTCGACACGCTTCATCCGAACCTGATGATTAAGTTCGGCGGCCACGCGATGGCGGCAGGCCTGTCGCTGGAAGAGGCGAAGTTCGACGAGTTCCAGCGTCTGTTTGGCGAACTGGTCACCGAGTGGATCGATCCGTCTCTGTTGCAGGGTGAAGTGGTTTCTGATGGCGAGCTTTCTCCGGCTGAAATGACCATGGAGGTGGCGCAGATGCTGCGCGATGCCGGCCCGTGGGGGCAGATGTTCCCGGAGCCGCTTTTCGACGGACGTTTTCGTTTGCTGCAACAGCGCATCGTGGGCGAACGCCATCTCAAAGTGATGGTGGAACCGGTCGGCGGCGGGCCGCTGCTCGACGGCATCGCCTTTAACGTTGATACCTCCATCTGGCCGGACAACGGCGTGCGCGAGGTTGAGCTGGCCTATAAGCTGGATATTAACGAGTTCCGCGGTAACCGCACCCTTCAGATCATCATCGACAATATCTGGCCAATTTAGCGTCAGTAATCTCTATAAAAAAGGGCGTGGATTCGGTACAATCCCGCTCTTATCACCGCATTTTGACAAGCTCATAAAAGAAAACAGACCATGTTTGAAATTAATCCGGTAAAAAACCGCATTCAGGACCTCACGGAGCGCTCTGACGTTCTTAGGGGGTATCTTTGACTACGATGCCAAGAAAGAGCGTCTCGAAGAAGTAAACGCCGAGCTGGAACAGCCGGACGTCTGGAACGAACCTGAACGCGCGCAGGCGCTGGGTAAAGAACGTTCCTCCCTCGAAGCCATCGTAGATACGCTGGATCAAATGGCGCAGGGTCTGGAAGATGTTTCTGGGCTGCTGGAGCTGGCTGTCGAAGCCGACGACGAAGAAACCTTTAACGAAGCCGTGGCAGAGCTTGACGTGCTGGAAGAGAAGCTGGCGCAGCTGGAATTCCGTCGCATGTTCTCCGGCGAATACGACAGCGCTGACTGCTATCTCGATATTCAGGCAGGCTCTGGCGGTACCGAAGCGCAGGACTGGGCCAGCATGCTGATGCGCATGTACCTGCGCTGGGCTGAAGCGCGCGGTTTCAAAACCGAGATTATCGAAGAGTCCGAAGGTGAAGTGGCGGGTATCAAGTCCGTCACCATTAAGATTATTGGCGATTACGCCTACGGCTGGCTGCGTACTGAAACCGGCGTTCACCGCCTGGTGCGTAAGAGCCCGTTCGATTCCGGTGGCCGTCGCCACACCTCCTTCAGCTCCGCGTTTGTCTACCCGGAAGTGGATGAGGATATCGATATCGACATCAACCCGGCGGACCTGCGTATCGACGTTTACCGCGCATCCGGCGCGGGCGGTCAGCACGTTAACCGTACGGAATCTGCGGTGCGTATTACCCACATTCCAACCGGGCTGGTAACACAGTGCCAGAACGACCGTTCCCAGCATAAGAACAAAGACCAGGCCATGAAGCAGATGAAAGCGAAGCTTTATGAGCTGGAGATGCAGAAGAAAAATGCTGAGAAGCAGGCGATGGAAGACAACAAGTCCGACATCGGCTGGGGCAGCCAGATCCGTTCTTACGTCCTTGATGACTCCCGCATCAAAGACCTGCGTACCGGGGTTGAAACCCGTAACACGCAGGCGGTGCTGGACGGCAGCCTGGATCAATTTATCGAAGCAAGTTTGAAAGCAGGGTTATGAGGAACCAACATGTCTGAACAACAATCACAGGGCGCTGACGCGGTAGTCGATCTTAATAACGAACTGAAAACCCGCCGCGAGAAGCTGGCAGCGCTGCGCGAGCAGGGCGTGCCGTTCCCGAACGATTTTCGTCGTGACCACACCTCAGACCAACTGCACGCAGACTTCGACGGTAAAGAGAACGAAGAGCTTGAAGCGCTGAACGTTGAAGTGTCCGTGGCGGGCCGCATGATGACCCGTCGTATCATGGGTAAAGCCTCCTTCGTGACCTTACAGGACGTTGGCGGCCGCATTCAGCTGTATGTCTCTCGTGACGACCTGCCGGAAGGCATCTACAACGAGCAGTTCAAGAAGTGGGACCTGGGCGACATCCTGGGCGCAAAAGGTAAACTGTTCAAAACCAAGACCGGTGAACTGTCTATCCACTGTACCGAACTGCGTCTGCTGACCAAAGCCCTGCGCCCGCTGCCGGACAAGTTCCACGGTTTGCAGGATCAGGAAGCGCGCTATCGTCAGCGCTACCTGGATCTCATCTCTAATGATGAATCCCGTAAGACCTTCAAAATTCGCTCCCAGATCATGGCCGGTATTCGCCAGTTCATGGTTAACCGCGACTTTATGGAAGTAGAAACCCCGATGATGCAGGTGATCCCAGGCGGTGCCTCTGCCCGTCCGTTCATCACCCATCACAACGCCCTGGACCTGGACATGTACCTGCGTATCGCGCCGGAACTGTACCTGAAGCGTCTGGTGGTCGGTGGTTTCGACCGCGTGTTCGAGATCAACCGTAACTTCCGTAACGAAGGTATTTCCGTACGTCATAACCCAGAGTTCACCATGATGGAACTCTATATGGCGTATGCGGATTACAAAGATCTGATCGAGCTGACCGAATCCCTGTTCCGTACCCTGGCGCAGGATATTCTGGGCACCACGCAGGTCCCTTACGGTGAAGAAGTGTTCGACTTCGGCAAGCCGTTCGAAAAACTGACCATGCGCGAAGCGATCAAGAAATACCGTCCGGAAACCAATATGGCGGATCTGGATAACTTCGACTCTGCGAAAGCGATCGCTGAAAGCATCGGTATTAAGGTTGAGAAGAGCTGGGGTCTGGGCCGTATCGTGACCGAGATCTTCGAAGAAGTGGCCGAAGCGCACCTGATTCAGCCGACCTTCATCACCGAATACCCGGCGGAAGTGTCTCCGCTGGCGCGTCGTAATGACGAGAACCCGGAAATCACTGACCGCTTCGAATTCTTCATCGGTGGCCGCGAAATCGGTAACGGCTTTAGCGAGCTGAACGATGCAGAAGATCAGGCGCAGCGTTTCCAGGATCAGGTTAACGCGAAAGCGGCAGGCGACGATGAAGCGATGTTCTTCGACGAAGACTACGTAACCGCGCTGGAGCACGGCCTGCCGCCGACGGCTGGCCTGGGTATTGGTATCGACCGTATGGTGATGCTGTTCACCAACAGCCACACCATCCGCGACGTGATCCTGTTCCCGGCGATGCGTCCGGTGAAATAAGCCGTTAAGACGTAAAAAAAGCCCCGTGCGTTTATCGCCGGGGCTTTTTTATTGCGCCGCAAAAGCGCTGAGTTTTTCGCGCGCAGTGTTCGCTTCCTGCACCATCCACGGACTAAATGCCCACGGTGTGGCGTCCAGCGCGCGGAAGAGCGCGTCCAGCTCCACCCATTGATACTCCATCACTTCGTCGCTATTGATTGCGAGGGTATTCGTTACGCGGGCGGCATAGACCGGGCAGATTTCGTTTTCAACGATCCCTGAAGGGTCGGCTTCACGGTAGCGGAACGCCGGGGCAACGGGGGTGATGTCGGTGATTTCGGCGCCGACTTCAAAGCGGCAGCGGCGGATAATCGCCTGCTCTGTCGCTTCGTCGGCCTGTGGATGTCCGCAAACGGAGTTGGTCCACACGCCGGGCCAGGCTTTTTTACTTAAGGCGCGCCGGGTAATCAGACATTCTCCGTTAGCGTTAAACAGCCATGAAGAGAAGGCCAGGTGAAGCGGGGTGTGTGACGTGTGCGCGGCGTACTTCTCCTGAGTGCCAATCACCTTTCCCTGGTCATTTACCAAAATAACGTGTTCTTGAATACTCATTGATGCTCCAGTGCCATAATGCTTAATGGTTCAGCACCATCAGCGGAATTATTATACTGCATTCTTATGCGAACGGTTTGGCCCACAGAGCGGAAAAGGGCATGACCCGCATCAGTTTGGGCTGCTATCATAGTGCGCCATTCACGCTGACCGAGGAGCTGTTTTGTTTGCAGGAAGCCTGACGAGAAACCCGATCATTGCCGTTTTCTGCCTGACGCTGACGCTACTTATAGTAGGATGCTCGGGGAGTAAATCTTCGGATATGGGCAGTTATTCCGGTGCCGTCTATACCGTTAAGCGCGGGGACACGCTCTACCGCATCTCACGTGCCACGGGGACCAGCGTGAAGGAGCTGGCGCGCCTGAATAATATTTCTCCACCCTATACCATTGAGATAGGGCAAAAGCTCAAGGTTAACGGCGGTTCCTCCTCAGGGAATAAGTCCTCAACGCGTAAAACAGCCAAAGTGACGCCATCCTATCAGGTGCCTAAATCATCCTGGCCGCCGGTCGGTCAGCGCTGCTGGATCTGGCCTGCAAGCGGAAAAGTGGTTGCGCCGTACTCGCTCTCGGAAGGGGGCAATAAAGGTATTGATATCGCTGCCGCACGCGGCACGCCGGTTTACGCTTCAGGGGCCGGAAAGGTGGTCTATGTCGGTAACCAGCTTCGTGGATACGGTAACCTGATCATGATTAAGCATGGTGAGGACTACATTACGGCATATGCGCATAACGACACGATGTTGGTGAATAATGGCCAGAACGTGAAGGCGGGGCAGAAGATTGCGACCATGGGCAGTACCGGGACGGATACGGTGAAGCTGCATTTCCAGATCCGCTATAAGGCCACGGCCATCGATCCGCAGCGTTATCTTCCGGCGCAGGGCAGTAAACCGAAGTGCTAAGTGATTATTTAATCGCCACTTAGTGGGGTAAAGGCTTGTATGAAGAGGCGTAAGGTCTATAATGCCTTACGCACCTCAAAGCGGGCGTAGTTCAATGGTAGAACGAGAGCTTCCCAAGCTCTATACGAGGGTTCGATTCCCTTCGCCCGCTCCAGTCTCCTTATAAATCAAGAAGTTATATTTCATCAGTTAGTTACGTTGCTCTGCTTTAGCAGGTACAACTAAAACTACCCAATGTTCTATATCCGTACCTGTCGCGTGATAGGTCTGTGGTACAAGGGAACATATCCTCACGCTGGCGGTGGTTCCAGGTTCTTACCGCGATAGTACAACAACGAACAAAAAGCCGCATACCTGGCATAACTCCCGAACAGATTGAACACACGCATTTAAGCCCGATGTGTGGCCCTATGAGCCACGTAAACAGGTGAATAGTGTAGCTACAGATCCGGCTCTGCCAGCGCTTTGCTCACGCTCCGAAAGGTACACGAGCACCCTGATAAGGTGTGATCCCCCTGACAATCTGATTTGGTCACTGGTGACTTTCGCAAAGCGAAACCAACTAGGTTGGCCTGTTGCAGTCGCTATGCTCCGCGTGTTGCTTCTACCACTAACGGGGCTTTATGGCTTCTATTGTCTGAAAGCTGATACATTGCACAAACATCATGTGGATTACTGTAAAGTTCATCACTATGATTATGTGTGCCATTGCCAGTTAAGAAATGCGGAGAGGACAATATGGATGTTACTGATGAGGCTTTGTTGAGTTCTGGCTTTACACCATCGGATTTGAAGAAGATAAAGAACAACGTTGAAAGCTATGGTGGAACGTTGGGGAATGCAATCAGGGACCTGGCTAGGCGATTTATTCTTGCCGTGTGGGTTGTATCCGGTTGCCTTGCTGTATTCATTTTTCTTGTGATGTTCGCATCTGAGCAGAGTGTTTTCTCTGGTGCTATTGGCCTTTCTTGTGGCGCAGCGGTTGCAATTTTTATACAACCGCCTGTACTTGCTTATAAATCTTGGCGATTCTGTAGAGCGAACAAATCTTAATTAGTACTGTTATCAGTAGCCAGAAGATCAAAAATGACTTTCGCTTTGACACCATATCCAGCGATTTTCATCGTTAGCTTAGGCTTGCTCATTGTGTCAACTTTTCGGTAGTAATCACGCGGCAGCCAACGGAATAATCGCCAAGCTCCGGGTTTCCTTGCTAAGCCGAAGATACTATAGACACTCGCCCCTAGAGTCACCGTATTATAAAGAGCTAATCCACTTTTTGGGCTAAACCCCATAAATTGCGCGGTCTCCATTGCGCCATCCGCAAAAATTCCTTCCGATTTGGATTGTTCACCATAGCGAAGATGGCTTGCTTCTTTTGTTATACCGTTAATACCATCAACAAATAAAACTGCTCCTGCAAGAACTCCAACAGGGGTCATAGTGGACATCATAACCATCCCACCAAATAATGCTGCTCCAGATACCACTATATGGATTGCCGAAATCACGTATCCGACGATTTTATTGTTTTCCCTGACAAATTCGACCTTCGCGTAAAGCTGTGCGGCTTTGGTTCTTAACAGGCGTTCTTGTTCTTGTAGATTATCTGTTTCAGCACGCAGATTTTTGATGCATGCAATGCATTCTTCATCGGTTTTGGCCCGTCGTGCAGTTTCAAATTCTTTATCTACAACCTGTTTTATCTCTTCGACAAACTTGATACGTGTAAGACCATCTTGCAAATAGAATGCTGACAGCCGGTTTGCTGTTTCGACTAGTTTCCGGGCCTCCAGATTCACCATGGTATCTGACCATGTTCTGTTCCAGCCCCTGTTAAGCAACGCAATATCCATTAAAGACTCCTTTCCAAAATGTGTCTGGTCATTTTACGTGCAATAAGGTCGAAGACAACAGGAAATACTTACACAACCCGCCCCCCGTAGGTGTCCCGTCTCTTTATCCTCCCAGTTTACATCCTCCTGCTTAAAATATCCCCGGCTCTATTATAGATCCGCTGAGTGGATCGATTAGCCGCCTAATAATCTCACTGGATCTGCATGAAATATCCTGGTGTTATCACTGCGTTACACTACTTTGCTTGCGTTGCAATTTGCCTCGCTTTATTACAACAGGCGAAACGCTGTCTTCCTGTGCCTTTGCCGTAACACTGCTGACTTGCTGGCAATGGTTGAGCGGTTAACAGAACGGGGTGTAGTTGTTCAGTTCCACAAAGAGGATTTTAAGACCGGGAAGAACTCTCCAGCAGGTAATAAGATGCTGACCGTACTGGCAGCAGTCGCACAGATGGAACGTGAAACGATGCTGGAGCGCCAGCGTGAAGGTTACGAAGCAGCAAAAGCCGCAGGCAGGATCACCGGACGGGGCAAAGGTCGCTCTATTGATCGTGAAGCCATTAAAGCAGAACTCGCAGCAGGTAAAACCATTCGTGCAATCGCAGAAAGCCACAACGTCAGCACCAGAACAGTCATGAACATTAAGGCCGAAGCCTGAACAATTCTGAGAATTTGTTATTGACTTCTTCATGTACTTTGATGGTTTTTTGAATTCGATCTGGTGCTGTATTTCCGCTGCTTAATTCTTGGTAGTTCAAAGTATAATATGCAAGTTGTATTACTGATGATAAGAAACTATCAAGAGCATTTATATATTGCATTGTTGCATCATGTGCTCTGTCCCTATTTTTTGAGACAACCACTCATTAACCTTTCTCCTACCAAAAAGAACGCCCCCAACCACACTAACCGTTGTGACTGCATTGGAAGCGATAGAGATAACGTTATCCCATGCTTGTAAATCCATGTTCCTGCACTCTCCTGTAGTGAAAGGGGCAGGGCTTGTCCCTTGTTTTCATTCTAAATTACCGTAACTTACTAACTCCACTTACTCCGATAGCTCCTTCATCCCTGGGCCTTTGCTATAGGTTCTGAATGCTTCAGTTTTCGCTTTCTGTTCGGTGTGTCCGGTAATGGCTCCGATACGTTGTTCTGGCACCCCTGCACGGTCTAAGCAGGTGATGAACATTCCCCGTAAGCTGTGGGCAATGTGCCGCCACGAAGCCGGGTGAACTTTTGGCTGTACCACGGACCTCGCTTGTCTGACATAACCCTGATGATGTCGCTCCGCTCCGATTGGTGCTGTATCACCAATCGGGCATTAGGTTCGCTATTGTCTGCCAGTCTGGACTGGCTTAAAAATAGGCTATAACATTGGCAACATAAATCTTTCAAGGAGATGAAAGGATGAGCACCAGAGCGGAGATAAAGGATGGTGCGCAGTTTGACGTTTTGCGAAGGGGTGTCGTTTATACTGAGGTGCTTGGCTGGGTTGACATGGGGCACGCTCGGGGTAGTGATATCATGGAGCTTAAAAGCCAGTTTATCGCGGGGGAGCTTAGCGGCAAACCTTCCTACATGGTGATGTATCGGCAGGACATGCACTTTGTGAAATTCAACTCACAATTCGGTGTAGGCAAGTTCTCTCGCTGGGAGATTAAACGTGGCCGGAGTACCGAAGATATTAACAGAATCATGCTGGCGATGATGATGAACACAGCAGCTCGATTTGAAGGCTTGCAAAGCCTGCGGGCTTTCTCTTGGTACACTGATAGTGGCTTTAGTGGTGAAGACTTGGTTTCTGATCTGTTCGGATTCCATCGAGCTATCATGCCAGGACGGTACGGATACCGCCTTAAACCTGTCAGTTATGATGCCGCCGTTCGTCGCTGGGATCATTACGGTGCTATTGGTTCCCATAAAAACCGTGGTTTCCGTCCGATTCTGTTCCCTGACCCGGAAGATCCGTGTGTGCGTCACCAGCCGTACACGGTGAACCTCCCGCATTTTATGACATGGCTGAAGCCGTGGGACGATTTCAGCTCTGGTAATGTCAAAGTTATTACAGACAATGGGACGTCACTTGGGTACACAGGGGTGAAGTGATAATGCATAAATTCTTTAAATGGAGCATCCTGATATTAATTACGGGTGTTATCCTATGCTGGCTATTTGTCTATCTTGTTGCATCCGGTATCAATGAAGCTACCACATACACTGAAAATGATTTTTTCAATTATCACTCCCTGACTGATAAAGATATTGAGAAGGCTCCGCGTATATCGAATAATTATTACTTTGAATCACATCCCGGAGATGGATACGCCCCCTCAAACACAATCATTTTTAGGGGAGTATCTAACGTCGAGCCGATGAGGGCTTATTTGTCTAAGCTGGGCTATACCAAACAGAAAGGCGGTTCGAGGGAGGCGGAAATATGGACGAAGCCAGAGCAGATGAATAGTGCTCTCTTTTACCTGCGCTTTGATGCTGCTACTGGCGAAGCAGAACTAACTAAGGAACTGAATAACTGAATGTCCGTAGTGGCACACTGAATTTGGCCACCTGAACTGAGGTGATATGCTCACCTCAGAACAACACAGGTGCTTCAATGAAAAGAAGAAATTTTAGTCCTGAATTCAAACGCGAATCCGCTCAGCTGGTTGTCGACCAAAATTACACCATCTCTGACGCTGCCAGGGCAATGGATGTTGGTCTTTCCACGATGACAAAATGGTTCAAACAACTGCGTGATGAGCATCAGGGCAAAACGCCAAAAGCCTCCCCGATAACGCCGGAATAAATTGAAATACGTGAGCTTGAGAAAAAGCTACAACGTATTGAAATGGAAAACGAAATTCTAAAAAGGCTACCGCGCTCTTGATGTCAGACTCCCTGAACAGTTCTCGATAATCGGGATACTCAGGACGCGTTATCCTGTGGTCACTCTCTGCCAGGTGTTCGGGGTTCATCGCAGCAGCTATAAATACTGGAAAAACCGTCCTGAAAAGCCTGACGGCAGACGAGCTGTATTACGAAGTCAGGTACTTGAGCTGCATGGCATTAGCCGTGTTTCGGCCGGAACAAGAAGCATCGCCACAATGGCAACCCAGAGAGGCTACCAGATGGGGCGCTGGCAGGCTAATGAAAGAGCTGGGGCTGGTCAGTTGCCAGCAACCGACTCACCAGTATAAGCGTGGCGGTCATGAGCACGTTGCTATCCCGAATCATCTTGAGCGACAGTTCGCCGTAACGGAGCCCAGCCAGGTGTGGTGCGGTGATGTGGCCTATATCTGGACAGGTAAACGCTGGGCGTACCTCGCCGTTGTACTCGACATGTTTGCAAGAAAACCAATGGGCTGGGCAATGTCGTTCTCACCGGACAGCAGACTCACCATGAAAGCGCTGGAAATGGCATGGGAAACGCGCGGTAAGCCCGTCGGGGTGAGGTTCCACAGTGACCTGGGTAGTCATTATACGAGCAGGCAGTTCCGGCAGTTACTGTGGCGATATCAGATTAAGCAGAGTATGAGCCGGTGTGGAAACTGCTGGGATAACAGTCCAGTGGAGCGCTTCTTCAGGAGTCTGAAGAACGAATGGGTGCCGGTGACGGGTTACGTAAGCTTCAGCGATACAGCTCACGCAATAACGGACTATATCGTTGGATATTCGTGCTCAGACCGCACGAATATAATGGTGGGTTACCACCAAACGAATCGGAAAACCGATACTGGAAAAACTCTAACACTGTGGCCAGTTTTTGTTGACCACTACAACTGCACCGCTCACTGCTTCATCGCTGAACCAGCGAATAACGCTATAACCAGCATCGGCTATCTGCTGCTTCTGGTTTTCAACGTAACACGCTAAGTTGCACATTTCCTGTACCCTGGATACCCTGAGATTAATCCTAATAACTCAAGGGTGAGTATGGCTAGCGGGAAGAGAAAGAATCAAAAGGAATCGCCTGAAGAAGAGTTAGATCGCCTGCTGGATGAGCTTGAACTCACACCGGAGCAACGGGAGTTTATCGAATCCATGCGAGAGGATAAGAGCGATCCCAGTAGTGAGTAACGCTTGTCTTAAGCCGAACGAGTACAAACGGCATTGTAAGAAATTCCTCACCCGGTGCATGCAGAATCACGGTGCCTTTGTTCCGGCTGTCGCTGGAGTGTCATAAATATAATTACGCGCGCGCATAATTTAAAATTAAACCCTCTTTCTTTTTACGTAATCAATCGCCCCTGTTATATCTGTCGGCAAATTTTTTATTTCCCGGATCGCAGATGAAAACACGACTCCTCCTGTGCGCTGGCTTATTAGCTGCCTCCAGTGCCCATGCCAGCGCCCTCTATTTTTATGAAGCTGGCACCGAAGATACCGCGCTTGCCGGAGCAGGGCAGGCGGCTCGTGCGCAGGATGCCTCTACAATTATGACCAACCCGGCTGGCATGACGCGCTTACCGGATCATATGGTCACCGGTGGGTTACAGGTTATGGATGGCTCCATCGACAACCAGCTGGATAACGATGCCCATCAAAGCCCCGGCGATGTGATGAAAACCATCCCGAATGCCAGCGCCTTTTATAGCCAGAAGGTGACCGATAATCTTTATGCCGGGGTCGGGCTTTACGGTAATTACGGCCTGGGGATCGACTACGGCAGCTGGGCGGGCGACAGGCTGATTAAAAAGAGTACCATGGTAGCCATGACGCTCAGCCCCTCGCTAGCCTATAAGCTTAACGACCGTCTTTCGATTGGCGCGTCCGCCAACGTTAACTACGGTTACTTCTCGCTGACTCGCAGCGTTAACGATGATGACTACCGGCGACGCGATGAAGACCTGGCCATGAGCTATCGGCTTGGGCTGCTGATGCAGCTAACTGACCAGACCCGAGCTGGTATTACCTGGAACAGCGAAACGGACTACAGCTTCAATATTGACGGCAACGCGCGTCTACAGAACGGTACCTACGACCTGCCGGTGTCAGCACAAATCAGCGCGCCGCAGCAAATTATGCTCAGCCTTGTGCATGACATTAACCCGCAGTGGTCGGTTATGGGCGATCTCGGCTGGCAGGACTGGAGCCAGTTCGGCGCGCCGCAAATCGTCGTCGGGGACCAGCAGCTTAACAACGTCAGCCGCCTGAAGGACACGTGGCACGGTGCGGTGGGCGTGCAGTATCGTCCAACGCCTCAGTGGCGACTGAATGCCGGTGTGGCGTTCGACAGCTCGCCGTATGAAAGCCAGAGCGATGTGGCCTTAACCTTACCTACCGGCGATGAGTGGCGATTTGGTACGGGAGCCCAGTATCAAATCACCCCGGCCAGCAATATTGGTATTGCCGTGTCGTATCTTCATATGCAGTCGTCGCATGTGAAATCGCCGGTGGCGTTTGCCGGAAGTTACGACCATCCTTATCTTTGGTTTGCCAGCGTCAACTACAGCTATCAGTTTTGATCGCCTAACCGCTTAAAATATATGGTCTATAATGGCAGATACTGAATGTCAGAAGGTTGTACCATGCATATTTTACCGCCTGTTCGACCCGAAAAATCCATCGAACGACTGACCGCTATCCTTGAGCCGATAGCGGAGAAAGTGCACGTTGTTCCACGTAAGCGACTCACCTGGTTACGGAAGGGGAAACAGCAGATGTACCTCTTTCTGGAAGGGGAGCTGTCCCTGCTGCGGACATCGGATGGACTGGTGGTCGTGACCGTTTACGAGCCGCATTTGTTTGGTATTGCTGAGATGATCCAGCCTACGCAAGGCCATTTTCTCCGTGCGGAAAGGGAGTCGACCATTTTACGTCTCGATGCGGACAAGGCGGCCGAGTTATTCCGTGCCGAGGGCGTCTGGGAGGATGTCGCAGCGCTGCTCTCATACCATACGGCCTATTTGATATTCCGTGATGCGCAGGTACTCCAGCAGCGTACCTATTCCGTTATTCGTAACCACCTTCAGGAAATGATTTTGCTCCCGGAGGAGACGCGTTTGCGTACCACGATACTGGAATATATTCAGGATCGTACGCTGCTTTCTCGCAGTAGTATACTCAATGTATTATCCGCCCTTAAACAGGGAGAATATATCTCCTTTAAGCGCGGTGGGTATTTGCTTGAAGTCAGACACTTACCTGAATCATTCTAGGGGAAGTTTAAAATTAAACAGAAATGGAATTAACGAGGCTGTTAATTTTCTATATCGTTTGCTTTCTAAGTTTTATCTTTATTAAGTAAACGGTATATTTATGAAAAAGACAGTTCTCGCTTTGATTATGGTTAATGCGTTTACCGCCACTTCCGCGTTCGCCGCCGCTGATGCGGGCACCTGGTATGGCGGAGCGAAATTCGGCTGGTCACACTATTTTGATACCAATATGGGTTCAAAAGCGTTTGATAACAATAATTCCGACCACTTCGATTTTGACCATGATAATGTCGGTGGGGGTGTTTATACGGGTTACCAGATTACCCCATGGCTTGCGGTAGAAGGCGGTTATGATTATTTAGGCAACATGCAGATCAAGGGTCAGCATGGCGCAGGGGCGCAAATGAAGACGCAGGGTCTGCAAATGTCCCTGAAGGCCAGCTATGCCTTGACCAATGACTGGGATATCTACGGCCGTGCCGGGGCGATGGGCTATCGCGCTGAATCCGATGTAAGTGGTCACAATCGTTTTGAAACCGGTGTGCGCCCGCTTGCAGCTGTGGGTACTGAATACGCCTTCAATAAAAACTGGGCTGGCCGCCTGGAATATCAGTGGGTAAGCAATGTGGGTAATGCAAACCAGATCGGTGTGAGCAGCGACCTGAGTTCCGTCACCGCAGGGCTTAGCTATCGCTTTGGTCAGTACGACTGATGCATGTGATATGGCGATTAAGAAAAACCCGGCTGCTATGTTGCCGGGTTTTTTGTTGTCAGCTGGCGAATAACGGTTCAAGCATAATATGAATATTTTGCAGGCCCGTGACATTATTGTCTTTCAGGTATTGCTGATTAACCATATCTAACTGTTCCAGTTTGGTCAGCGAGGCGTAAACGCGTTGAACAGCGCTGTCCGCAACAAAAATTTCTTTTGCGGTAGTGTCCTGAAGATACTGTGATTTTACGCTGCGCGTTAAGTTATCGATCTGCTGTTTATTTTCCTGATAAAGAGACGCGATATGAGATATCTGTGCCTGCGGCGGTTTTTCCCCCGGTAATACCAGCGGAATTTGCAGATGATTAATCTTTTCAACGTTGTCTGGTGGTGGAGAGCTACATGCTGTTAATGTGCTCAGACTTAATATAGCGAAAAAGAACGGCAGGCTCTTCATCGAATCACTCCGGGGAAATAATTGGACTCAGCATTATCCCTGAAGGCCGCAGCGACGAAAGAATAAACTTATTTATTTATAAACGTTATTTCCATAGGTAAAAGAAAAGCCCGGTGATAGCCTCCTTTCCCCCCATGTACCGCCAGCGTGAATATGACGCCTCGAGGATGTATGAAATTTAAAACTCTCGTTAGTGCGATGGCCGTTGCTGGTCTGCTATTGGCCTCGTTGATCTCATTGCCTGTCCTGGCACAAAAGGAGGTGAAGGAAGCCACTGCCCATACGAAACAAATGAATGATGCGCTTTATGGTCAACTGCCCTTCTTTGATAAAACCGATTTCCGAAATGCGCATAAAGGCTTTATTGCCCCGCTGCCACCTGCGGTGATTAAAGGTGAAAAAGGCGCCGTTATCTGGAATCCCCAGAAATACGCTTTTATCAAAGAAGGGCAAAAAGCGCCGGATACCGTCAACCCGAGCCTGTGGCGTCAGGCGCAGCTGAATAATATCGGCGGTCTGTTTGAAGTCACGGAAGGCGTCTACCAGATCCGCAACCTCGATCTGTCGAATATGACAATCATAGAGGGCAAAGAGGGGATCACGGTTATCGATCCGCTGGTGTCTGCGGAAACGGCTAAAGCGGGCATGGATCTTTACGTTAAGCATCGCGGCAAACGTCCGGTTGTTGCCGTTATTTATACCCATAGCCACGTCGATCATTATGGCGGCGTGCGTGGCGTAATTGATGAAGCCGGGGTAATGTCCGGCAAAGTGAAAGTCTATGCGCCAGCCGGTTTTATGGAAGAGGCGGTATCGGAAAATATCATGGCCGGAAACGCCATGAGTCGCCGTGCCAGCTATATCCACGGAAACCTGCTGAAGCCCGGTGTGAAGGGGCAGGTGGGGGCAGGTCTGGGGACTACCACCTCAGCCGGAACGGTCACGCTCATCGCGCCCACTCACTCTATTACCGAAGAGGAGCAGAAAGAGGTCATTGACGGTCTCACCTATGACTTTATGCTGACGCCGGAATCGGAAGCACCGTCTGAAATGCTCTGGTATGTGGAAGAGAAAAAGCTGATCGAAGCAGCAGAGAACGTCACTCACACCCTGCACAATACCTACTCGCTGCGTGGGGCGAAAATACACGATCCGTTGGCATGGTCAAAGTACATCAATAACGCCATTGATCGTTGGGGTGATAAAGCGGAAATCATTATCGCGCAGCACCACTGGCCCACGTGGGGTAACAAAAAAGTGGTGAAGTTGATGAAAAGCCAGCGTGATATCTACCGCTATATCAACGACCAGACGCTCAGACTGGCGAATAAGGGGCTGACGAGGGATGAAATAGCCGCTAATTTCGCCCTGCCTTACGGGCTGGCTAAATCCTGGGCAGGCCGTGGCTATTACGGCTCGGTAAGCAACAACGTCAAAGCCACCTATGTCTACTATCTTGGCTGGTTCGACGGCAATCCGGCGACGCTCGATGAACTGCCTCCGGTCGAGGCGGCGAAAAAGTATGTCGATTACATGGGCGGAGCCCGCGCGATCCTTGAAAAAGCCCGTGTCGATTATGCCCGGGGGAATTATCGCTGGGTGGCTCAGGTGGTCAGTAAAGTCGTTTTTGCCGATCCGAATAATAAAGCGGCGCGCGAACTGGAAGCCGATGCGTTTGAACAGCTGGGATACCATGCGGAGTCAGGGCCGTGGCGTAACGCCTACCTCACCGGTGCGCAAGAGTTGCGTAACGGCGTGAAGATAAAGCCGACGCCCAAAACCGCCAGCCCGGATGCGGTCCGTGCCATGTCGACTGAGATGATTTTTGACTACTTCGGCGTTCACCTTAACGGCGTCAGAGCGGCGAATGCCAGAGGCGTTTTTAACGTTGATTTAGGCCGCGAGGGCGGCAGGTATAAGCTGGAGCTGGAGAATGGCGTGCTAAACCACAGTGCCAATATCCAGGCAGAAGATCCGGATGCAACCATTATGCTCAGCCGCGAAACGCTGAACAAAATCATCCTTAAGGAGACCACGCTGAAAAAGGCGCAACAGGCAGGAGAGGTGACGATCGTCGGCAACGCCGCGAAGGTAGACGAAATGCTGCGCTGCATGGAGAGCTTCAGTTTCTGGTTTCCTGTCGTCACCCCTTAAATGTAAGAAAGGCTGCTTTCGCAGCCCTTTAGCATTCGCCTGCAACAATTTGCCGGGTGGCGGCTTCGCCTTACCCGGCCTACACTCTGCGCTGCTTGAGCGCTAGATGACGCCATCCCCGCCGTCTGAACACCAGACCTGCCCGGAGGTGTATGAACACTCATCCGAGGCCAGAGTGACATACAGCGGTGCGATCTCCACGGGCTGTCCCGGGCGTCCCAGAGGGGTACTCTCGCCAAAATGTTTCACTTTTTCCTGTGGCTGCCCCCCGCTGGGCTGGAGCACGGTCCAGTAAGGTCCGGGCGCTACCGCGTTCACGCGGATCCCTTTCGGACCCAGCTGTTTCGCCAGCGCTTTGGTAAACACCGCGAGACAGGCTTTGGTCTGCGCATAGTCAAGCAGTACGGCGCTCGGTTTTACCGCCTGTACAGATGAGGTGTTAATGATGGAAGCGGGAGCTTTCATGTGGCGCAACGCCGCCTTTGTGATCCAGAAAGGCGCATAGACGTTGGTTTTAAAGGTCGCGTCAAAATCTTCCGTGGTCAGTTCTTCCAGCGTCTCACGGTACTGCTGGCGGCCTGCGTTATTCACCAGGATGTCCAGCCCGCCCAGTTTTCCGACGGCCTGTTCCACCAGGTTCTGACAAAAAGTTTCGTCCCGCACATCGCCCGGAAGCGCGACGGCATTCCGTCCTTCCGCTTTAATCAGGGCGATCACTTCCGCAGCGTCTTCTTCCTCTTCCGGCAAATAGTTAATGGCGACATCTGCCCCTTCGCGGGCATAGGCAATGGCTACTGCGCGTCCGATGCCGGAATCGCCCCCGGTAATTAGCGCCTTCTTACCGGTAAGCCGGCCATGCCCTTTGTAGCTTGTCTCGCCGTGATCGGGAACAGGGTCCATTTCAGAGGCCAGGCCCGGTGGCGTCTGAGGCTGCTCCGGGAAAGGTGGCGTTGGGTAAGCGTTCGTACGTTGTTCATTATCACTCATAGCTAACTCCTTGTTAGGGGTGAGATTTGATGGATAGTTACAGCGTTAACGCTTCGCTGAATTATTTTTGCAAGTGGCTGACCCGCACTACGGGTGGGGATGATTTTTTATCGAGCGAGCCGCTAATACTGATCATGTTGTCAGGTTCCACGGTTCTGTCGTCAAATACGGCTTTCGGGATAATAACGTCGATTTTCCCGGTTTTATCCTGGAATACGTATTTATCGCCATTGCCATCAATAAGATTGCCGCGCAGTGAAATAGAGGCGCCATCATGCATCTCTTTTGCCTGAGTAATGGTCATAATGCGTGCATCATCGGTACCACGATAACCACTGTCCAGGGCGTGCGGCGGTGGCGGCGCTTCACCCTTTTGTAACCCGCCGTTATTATCTGCCCATGCGGAAGGGATAATTAATATTAACAAGGCTGAAATCACTGATAATTTCATCTGATATCCTTCATTTTGGATGTCTTGACTTATTAAGTATTGTTGCTATTCCTTTATGTGGCAAATGTGATAAGTCTTAAAAGCATTTGCGTAGAAAAATCAAAAAGTTCGGCAATTAAGCGAAACGGTGACAAAAGCCATGGAACCAAAAAATGAAAAAGTGCCTGGGATAAAAGAGAGTTATCGTTTACTGACGTTTGAGTATGCATTTCGTCAGGTGGGTTTTATTGTACTGTTAGGTATTATCGTGGCCGCGTTAGCCGGCCTGTTTTCCAGCGGTGCGGTTAGCGACGTGGAGAAAACAAACGAAGCAAAATCCCTGAACCTGAGCTATGAGCGCTTCGGCCGCCGCCAGACCGAATCGCGGATGACGCTGACGTTTCCGGTGACGTCTGAGGGTAAATATATTCTCAGCCTGACCAGCGAAAGCAGCGACGTATATGAGCCGGGCAGCGTCTGGCCGCAGCCGGACAGCATGTATAGCCGGGGGAACACCCTGTTTCTCGTTTACGACAATCTGAAACAGAGCGATAAGTTCACCGTCCTGCTGTTCATCACGCCGACAAAAGCAGGGAAATGGACAAACAGCATCCGCGTAAACAACGGGCCAGATATCCGCTTCTGGCAGTTTATTTACCCCTAGGAGTCGAATATGGACATGGTTTTTCGTGCCCTGGCAATATACCTGTTTCTGGTGATCGTGTTTAAAGTCGCCGGACGGCGCGCCCTGCTGCAAATGACCAGCTTTGACCTTATTTTGCTCTTAATTATCAGTGAGGCGACACAGCAGGCGCTACTGGGCGAAGATTTTTCCGTCACCGGTGCGATGATTACAATAACAACGCTGGTGGTGGTGGATATTATTTTTGGCCTGATTAAAAAATATTCTTCTTCTGTTGAGGATGTTCTTGATGGCACCCCGGTGATATTGGTAGAGAATGGTATTCCCATTGCGGATAAACTGAAAAAAGTCGATGTATCCTGCGATGATATATTGGTTTCAGCACGGCAGAACCACGGCATAACGGAATTAAAGGATATTAAGTACGCGATCCTTGAGCGTAACGGCCATATTTCAATTATTCCTGAAGAAAATTAACTAAGGGGCACATCCATGAGCAACCTTATTCACGATAATAATACGACCATCAGCGAGCTGACGAAAAAGCTTGCCACGACGCTCACAGAAAGAGGACTGCGTCTAACCACGGCGGAGTCCTGCACCGGCGGTAATCTCGCGGTTGCGCTTTGTGCCGAAGAGAACACGGCGGAATTTTATGATGTTGGCATGGTGGTGTTCAGCGATGCGGCGAAGGAGAGGATCCTCGGCGTGCGGCACGAAACGATTGAGCGCTTCACCGCCGTCAGTGAACAAACGGTTACTGAGATGGCCGCTAAAATTCGCGATATTGCCGAGGCGGATATTGGTGTTGCCATCAGCGGCTATGCGGGACCGGAAGGCGGAGACGATGGCACGGCAGCCGGTACGGTCTGCTTCGGCTGGAATATTCGCGGACAGACGGAAACCCGCACCGTGCTGTTTTCCGGTGAATGTCAGGATGTGGTGGAAAAAGCGGTGCGTTATTCGCTGTCTGAACTGATCGAAATACTCTCCGGATGGGATAACGTCTGAGACAAGGGGAAAGGCTATGGCTGTTATCGTTATTACCGGCGGTACGGCGGGCGTGGGGAAAGCCACGGCGCTGCACTTTGCTAAAGCGGGCTACGATGTAGGCATTATTGCCCGCGATGAGCAGAGCCTGCGCTCCACAGAAGAGGAGTTGCGCCGTTTCGGGATCAATGCGTGTGCCGTTCAGGCCGACGTGGCGGACAGCAAGGCGGTGACCGATGCTGCTAACGAAATTGAATACCGGCTTGGAGCCATCGATGTGTGGGTGAATAACGCCATGGGCGGGATGCTGGCGCCGTTTCGCACCATGTCCCCGGAGGAGTTTCGCCGCGTCACCGAGGTGACCTATCTGGGCTATGTTAACGGCACCCGCGCCGCGCTGGAGTTAATGACCCCTCGCGATCGCGGAACGATTATTCAGGTTGGCTCCGCGCTGGCCTACCGTTCCATTCCCTTGCAGTCAGCCTACTGTGGCGCGAAGGCCGCGATCCGTGGATTTACCGATGCCGTACGCACCGAGCTGATGCATGAAAACAGCCGGGTGCAGATCGCAATGGTACAGATGCCGGGCCTCAATACGCCGCAGTTCGAGTGGGCGAGGAATAAATTTGCCTGGGCGATGCGCCCGGTCCCCCCCGTGTTTCAGCCGGAAGTGGCTGCCAGCGCTATTTTTAAGGTGGCGCAGAAACCGGTGCGGGAGCTGTGGGTGGGCAGCAGCACTGTCCAGTCGATTGTCGGGCAGTTTCTTTTCCCCGGTTTTCTGGACCGGCTGATGGTTAAAAAGGCCTGGGAAGGGCAGATGACCGATACGCTAAATGCGGATGACCGTCAGGACTATCTGGATCAGCCGGTTAACGATCTGCATAAAATCCACGGGCATTTCACCGACGAAGCAAAAGAGCGCGCCACCAGCGTTACCTCCGGCATGCCGGGGAAAGTGCTGCTCGGCTCCCTCGCCGTCACGGGCGCGATCGTGGCGCGTCTGCTGCTCTCGCGGAGACGATAATCAGCGCAGTGCGGTACGATCGGTCCAGAACCAGCGGTAGCCATAGCCGCTGAGGTTAAGCGCGACGGTTTTGCCGCATACCAGCGCGTCGTCGTAGCGTTTGTCCGCCAGGCATGCGGTCCAGGTCGCATGCCGGATCCCTCTGGCGGTAAAATTAACGGGCTTATCGCTGAAGTTAACGAAGGTCAGAATGCTGCGCGTGTCGGTTTCGTAATAGATCCCCAGTACCGCATCGTTGTCGATAGTAATAAGACGAAACGGCGCGACGCCGATCTCAGGAAACTCCGAGCGCGTATTGGCGATATCGATAATGCAGTGCAGGAGTGAGTTGCGATGCAACAGCGAATCCGCCACGTTGATTTTTTGATAGCGGTACGGACCATGGTCTATCATTGGGGCGATAAAGGTTTCCGGGTCGGCATCTGAGAAACCGCCGCCCTGCGATCCGGCCCACTGCATCGGGGTGCGTACGGCGTAACGCTCCTCCAGATCTAAATCATCGCCCATTCCAATTTCATCCCCGTAGCGCATGACCGGTACGCCCGGCAGCGAAAACAAGACCGCATGGCAAAAGGCCAGCCGCTTTCGATCGCCCTTAAGCATCGGCGCCAGACGGCGGCGGATCCCTCGCTGATACACGCTCATCTCTTCATCAGGGGCGAAGGCATCAATGACGGTCTGCTTCGCTTTTTTGCCTATCCCTTCCAGATCCAGCTCATCATGATTGCGCAGCCAGTTGGCGAAGCAGCAGGAGTCCGGCGGCACGATCATCTTCTTCACTGCGTTGCGCAGCGGTCGTGCGCTCTTCTCTGCAAGGCTGACGTAAAAGTACTTATTGAGCCAGAAATTCAGCACCAGGTTGAGCCGGTCATTCTGACCAAAATAATCTTTGTAGGCGTCGACCTCCACGTCGACTTCGCCGAGCAGGATCGCGTCCGGATTGCGCTGTTCGATAAGACGGCGCAGATGCTCCAGGATCCACAGGCCACGTTTTTCATCTCCACGCCCGGCCTGTTTTGTCAGGTGCGACGCTGCATCCAGGCGAAAGCCCGAAACCCCGAGCTTTAGCCAGAAGATGATGATGTTCTCAACCTCCTTCAGCACCGCCGGGGAGGCCAGATTGAGATCCGGCTCGTGGTGATAAAACATATGCCGGTAGTATTGCCCCGCTTCGTCGTCCCATGTCCAGACGCTCTTTTCCACGCCGGGGAACATCGGTGGCGTATCGTCCTCGTCCGTGTCAGACCAGAGATAATAGTCACGGTAGGGTGACTGCGGGTTGCGGCGGGCCTGCTGAAACCAGGGATGCGCATCCGAGGTGTGCTGGATCAGCAGCTCAATAATGACCTTCATCCCCAGCTCCCGCGCCTGTTCAATAAAGGCGATGATATCGTTGAGCTTGCCGAAGCGGGGATCGACCTGCAAATGGTCGCTTACGTCATAGCCTTCATCGAGAAAAGGGGTGAGGTAAAACGGGGTGATCCAGATAACCGTCGCGCCCATCCGGCGGATGTAGCGCAACTTCGCGGCGATCCCGGCGATGTCGCCACAACCATCGCCGTTAAGATCGTAAAACAGGGCGGTATCAATCTGGTAAATAATGGCGCGTGTATGCCAGCCTGCCATAGTAATCCTTAGTGATAACCTTCGGTATCAGACACTTTGCCCCGGAAGACGTAGTAGCTCCAGGCGGTGTAAACCAGGATCACCGGGATGATTAACAGCGTGCCGATCAGCATAAACAGCTGGCTGGCAGGCGGCGCGGCGGCTTCCCACAGGGTGATGTGCGGCGGGATAATGTGTGGCCACAGGCTGATGCCCAGTCCGCTAAAGCCGAGGAAAATCAGGCCCAGCGTTAACAGGAACGGACGGGCATGGCTGTCGGGATTGCGCGTCAGCCGCCAGATCCACAGGCTGAATACCGCCACCAGAACCGGAACCGGCAGGAACCAGAAGAAGTTAGGCAGTGTAAACCAGCGCTCGGCGACAAACTGCCAGCCGAGCGGGGTCCAGATACTCACCACCGCAATAACGGCGATCAGTGCCAGCAGCACGTGGCGGGTCAGCTCACGCATCCGGTTTTGCAGCGCGCCTTCGCTTTTCATGATCAGCCATGTGGTAGCCAGCAGGGTATAGGCGACAATCAAACCCAGCCCGCAGAACAGGTTAAACGGGGTTAACCAGTCCAGCGAGGAGCCCACAAAGCGTCGCCCTTCCACGTCAAAGCCGTTGATCATCGCGCCGACCACGATCCCCTGGCTGAAGGTTGCCAGCAGGGAACCGCCAGCAAAAGAATAGTCCCAGAATTTGCGGTGGGAAGGGGTCGCCTTAAAGCGAAACTCAAATGCCACGCCGCGGAAAATAAGCCCGATCAGCATGGCCGTGAGCGGGATGGTCAGGGCATCGATAATCACCGCGTAGGCCAGCGGAAACGCGCCGAACAACCCTGCGCCGCCGAGAACCAGCCAGGTTTCATTTCCGTCCCATACCGGAGCGACGCTGTTTACCATTACGTCGCGTTCTTTGGCATCGCCCACAAAGCTGAACAGCATGCCGATACCGAGATCGAAACCGTCCATGATGATGTACATCAGCGTGGCGAAGACAATAATGGCAAACCAGATGACCGGGATATCGACGCCCATCAGATCTTCTCCTCTTCCGGAACAGACTCGGCGGCGGACAGCGGACGGGCAGGGGTGCCCGACGTATTAGACGTTAGCGTGCCGACAGGCTGCGGCCCTTTCTTTATCAACCGGGCGAGATAAACATAACCCACGCCAAATACCGAACAGTAGACCACGATAAAGGCCAGCAGGCTGATGCTCATCTGCAACGTGCTGTGCAGAGACACCGCATCTATCGTGCGCAGATAGCCGTAGACGACCCACGGCTGGCGGCCCACTTCGGTGGTGACCCACCCGGCGAGCAGCGCAAGCAGTCCGGCTGGCCCCATGCACAGGGCAAACCAGTGGAATGGTCGCGAGTGATAGAGTCGGCGGCGATAGCGCAGCCAGACGCTCAGCACACCAAGCGTAATCATCAGCAGCCCCATGCCGACCATAATGCGGAAGGACCAGAAGACGATGAGCGAGTTCGGGCGGTCCTCTTTCGGGAAATCTTTCAGCGCCGGGACCTGTTTATCCAGGCTGTGCGTCAGGATCAGGCTGCCGAGCGCCGGAATTTCAAGCCCGTATTTGGTGCGCTCCTCCTCCATATCCGGTACGCCGAACAGCAGCAGCGGGGTAGCCTCGCCGGGCGGATTTTCCCAGTGGCCTTCAATCGCGGCGATTTTGGCAGGCTGATGCTCAAGCGTATTCAGGCCGTGCATATCCCCAACGACTGCCTGGATGGGCGCGACCAGCAGCGCCATCCACATGGCCATGGAGAACATTTTGCGAATAGCGGGCGTGTCGTTGCCGCGCAGCAGATGCCATGCCCCGGACGCGCCCACAAACAAGGCGCTGCACAGGAAGGCGGCGATGGACATATGGATCAGACGGTATGGGAATGAGGGGTTAAAAATAATGGCCAGCCAGTCTTCGGGAATGACCTGACCGTTCTGAATACTGAAGCCCTGCGGGGTGTGCATCCAGCTGTTGGAGGCGAGGATCCAGAAGGTGGACATCAGCGTGCCCAGCGCTACCATGCAGGTGGCAAAGAAGTGCAGGCCGGGCCCGACCTTGTTCCAGCCGAACAACATCACGCCCAGGAAACCGGCTTCGAGGAAGAAGGCGGTTAAGACTTCATAAGTGAGCAGAGGGCCGGTTATGCTGCCTGCGAACTGGGAAAATCCGCTCCAGTTAGTCCCAAACTGGTAAGCCATTACCAGCCCGGAAACCACGCCCATACCAAAGTTAACGGCGAAAATTTTCAGCCAGAAATGGTAAAGCGAGCGCCAGACATCATTTTTTGTGCGAAGCCACATGCCCTCGAGAACCACCAGATAGCTCGCAAGCCCGATGGTGATTGCCGGAAAGAGAATATGGAAAGAGACGGTAAAGGCGAACTGTATCCTGGCCAGATGAAACGCATCAAGCTCGAACATGCTCCGTACCTCTGGAACTGATAGCCCACAAGGCATTGCCAGACAGCCTCAGGCTGCCTGGCAAAACCGGTTACGGTTTTTTCTTACCCGCGCCAAGCTCGGCACCGGTAAGCGGATCGGCTTTAGGATCGGATTTCGTACGTGCGCACATTGCTTTGACCAGCGTAGCCTGCTCTGTTGTGAGCGTTACGCTTGCGCCGCCGTCACCGCCATCGACCGCTGGCTGAGGAGATTCCACGTAGTCGAAGTGCTTGTCGCTGTTCCAGCTTCCGCGAACTTCTCCCCCCTCAGACATATTGTAGTACTTGTTGGTGTACTCTTCGATTGGCGGCAATTTACCCGGTGGGAAGTTGTTACGGATCGACTGGAGCGCCTTCTCAAACGAAAGCTGGTGTGCTGCCTCACGCGTCATTAAAAACGCCAGCGCATCTTTAACACCTGGATCGTCCGTTACGTTAATAAGCCGTTCGTAGATAATTTTGGCGCGCGCCTCGGCCGCAATGTTAGAGCGCAGATCCGCGGTGGGTTCGCCAATGGTATCCACGTACGCCGCCGTCCACGGTACGCCTGCGGAGTTAGTGAGCGGAGTACCGCCCCCGTAGAGCAGGGAAGTGATATGACTGTCGTTGCCGTTTTCGGTCATGGACCGGTACAGCTCCGCTTCATTTTCAACGCCTTCCGCCAGTTCACCTTTCGCACCCTTATTAAGCATACCCACCAGGGTGCCGATAATTTCCAGGTGACTTAACTCCTCGGTCGCGATATCCATCAGCATATCTTTACGACCGGGATCGTCGTCGCTCAATCCTTGCGTAAAGTAACGACATGCCGCGGCAAGTTCGCCCTGTGGCCCGCCAAACTGCTCAAGCAGAAGATTAGCCAGACCCGGATTCGGTTCGGCTACGCGTACCGTGTATTGCAGCTGTTTTACGTGTCGAAACATAGTTTCTCCCTCTTCCGTTATTTTTTCGCTTCAACGCCGTCCGCGTCGGAGCGCAGCAGGAACTGTTCCGTCGTCTGTGGAATATGTTGAATCAGCCAGTCCGCCATCTGGCGCTCTTCTTCCAGAATGGATTCAATGGCTGGAATGGAGGCGGTATCGCCCGCTTGTTTGGCCGCGGCCAACAGAGAGGTGTAGCAGGCAATTTCAAACTGCTCAAAAACGTAGCCGCTAATGGAGCCTTTAACAATTTCATCGGAAGGGAACATGCCGCCAATGGACTGGCCGAGCGCCGCCATTTTGCTCATGGAATCTTTTATGACCGAACGGGAAATATCATTGCGGTCGAGAATTTCTTCCAGCACGGTAATTTGATGTTTAGTTTCATTAACGTGTTGTTCAATTCGTGCACGTAAGTCGGGATAATTATCAATACGGCTGGCCATTGATTCCAGCATGGATTCGGCTTGTTTTTCCATCGCATGGGCATCGCGTAGCCAATCATGGTAGTGTTCTACATGATTCATAATTAACTCCTGTGATTTGTTTTCTGGTTAATTGTTGGTGCTGATGCTCATCAAATTTTTATTTATCCTTTCTGGGCTTTTTGATTAATATTGCCGACAGCCAGATCGGTTAATTTGAGATCGGTTTCTTTTTCTTCTTCCAGTGTTTCTGCAAGAAGTTTAACGGCTTTTTTATAGCCTAATTGTTCAGCCAGGGTGGCCAGGGTGCCGTAGCTGGCAATTTCGTAGTGCTCGACTCTCTGTGCGGCGGCAATTAATGCAGCGTCACGCACTTCGTTTTTCTCAGTGCTCTCAATAACTTCGTTGGCTTCTTCAATTAAGCCTTCCATTGCAACGCATTTCATGCGCTTCAGCTTGAGGCCGGATTCCTGCTCAATAATCTGATCGATACGTTCGATCTGTCCCTGCGTCTCCTCAAGGTGAGCCGTGAAGGCAGCGCTCAGCTTCTCGCTTGATGCGGCGCGGGCTAACTTGCTCAGCGCGCGGGTCAGCTGCTTCTCAGCGCTATAGGTATCGGATAACAGGTGAATAAATACATCTTCAACAGTTTTCATATTCATATATTCGCTCCAGTGAAATAAAGGGAAGGTACTGCGAGCCGACAGGCCCGCAGCATGCTCTCGGTATATTTATAAGAGCTTTAAATAAGATCAGGAGTTATCAGATTTACGGCCCCCGCCGTGACTGTTCTGTCCCCCTTTCTTACCCGCTTCAGATGCGCGTTGCGGATCGTTTTTGAAATTACCGCCGCTGTGCTGGCCGCCTTTACGTCCAGCTTCTGATGCTTTTTCACGGTCTTGCGCGAAATTACCGGAACCACCACGATGTTGCTCTGCCATATATCAACCCTCATGTTGCGTTTATGTCAGGTGATACGATAAGTAATTCGTATCAGTTGTCGTTCAGAAATTAACATTAGTCGTTATGTGAGAAGAGTCAAATTTCCTGTCTGGGTTGTTTTGCACCATTTCCAGAGATGCGGGGGAAATACCGCTTCGTTACGATTTTTGAAAATCGGAAGTAAATCCATTGCTTAGGGGGAAATAAATTGTGTCGTTAGGATTCCGCTTAGCTAATAATCTTAATGTGAACGCGGCGGAAATGATTACAAGAATTGACGTAGCGCAAAAATATATCTTACCGACCTGAGTCTTTATAATCGGAATAGTCTTAAGCGAGAAGTAAAATAACGAGCCGAAACAGTGTATCCGATCGTCGTTTTTGACGTGGTCAGGCGGATCGGGTGAGGGTATGCTGCATTTGTCACCACAATAATTACAGAGGCAATGTCATGGATCAGGAGCTACTGGATGCAGGGTACCGGGCCTATACCGGTGAGAAAATCGATGTCTACTTCAACACAGGGATCTGCAAACACTCGGGCAACTGCGTACGCGGCAGCGCGGCGCTGTTCGACCTGAAGCGTAAACCCTGGATCGCACCGGATGATGTGGATGCAGAAACTGTTGCGCGCGTAATTGATACCTGCCCGAGCGGTGCGCTGAAGTACCGCCTAAAATAAGTGAGGAACCATGGATATTCTTGAAGGCCATAACAAGTTTTATGTCAACGACGCCGAAGGCAATCAGGTTGCGGAGATCGTCTTTGTCCCGACCGGCGAGCATCTGAGCATCATCGAGCACACCGATGTGGATCCGAGCCTGAAAGGGCAGGGAGTGGGTAAACAGCTGGTGGCAAAGGTGGTAGAGAAGATGCGCGGGGAGAACCGTAAAATTATCCCGCTGTGTCCGTTTGCGAAACATGAGTTTGATAATACGCGGGAGTATGACGATATTCGGGCGTAAAACAGATGCCCGGCATTGCGCCGGGCAGCACACTCAACCGACAAACATCACCGACACACACAGCACACCCACAATCAGCGTCAGCAGGTTGCCGATGGAGCGGTACGGTTTTAACGACGGGATCAGGTACGTCGACAGCGTCGGCATGATGAACAGGATCATGGCGATAAGCGGACCGCTGATGGCGTAAATCATGGAGATCGCATTCGGGTTGATGCAGCAGACCGCAAAGGTAATCAGCGACACGCCGAGAATCGAAACCGCGCGGTTAAAGGCACGACTTTTCTTCACCCCCACCTGATTCAGCGACGATTTCACAATTTCCGTTGCCCCTTCAATCACGCCAAAATAGGTGCCGAGGAACGATTTCGACATCGCAATAATCGCCACGATAATGCCGGAAATGCCCAGCCATGCCGGGGACGAAGGCATCATCGACAGCGCGGACAGGATCGTCACCCCTTCCTCTTTTGCCGCCACGATATAGGACGGTGGAATCGAAAGCAGGCAGCTGAACACAAAGAACAGCACGCTGAGGCAGATGATCAGGTACGCCACTTTCATGATTTTTTTGCATTTACCCATAGCCTCTTCACCGTATTTCTCGCGACGATCTACGGCGAAGGTCGAGATGATCGGGGTATGGCTAAAAGCGAAAACCATCACCGGGATCGATATCCACACCTGGTGCAGCGTATGCTGGTCGAAGGCCATCTGGCTGGTCAGCAGCGACGGCTGCCAGCTGCCCGTCAGATACAGCGAGACAAACAGGAAATAGGCGATCAGCGGAAAGACAAGGAATCCCATCACCTTAATAGTGATGTGCCGTCCCATCAGGAAGATCAGATTCAAAATCAGCACCACGCCAAAACTCACCAGCATCCGCACGCTGGTATCCACCGTCATCCGTTTCGCCAGCTGTTCAGTAAGTGAGTTGGTTATCGCCACCGCGTAAATCAGAACCACCACAAAGAAGGCCACGAAATAGAGCGTGGTGATGAGGTTGCCGATCTTTTTGCCGTAGTAATGGGAAACGGCACCGGTGATCCCTTCGTTGCCTTTCGTCTTCGACGACAGAATAAATTGCGCCAGCGCTTTATGCGGCCAGTAGGTTAAGGGATACGCCACAAGGGCGGTGATCAGCAGGACAATTGCGCCAGCAGAGCCGAGCTGAATGGGCAAGAACAGGGTTCCTGCGCCCACGGCAGTGCCGTAGAGGGCGAAACTCCAGAGAGTCTCTTCTTTTGACCAAATTTTCGACATTAGAGCAACGTATCAACTATAAAACGAACAAAAAGGAGTGCAATTTACCATAATTATGCGTTGAGGTCGCCGTTGCTTCGCTGGGGTTGGGCCGGAGAAGGTCTCCGGCCGGAAGGTCATTCGCTTGCCAGGGCGCGACGTTGCTGGCGGCGCTTGATAATTTTCTCCCGCAGGGTGTCATACACCCAGTTGTAGAGCATGGTGTACGGCAGGAAGAACAGGAAGAAACCAATCTCCAGCGTGAAGGCCTGGAGCAGCGTCACGCCCAGCACGGCGGCAACGATGGTTACGCCAATCACAATAAAGCCGCATTCAAAACCCAGCGCATGCAGGGCGCGCACTTTTGCCGTGCGCTTCACCCGCTGGACGGGCCAGAAACGGTCGAAGCCAAAGTTATAGATAATGTTCCAGAGCATTGCCGTGGTCGCCAGAATAATGGTGAGACCCCCCATTTCAACCACCGAGCGCTGCATTAGCCACGCGGCCGTAGGGGCGAGGATCGCCGTAGCAATACCTTCAAAACAGACGGCATGGAAGATCCGCTCCGGCAATTTACGTTGGAGTGCATCCTGATGTTGCATATTTACCTCATATAGACGCCAGTATGGGCGTTGATGCGGCCTATTCTTATCGCTTAAGGTGATATATAAAAGATGGTATCCATCGATAAAGTAGATACATCATGCGTTATTCTCCCGAAGCACTGACCGCGTTTGTTGAAACTGTCGCCGCAGGTTCGTTTTCAGCTGCGGCACGACGGCTGCGTAAAAGCCAGTCCACCATCAGCACCTCCATCGCCAACCTTGAAGCTGACCTTGGCTTTGAGCTGTTTGATCGCTCGGCGCGTCACCCGGTGTTAACCGCCCAGGGTGAACAGGTGCTGGGCTATGTCCAGTCAATCCTCGCCGCCAGCGCGCGCCTTGATGAGCTGGCCGTATCCTTAACGGCGCAAACGGAGGCGCGTTTTACCTTTGTTCTCTCCGATACGCTTAACCCGGCCGTGCTGGAAGAGATGATGAGCCAGTTCGACCAGCGTTTTCCGCACACCGAATTCGAGTGTCTGATTGGGGAAGAGGAGGACGTGATCGATCTGCTGCAAAAGGAGCGGGCGCAAATTGGCCTGACGGAAGCACGCGACAGCTACCCGACCGATATTGGCGCGACCCGCCTGCCTATGCAGACGCGTATGGCTATTTACGTTTCTGCCGGACATCCTCTGGCAGGGCAACATGAGACGCAGGCGGACGAGCTGCATGGCTGGCGCGAGCTGCGGCTGAGTACCTATCTTGAACGGGAAGCGCCCCTTGCGCGCGGGCCGGTCTGGTCTGCGCCGAACTACCTGCTGCTGCTAAGCATGGCGGTACAGGGCTTTGGCTGGTGCGCGTTACCCTGCGCGCTGGTCGACGAATTTGCAGCATCGAAATCGCTGGTGCAGCTGAACGTGCCGGGTTGGCCGAGGTCGATTGCCATCGATCTGGTATGGAACAAAAGAACCCCGCCCGGCGTCGCCGGAAGCTGGCTGCGCCAGTACTTGCAGGACGCACGATAATCCTGTGACTAAACTCACTAATTTTAAACATTTGCGTCAATTGTTGATAACAATCCTCTACTATCGTCATGTCATTTTGCACAGAGGTCGTGATGAAAGATGTCGTTATAGTGGGTGCGTTACGTACGGCTATCGGCTGTTTTCAGGGAGCGCTTGCGCGTCACTCTGCGGTTGATCTCGGCAGCGTGGTGGTAAGAGCGCTGGTGGAACGCAGCGGGGTTGCCGCACATGAAATTGATGAGGTGATCCTCGGCCAGGTGCTGACCGCTGGCGCGGGACAAAACCCTGCGCGCCAGGCGGCGCTGAAGGGCGGCCTGCCTAATACCGTTTCGGCGATTACCATCAACGACGTCTGTGGTTCAGGTTTGAAAGCGCTCCATCTTGCGACGCAGGCCATCCAGTGCGGTGAAGCGGACGTGGTCATTGCCGGAGGGCAGGAAAACATGAGCCGCGCCCCGCATGTCCTGACCGACAGCCGGACCGGCGCGCAGCTCGGGAACAGTCAACTGCTTGACAGCCTGGTTCATGACGGGCTGTGGGACGCCTTCAACGACTACCATATGGGCGTAACGGCGGAAAACCTGGCGCGGGAATACGGCATCAGCCGCGAGCTTCAGGATGCGTATGCGCTTAGCTCGCAGCAAAAAGCGCGTGCAGCGATCGACTCCGGCCGTTTTCGCGATGAAATTGTCCCGGTCAGTACCCAACGCCAGAACGGCGAAGCGCTCATCGTTGATACCGACGAGCAGCCGCGCACCGATGCCAGCGCAGAAGGGCTGGCAAAACTCGATCCGGCCTTCGAAACGCTCGGTTCTGTAACGGCAGGTAACGCATCCTCCATTAACGACGGTGCGGCGGCGGTGATGATGATGAGTGAAAGCAAAGCCCAGGAGCTGGCGCTGCCGGTACTGGCGCGCATCAAAGCGTTTGCCAGCGTGGGTGTTGATCCTGCGTTAATGGGGATCGCCCCGGTCTATGCCACGCGCCGCTGTCTTGAGCGGGCGGGCTGGCAGCTGAACGATGTAGATCTGATTGAAGTCAATGAAGCCTTTGCTGCACAGGCGATCTCGGTCGGGAAAATGCTGGAATGGGATCCGCTGCGGGTCAACGTCAACGGCGGTGCGATCGCGCTCGGTCATCCTATTGGCGCTTCCGGCTGCCGCATTCTGGTGTCGCTAGTCCACGAAATGAAAAAGCGTAACGCCCGAAAAGGGATCGCAACGCTCTGCATTGGCGGAGGGCAGGGGGTAGCCCTGGCTATCGAACGGTAATTTCCCCCTCTGCGCACAGAAAGCCTCCCTCGGGAGGTTTTTTTATGTCCGCAGAATCCTTTTTTAACACTTCTGCGTTCTTTCTTAAGCCCACAATAATTATTGCGCGGTGAATTATTCGCTTTGTGAAGTTCTTAGTGTGATCTCACGCCTGGAATTTATGCGTTATACGCCTTTTTTGTTGATGAGGTTCACGTCGATCTTTGCCAAAAAAAATGAAACAAATAATTTCGATCCTTGTCACTAAAATAACGGTGCATAAAAAATAAACTCAAGTTTCATAAAAACGAAACGTTATTTTAATCGAGGGTTTTTTCATGTTTAAGAAATCTCTGCTCCTTGCTTCCCTTATTAGTGCCTCTTTTGCGGCTAGCGCCGTTACCGTCGATCTGCGTCACGAATATATTGACAGCGGCTCGAATGCCGACCGTGTTGCCGTCTCGCACCGCTTTGATAATGGCTTCGGTTTTTCAGTCGAGGCGAAGTGGAAATCAGGCGGGGACAAGGCAGATCAGCCATTCGCGGATGTGGTGGGGAACGGTCACGAAGATCAGATTAGCTGGCGCTGGAAAGCGACAGACAATATCGCCCTGACGCCTGCGTTTACGATTGAAAGCACAGACAGTCGTACCATTTATAAACCGAATCTGCATGTGCAATATAGTTTCGATAATGGCTTCTACGTGGCCGCGCGTTACCGTTATGAATATACCCGCTACCCGTCAAGCTCAAATAAGGACGATGATAAAGTTAACCGTGGTGATGCGTGGGTCGGTTGGGTATTAGGTGACTGGCGTACCGAGCTGAACTATGTTTACGCGAAAAGCTCTGAAGGCGTGGCCCGAAATAACAATAAAGATTATTCCAATGAATATAACGCCAAGCTGGCCTACAAATGGGATAAAAACTGGGCACCGTATGTTGAGGTGGGCAACGTGGGGGTTAAAGACACTGACGAACGCCAGACCCGTTTCCGTTTAGGCGTGGCGTACTCCTTCTGATAATCCAGCCTCTTCGCTAAAAACCGCCGGGTGGCGCTGCGCTTACCCGGCCTACACTTTCCTTCCACTCCGTCGTTTCGTATGCCGACTGGCCCTGCGCTTACCCGGCCTACACTTTCCTTCCACTCCGTCGTTTCGTATGCCGGATGGCGATGCGCTTACCCGGCCTACACTTTCCTTCCACTCCGTCGTTTCGTATGCCGGATGGCGATGCGCTTACCCGGCTACACTTTCTCTCCAATCAGTCGTTTCGTAGGCCGGGTAAGCGTTAGCGCCACCCGGCAAAAAGCGCCGCAATCACCCAAAAAAAAGCCCTCCGAATCGGAGGGCAAGGCCAGTTACAGAAACACTAACTCATTCAGGCATGCAACATTTCAGGTTGCTCGGGGAGTTTCGCGATATAGAGGGCCGGTTTGCCGTCTTTATCGGAACTGTACAGCACCGCTTTTTCGTCCGGCGTGAAGGACGGATGCGGGTGGGTTACCTGGCGGCTGTTCGCCACCGTAGCCCAGGAAGTGTCATGACGGGCAATGCGGTAATAGGCTTTCTTCGCCACGTCAAAGGCATACAGATAAGGATCGTTATCAATGGTGTAGCCGCCGGTGTCTTTCACATCGACAGGCGTGCCGGAACCGTCGCCAACCAGCATGGTGCCGTCAACATTGCTCATCAGGTGCGAACAGGCGGGCATGTTCATTACCGCTTCATTCACGCCGGTGTCCGGATTGAAGCGGGAGATGGTGCGCCCTTGCTGACCTTTCAGGTAAGAGACGTAGATCAGCGCGGACCCGTCCGGCACCCAAAATTCATGCGTGCAGCTTTCCCCTTCCGCGTGCGTTTTCACTTTCCGCACGTTGCTGCCATCTTCGTTGACCAGCCACATGCGGGCGTCAACCAGGTCGTGTGGCCCTTCATGACAGAAGGCCACGGTATTGTCATCGAACGGGCGATAAATCGGATGTCCCAGCCAGATCTTCTCGTCATGGATGGTGGTGCTTTCACCCGTTTTTAGATCAACGCGCAGCAGGCGGCAGTGCGGCCCTTTGTGGAAGAAGTCGTGGAAAATTTTCCAGTCGTTGAGTGGCGTCCAGTCACGTCTGGCAATCTCAATACCCACCAGTTTGGTGCAGTCGCTGTTCGCGACCCAGGTGCCGTAGCCAACCCACTCTTCCGGGACACGGTACACTTCGCGCTCTGCCAGCGTCTTTAAATCCACCTCAAGCAGGGTGCGATCGTTCTTCACATAGTAGAGGGATTGATCGTCCGGAGAGAGGAACCCGCCAAAGGTGTTATCGCCCGCGCCTTCGGTCAGCTGCACCGCTTCGGCGTTTTTCAGATCCAGCAGGTAATAGTTCCAGTGACCGTCGAACTCCCCGGCGAACAGCAGGTGGCTGCCATCGTTAAAGAAGCACTTCTGGTAAAAGTAGTTGCGATGACAGGTTACTTCCGGTGGGGTCAGGCGGGTAACTTCCACGCCTGTATCCGGATCGCGGCTGACCTCGTAGTTCAGCTTGACCCGCATACCTTTAGCCATAATGCACTCCTTTGAACGCGTAATATAGGTTGAAAACTAGGTGTTAAATTATCAAAACATCGTTTCATTGTGTGTGACTGACAGCGCAAATTCTCAGTTTCTTTAGCCAGATTGAGGGGCTTAAAGATTTATCGTGATCGAAACACCATTTCTGGCATAAACATACAGAAAAAATGAAACGTTGTTTTAAATGTAATTGAAAACCCCATGTACAGGGGATAATATGTGTTCATCACGAAAACGGAACATTGTTTCGTTATTCATCTTTGCCTTCGGGCACGATCAATTCTGGAGGTTTACGTGGACGTCAGACAAAGCATCCACAGTGCGCACGCAAAAACGCTGGATACTCAGGGGCTGCGCAGTGAGTTTTTAGTTGAGCAAGTGTTCGAAGCCGACAAGTACACCATGGTCTACAGCCATATTGACCGCATTATTGTGGGCGGGATTATGCCGGTGGCGAAAACCGTGTCCGTGGGCGGTGAAGTGGGCAAACAGCTGGGCGTGAGCTACTTCCTCGAACGCCGTGAACTGGGCGTGATTAACATTGGCGGGCCGGGCACCATAACCGTCGATGGCCAGTGCTACGAAATTGGTCACCGTGACGCGCTGTACGTCGGAAAAGGCGCGAAAGAAGTGGTGTTCGCCAGCATCGATGGCAGCAAACCGGCGAAGTTCTACTACAACTGCGCCCCGGCTCATACGACTTACCCAACCAAAAAAGTCACGCCAGCGGACGTTGCCCCGGTGACCCTTGGTGACAACCTCACCAGCAACCGCCGCACCATCAATAAATACTTCGTACCGGATGTGCTGGAAACTTGCCAGCTCAGCATGGGGCTGACCGAGCTTGCGCCGGGCAACCTGTGGAACACCATGCCGTGCCATACCCACGAGCGCCGTATGGAAGTCTATTTCTACTTCAACATGGATGAAGATGCCTGCGTGTTCCACATGATGGGACAGCCGCAGGAAACTCGCCATATCGTGATGCACAACGAGCAGGCGGTCATTTCGCCAAGCTGGTCCATCCACTCTGGCGTGGGAACGAAAGCTTATACCTTTATCTGGGGTATGGTCGGTGAAAACCAGGTCTTCGATGACATGGACCACGTCGCTGTTAAGGATCTGCGCTAGTCGCAGGCAGTTAAGCATACATCTGCCTGTTGGTGACAGGCGCTGAACGATTAAGGAACAAACATGATTCTGGATGCATTTTCTCTGCAGGGTAAAGTGGCTGTGGTTTCCGGGTGTGACACCGGGCTGGGGCAGGGTATGGCGTTAGGTCTGGCGGAAGCGGGCTGTGATATCGTCGGGATTAACATCGTAGAGCCAACGGAAACCATCGAGCGCGTCACCGCGCTGGGCCGTCGTTTCCTGAGCCTGACCGCGGACCTGCGCAAAATCGATGCGATCCCTGAACTGCTGGATCGCGCGGTGGCGGAGTTCGGGCATATCGATATTCTGGTCAACAATGCGGGCCTGATTCGCCGTGAAGACGCGATTAACTTCAGCGAAACGGACTGGGACGACGTGATGAACCTGAACATCAAGAGCGTGTTCTTTATGTCCCAGGCGGCTGCGAAGCACTTCATCGCGCAGGGGAAAGGCGGCAAGATCATCAATATTGCCTCCATGCTCTCTTTCCAGGGCGGCATCCGCGTACCGTCTTACACCGCATCGAAGAGCGCCGTGATGGGCGTGACCCGTCTGCTGGCGAACGAGTGGGCGCAGCACAATATCAACGTCAACGCGATTGCGCCGGGCTACATGGCCACCAACAATACCCAGCAGCTGCGTGCTGATGAAGAGCGCAGCGCGGCAATTCTGGAACGTATTCCAGCGGGTCGCTGGGGTCTGCCGAGCGATCTGATGGGCCCGGTTGTGTTCCTGGCTTCTCCGGCTTCGGATTACATTAACGGCTATACCGTCGCCGTTGACGGCGGCTGGCTGGCACGTTAATTCAGCCTTAATAAAGAACCTCTGCCCTCGGGTGGAGGTTTTTTTTGCGCCAAAATTGGCTTTATCCATATCCTTAAAGATGAAAAATCCATACTAAAAAGGAATAAATGACGGGTATCACACATTTATTGCTTAAATATTAACTAATTAATAAAAAATAAGGTTAAACCACCCTGATTTGAAATTGTAATGTCCATCACAGAACGGTATGTCGTAGCGAAATAATCCATATCTTCACCAGTTCCGACCTGACACTTTCTTCCGGTATCTCGTAATTTCACTTAACGAATTTCGCTGTTGAGGCAGGAAACTATGACATCTATAAATGACTCTACCCTTATGCCCGCTGCGCTGCGCGATACCCGACGCATGAACCAGTTTGTTTCTGTTGCGGCCGCCGTAGCCGGTCTACTGTTTGGTCTGGATATCGGCGTTATCGCTGGCGCACTGCCCTTTATTACCGACCACTTTACGTTAAGCAACCGCCTGCAAGAGTGGGTGGTAAGCAGCATGATGCTGGGCGCGGCCATCGGCGCGTTGTTTAACGGCTGGCTGTCGTTCCGTCTCGGGCGCAAATACAGCCTGATGGTTGGGGCGATCCTGTTCGTCGCAGGCTCCATCGGCTCCGCGTTTGCGACAAACATAGAAGTGCTGCTGCTTTCACGCGTGTTGCTTGGCGTAGCGGTGGGTATCGCGTCCTACACCGCGCCGCTTTATCTCTCTGAAATGGCAAGTGAGAACGTGCGAGGGAAGATGATCAGTATGTATCAGCTGATGGTGACGCTCGGTATCGTGCTGGCGTTTCTGTCGGATACGTACTTTAGCTACAGCGGCAACTGGCGGGCAATGCTTGGCGTGCTGGCGCTGCCTGCGCTGCTGCTGATTGTGTTAGTCATTTTCCTGCCGAACAGCCCGCGCTGGCTGGCGCAAAAAGGGCGTCACGTGGAGGCGGAAGAGGTGCTGCGCATGTTGCGCGACACGTCTGAAAAAGCGCGTGAAGAGCTGAACGAAATCCGCGAAAGCCTGAAGCTGAAGCAGGGCGGTTGGTCCCTGTTTAAGGCGAACCGCAACGTGCGCCGCGCGGTGTTCCTCGGCATGCTGTTACAGGCGATGCAGCAGTTTACGGGGATGAACATCATTATGTATTACGCCCCGCGCATTTTTAAAATGGCCGGTTTTACCACCACCGAACAGCAGATGATCGCCACGCTGGTGGTGGGGCTGACCTTTATGTTCGCCACCTTTATCGCGGTGTTCACCGTTGATAAGGCCGGACGTAAACCCGCCCTGAAAATTGGCTTTAGCGTGATGGCGCTCGGCACCTTAATCCTTGGCTACTGCCTGATGCAGTTCGATAATGGCACGGCGTCAAGCGGCCTCTCCTGGCTCTCCGTGGGCATGACCATGATGTGTATCGCCGGTTACGCGATGAGCGCCGCGCCGGTGGTGTGGATCCTGTGCTCTGAAATACAGCCGCTGAAATGCCGCGACTTTGGTATCACCTGTTCCACCACCACCAACTGGGTGTCGAACATGATCATTGGCGCGACCTTCCTGACGCTGCTGGATGCGATTGGCGCGGCAGGCACCTTCTGGCTCTATACGGTGCTGAACGTGGCGTTTATCGGTGTGACCTTCTGGCTGATCCCCGAAACCAAGGGCGTGACCCTGGAGCATATTGAACGCAAGCTGATGAGAGGGGAGAAACTACGTAATATCGGCGTGTAATGTAATTGTCCGGTGGCGCTTCGCTTACCGGGCCTACGATACCGTGTAGGCCCGGTAAGCGGCTTAGTGTTTACCGCATCGCACGTCTCAAAATACGCTCCGCCTGACGCTGGAAGTCAGCGGCCGTCTCTTCCACGGTTTTCTGGCCGTAGTCGATATACTGCAAAGAAGTACCGAACTGCGCCACAATCTGTGGGTCGTCAAAGTATGGCGAGACGGTGAGTTTCGCCGGCAACGACTGCGCCAGACGCAGGCCTGCCACGGAAGGATCGTCCTCTTTAATGGTGCCGTCTTCGGTCAGATACTGCACCGCTACTTTGCTCAGCGGTACGCCACGCTCAAGGCCCAGCGTATCGACCCCTTCTTTGCTGTTGAGCAGGAAATTAATCAGCTTCGCCGCCGCTTCCGGGTTTTTGGTCGACTTACCAATCGACAGCATTTGCGCCGGTTTGAAGAACAGGCCCGCGTCGGTGGCGCCCGGCAGCATTGGGTAGCTGCCCAGCTCCAGTTTCGCCGGTGGCTTCAGGTTGTCGGAATATTTGTTGATGGTGGAGTTCCACATATAGGTGCCGCCCCATTCTCCCTGGATCCACGGCTTCATCTCATACATGTTGCTCTTACCAAATGAGGCATAATATTTGGTGTCCGGCATGACGTGGCTGTCGATCAGCTTTTTGTAGGTCTGGAAGAACTCCACCCACTGTTCCTTTGTGTAGCTGAACTTTTTGGTTTTCTCATCCACCGCAGGAATGTTGTACTTCTGGATCATGTACGAATTCAGCAGCGCCAGCGTATCCTGGTGCTCCAGGATCACCGGATAGTATTGCTTACCGAGCTTGCTCTCGAAGGTTTTACCGGCCGCCATCAGCTCGTCCCAGGTTTTCGGGTACGCAATACCCGCTTTTTTCCAGGTTTCGTCATTGAAGTAGAACACCCGCGCCGTCACCGAGATCGGAATGCCGTTCAGCTTGCCATCCACGGTGGTGGTTTGCAGCTCTTTGGGATCGAACTGCGACAGGTCGATCACCTCCTTCAACTTGTTCAGATCGTAGAAGCCGTCACCGGTTTTGGAGAAGATCGGCAGCCAGTTCCAGTTCGTCTGCATTACGTCTGGCTCGGTTCCACCCGCAATCTGGGTGGTCAGACGGGAGAGGTGACCGTCCCAGCCGGTGTATTCCGCTTTCACGTTGATGTCCGGGTTCTGCTTATGGAACTCCTCCAGCGCTTTCAGGGTGACCTGGTGACGGCCGTTGCCGCCCCACCAGGACATCCGTAAATCCACATTCTGCGCCATCGATGGCAAAGCGGTAAGGCCCAGGGTCGCGGAGATAGCTGCGCTTAAAAGCACTTTTTTCATTTTTATCACTCCATCAGAGAGAGAGGTTCTGTTCAGTTTTTGCGTCAAAAATATGACACTTATTCATATCAAACGTGAAATACACCTTACGATGAAGTCCCTTATCAATCATTGGTTTAGCTTCATCGGACGGGATTCTGGCGGTCAGTTCGTAGTCCGCGACCTTCAGGTACACAAAGAATTCGTGGCCCATGTTCTCAACGCGCACCATCTCCCCGCTACAGCCGCCGTTCGGGAAGGGCTCATCAGAGAGCGACACAAATTCCGGGCGCACGCCGAAGAAGATCTCCTGACCCGCGTAAGCGGCGACTTTCTCCTGCTTCTCCGCGTTCAGCGGCATGCTTTCATCACCAATGGCGATGTGCAGCTGTCCCGCTTTTTCGACCAGCACGCTTTTGCGTATATTCATCTCCGGCGCGCCGATAAAGCCCGCCACGAACATGTTCTTCGGCTTGTGGTAGAGATTGTCCGGCGTATCCACCTGCATGATATGGCCGAGCTTCATCACGCAGATGCGGTCGCCCATGGTCATCGCTTCGGTCTGGTCGTGGGTCACGTAAACGGTGGTGGCCGGTTTTCCGGATTTCTTCAGCTGCTTATGCAGGTCGGAAATACGGATACGCATCGAGGCGCGCAGTTTGGCGTCGAGGTTTGAAAGCGGCTCATCGAACAGGAACACATCCGGTTTTTTCACAATCGCACGGCCTACCGCCACGCGCTGCGCCTGGCCGCCGGAAAGCTGGCGCGGCAGGCGGTCGAGCAGCTCTTCAAGCTCAAGAATTTTAGCGGCTTCATTCACCTGGGACTCAATCTGATCTTTCGGCAGCTTGCTCAACTTGAGGCCAAAGGCCAGATTCTCGCGCACCGTCATGTGTGGATAGAGGGCGTAGTTCTGGAACACCATCGCAATCCCGCGCTCTTTCGGCGCGAGGTTGTTCACGATCTTGTCGCCGATACGTACCTCGCCGCCGCTGATGGTTTCCAGTCCCGCCAGCATGCGCAGAGTAGTGGATTTGGCGCAGCCGGATGGGCCGACGATCACCATGAATTCCCCTTCGGCGATTTTAAGATCGATAGCGTGTACCGCTTTAAAACCGTTGGAGTAGACCTTTTCCAGCTTGTTGAAAATAACTTCAGCCATGGTATTTCCCTCTTAACCTTTAATTCCGCTGCTGGTGACGCCCTGTACGAAGTAGCGCTGTGCCAGGAAGAAGACAATGATGGATGGCAGAATGGAGATGCTCGCCATTGCCAGAATTTCGTTCCACGGCGCCCCTTCGGTGACGTCGATGGACATTTTCAGCGCCAGTGCAATCGGGTATTTATCCACGCTGTAGACATAAATCAGCGGCCCGATAAAGTCGTTCATGGACCACATGAACTGGAACAGGGCGACGGAGATAATGGCCGGTTTAAGGATCGGCACAACCACGTACCACAGCACCTGAAGGGAGTTACAGCCGTCAATCTGCGCCGCCTCTTCCATGTCACGCGGGACGCCGCGCAGGAACTGGATCAGCATGAAGACGAAGAACCCCTGGGTGGCGAAGGCCAGCGGCAGGTACAGCGGCATATAGCTGTTCAGCATGCCCATTTCACGGAACATCAGGTACTGCGGGATCAGCAGCACGGTGCTGGGTAGCAGCATGGTGGTAATGAGCGTGGCGAACCAGAACTTCTTCCACGGGATCTCGAAGCGGGCAAAGCCATACGCCACGATGGTGGAGGAGATAATGGTCAGGATCACTTTCGGGATCACATACTTAAAGGTGTTCAGCATGTAGTGGCCGAAGTTGTACTCGGTGCCGGTTTTCCAGCCGTTGATGAAGCCGTCCCAGGTGGCATGGGCAGGCCACAGGCTCAGGGTGGTGAAGATCTCGTGGTTCGGTTTGAACGACGCGGAGAACATCCACACCAGCGGGTAAAGCATCAGCAGGCCGACAAACAGCAGGATCGCATAGCGAACGGTGGCATTGATTTTCTCTCTGCGCAGCGTGCGGGCTACTTCGCGTTCGGCGATGCTTCTTGCCGTGGAGAGTTGTTGAATATCAGCCATTTTTGCCTCCTTTATCGGCGGAGTAGAACACCCAGTATTTCGACGACTTAAAGGCGATACCGGCGAAGACGGCCACCACCAGGAACAGGATCCACGCCAGCGCCGCGCCATAACCCATATCGAAATACTTAAACGCGGTGTCGTAGATGTAGAGCGAGAACAGGTAGGTCGAATAGGTCGGCCCGCCGCCGGTGATCACGTACGGCCCGGTAAATTCCTGGAACGCCTGCGTGGTCTGCATGATGAAGTTGAAGAAGATCACCGGCGTAATCAGCGGCACGGTCACCTTCATGAACATCTGCCATTTCGATGCGCCATCGATCATCGCCGCTTCATACTGGGACTGCGGTACGTTTTGCAGCGCGGCCAGGAAGATGACCATCGCGGAACCGAACTGCCAGACGCGCAGCAGGGTAACGGACATTAGTGCCAGTGACGGTTCACCCAGCCAGTTCACCGGGTCAAAACCAAATACGCCGATAAAGCTGTTCAGCAGGCCATCGATCGCAAATAAGGCGCGCCACAATACGGCAATGGCGACGGAACTGCCGAGGATCGACGGAATATAGTAGGCAGTACGGAAAAATCCGATGCCGCGTAATTTAAAGTTCAGGACAAAGGCAATCCCTAATGCGAAGGCGAGCTTTAACGGAATGGTTAAAAATACGTATGCAAAGGTCACGCCCATTGATTTCCAGAAGAGCGTGTCTTCGGTAAACATGTAGCGATAGTTTTCGATGCCGTTAAACACCGGCGGGCTCATCAAATCGTAATCCGTAAAGCTGAGGAAAAATGATGAGACGAAGGGGAATGCCGTAAAGAGTATCAACCCGATGATGTAGGGTGATATCCATGCGAGCCCCAGCAGCTTGTTTTCATTCATACATACCTACCTGGCGATCAATGGTTTAAAACGGAATCTGCTTTGTTACATCTTCTCAGGCCAGCATCGCGCGGCATGAGAGCTGAGTTTTAGGGTGCAATATCTGGCGTCGGCTAAATATAAAATTGTTTTTTAACGCTTTTTTGCCTTCCTCTTTGCGCTAAACGCGTTGGGTTTCAAAAGAGCTGAACCGCCGTTCTTGGATACTAAAACATCGTTTTATTTTATATTATTGCGATTTATTTCTGCGTCATTCGCTTAATGATGGAAATGTGATCAGCGTCGAAACGCTGTTTCAATATAGTGAGGGAGGTGGCATTTTTGCCTTTTAACGGACGTTCGTCGGGGCTGCGAGGAGGCGAGACGAAGCACAAGTGGAAACGGGAAAAACAATAGTCACGCAGCGTGGCTAACTACCAGATCTGATAGCAGGTCTACAGATGTACCAATTCGGCATTCAGATAATTCTTACATTCTTGTATGATTTCTTAAACCGGAACCAGTCAGGCAGAATTTCACTGCATCCTTAAAAGAAGAACAGTTATGTCAGCAATGGATTTCAAACAACATACGGATCTCAACTTTCCTCACTATGCTCCCCCGGCGGTCAGCGCTAAAGAAATAGATCTCCTGGGTCTGCTGGACGTCCTGCTGGCAGCAAAAAAACGCATCATTACCATTGTGTTTGCATTTGCACTGGTCGGCCTGGCAATCGCCTTCCTGATACCGCAAAAATGGACCAGTAAAGCGGTCATTACGCCAGCGGAACAGACGCAGTGGAGTTCGCTGCGCCAGATGATGGTGACGCTGCAGGTGCTTGATGTGGACGTTAAAGTTACCCGTGCAGATGTATTTAATCTGTTTATCAAAAAGTTTCAGTCTCAGTCCCTGCTTGAAGAGTACATGAAGAGCTCTCCTTACGTGATGGCTCAGCTCGATGGCGCCGAGGTTGACCCGCTGGAGCTGCACCGCGCGGTGGTCAATATCGCCGAAAAGATGAAGGCTATTGATAACACCCAGGAAAAAAATGCTGATAAAGCACCGTATCTCTCCTGGACGTTAAGCTTCACTGCCCCAACGGCAGAGGACGCGCAGAAAGTGTTGAATGGTTACATTCAGTACATTTCCCGCATCGTCGAGCAGGAGACCATGCAAAACATCCGCGATCAGCTGATCCTGAGAACCAAAACGGTTCAGCAGCAGCTGGAGCTGGATCGGGTTCGACTGACCAATATCCACAATACCAACCTGCAACGCCTTAACTACTCGCTGGAAGTGGCGAACGCGGCAGGGATCAAAAAGCCGGTTTACAGTAACGGACAGGCGGTGAAAGACGATCCGGATTACTCCGTCGCGCTCGGCGCGGACGGGATTGCGCAGAAATTGCAAATTGAAAAAAATCTGAAGGATGTTTCTGAGCTGAACGCCGATTTCCAGAACCGCGAATACTATCTGGCGCAGCTGCAAAAACTCTCCTTCGAAGACGTGAGCCTGGAGCCTTTCAAATACCAGCTCTCTCCTTCTATACCTGTGAAAAAAGATGGCCCGGGCAAAGCACTGATCGTGCTGCTGGCGGGTATTCTGGGTGGGCTGTTCGCCTGTGGCAGCGTGCTGCTGCGCGAAGCAATGCGCTCCCGCAACCCGCTGCCGGAACAACTTCCTGAGCCGGTTACGGAATAACATGAAAAAAGGCGCTCTGATGAGCGCCTTTTTTTATTTCAGGAAATCCTCGCGTACCGGCGTAAAGGTATCTAGCAAGGTGCCGGGTTTGAGGCAAACGCAGCCGTGCATCACGTGCGGCTTTTTATAGAGAGTGTCGCCCGCCGTCACCACATGCTTTTCCTCGCCAATGGTGAACTCAAATTCCCCCGAGAGAACGTAGGTGAGCTGCTCATGCGGGTGGTTATGCAGCGGGCCAATCGCACCTTGCTCGAAATTCACTTCCACCGCCATCATCCTGCCATCGTGCGCCAGAATACGACGCGTCACGCCGTTGCCCAAATCGTCAAGCGTGGTCTCTTTATGGAAAATAAACATATTTTCGCCCTGTTATGTAATGAAACATTGTTTCATTTAACTTATCTCAGCCGCAGCGAAAAGAAAACGTTTAGCCAAATAACTGGAAAGGCGATCACAAGTTTGCTTCACTGGGTGAAACGTACAGGAGGAAAGATGAAAACGATCGGTCTGTTAGGGGGCATGAGCTGGGAATCAACGATCCCGTACTACCGCCTGATTAATGAAGGCGTCAAACAGCGTCTGGGCGGTCTGCATTCGGCCAGCCTGCTGCTGCACAGCGTGGATTTCCATGAAATAGAAGCCTGCCAGTCGAGCGGGGAGTGGGACAAAGCCGGGCAAATGCTGGCGGACGCCGCACTTGGCCTGGAGCGTGCGGGCGCGCAGGGTATTCTGCTGTGTACCAACACCATGCATAAGGTGGCGTCGCATATTGAAGACCGCTGTTCGCTGCCGTTCTTACATATCGCGGATGCCACCGGGCGTGCCATACGTGCCGCCGGCATGACGCGCGTGGCGCTGCTGGGGACGCGCTACACCATGGAGCAGGATTTTTACCGCGGGCGGCTGAGTAGCCAGTTCGGGATTGAAAGCCTGATCCCGGAGGAGGCAGACCGGGCGCGCATTAACCAGATTATTTTTGATGAACTGTGCCTCGGCACCTTCAGCGAAGCTTCGCGCGCCTGGTACGTCAGCGTGATTGAGAAACTGGCGCAGCAGGGGGCGGAAGGAGTCATCTTCGGCTGTACCGAAATTGGCCTGCTGGTGCCGGCAGACCAAAGCCCGATACCGGTCTTCGATACCGCCGCCATCCATGCCGCGGATGCGGTGGAGTTTATGCTGTCATAAAGGTTTTTGCAGGTCAGGTAAGCGAAGCGCCACCTGACGCGCGTGCGCAATCAGGTGTTCACTAAAGGCATCAACCAGCGCTGAGGCGGGCCGGTGCAGCGGGCGGATCAGGCTTACGGTAAAGGGAACGGAAACGCTAAAACGGCGCAGAACCACGCCGCTGCTGGCGTAGTCCATAGCCGTGAGCGGGTTCACCACCGAAATACCCACGCCCGCGCGCACCATCGCGCAAATTGATGCCGCACTGTGCGTTTCCATCACCATCCGCCGCTTCACCTGATGTTCGGCAAACAGGCCATCCAGAAGCTGCCGGTAGCTGTCGGTCTGCGACAGGCTGATATAGTTCTCACCGTGAAAATCTGCCGGGGTCAGAACTGCTTTGAAAGCAAGCGGGTGGCTGGCAGGCAGCACGCAGACCTCATCCAGCGAGAGCAGCTCCGTGCGTTCCGTTCCCGCTGGCGTGACGAGGGTTTCGGTCAGACCCAGATCGTGGCGCTGGGCCGAAAGCCACTCCTCCAGCAGCGGCGACTCCTGCGGCACGATGGTCAGGCTGACCTCCGGATAGCGGGCCAGAAACGGCTGTAGCAGTACCGGCAGGAATGACTGAGAAAAGACCGGCAGGCAGACGATGGACAGCTCGCCCTGGCGAAACTCCCTCAGGCTCTCCGCCGCGCTCACGATCCTGTCCAGCCCGTACCAGGAGCGCTGAACCTCCTCAAAAAGACGTAAACCCTGCACCGTTGGATGCAGCCTGCCGCGGGTGCGTTCAAACAGCTTCAGCCCCAGCACTTTCTCAAAACGCGCCAGCTCGCGGCTGACCGTCGGCTGCGAGGTGTGCAGCATCTGCGCGGCTTCAGTGAGATTGCCGGTGGTCATCACCGCATGAAAAATCTCGATATGGCGTAGGTTAACGGCGGGCATAGGGCACCTGATGGCTGAGCGTGGTCCATATCATTTTTGCATAGACTCACGATAAAACGATATTTTTTATTCTCTTCAGGCTATGGCGTAATGATAAAAAACAGAATACCGGAGACGACCATGCCACGCCCGCTCAACCAGACCGAAACCGATTTAAACGCCGATAACCTGCTGCGCCTGCCTGCCGAATTCGGCTGTCCGGTGTGGGTCTACGATGCGCAGATTGTTCGCGAGAAAATCGCCGCGCTGCATCAGTTTGACGTGGTGCGTTTTGCGCAGAAGGCCTGCTCCAATATTCATATTTTGCGCATGATGCTCGAGCAGGGCGTGAAGGTTGACTCCGTATCGCTGGGTGAAATCGAACGTGCGCTGGCGGCCGGGTTTGATCCAAAGGCCGATAGCGACGCGATCGTCTTCACCGCTGACCTGATAGACGACGCCACGCTGGCGCGCGTGCACGAGCTGCAAATCCCGGTGAATGCCGGTTCGGTGGATATGCTGGAACAGCTTGGGCAGGTTTCCCCGGGCCATCGCGTCTGGCTGCGCATCAACCCGGGCTTTGGTCACGGTCACAGTCAGAAAACCAACACCGGGGGCGAAAACAGCAAGCACGGGATTTGGTATGCCGATATGCCTGCGGCGCTGGAGGTTTTACAACGTTACAACCTTAAGCTGGTGGGTATTCACATGCATATCGGATCCGGCGTGGATTATGGCCATCTTGAGCAGGTCTGTGGCGCGATGGTGCGTCAGGTTATCGATTTTGGTCAGGATCTGGAGGCGATCTCCGCCGGGGGAGGGCTTTCGATCCCTTACCGCGAAGGGGAGGAGGCGATCGACACGGATCACTATTACGGCCTGTGGAGCGCCGCGCGTGACAGCATCGCCGCTCATCTGGGCCATGCGGTGAAGCTGGAGATTGAGCCGGGTCGTTTCCTGGTCGCCGAAGCTGGCGTGCTGGTGGCGCAGGTGCGGAGCGTGAAGGAGATGGGAAGCCGTCACTTTGTGCTGATTGATGCTGGCTTCAACGACCTGATGCGCCCGTCCATGTACGGCAGCTATCATCACATCACCGCGCTTGCCGCCGATGGCCGCGATCTGGTCAACGCCCCGCGCATCGAGACCGTTGTTGCCGGCCCGCTGTGTGAATCCGGTGACGTCTTTACTCAGCAGGAAGGCGGGAAAGTCGAAACCCGTTCGCTGCCAGAGGTAAAACCGGGAGATTATCTGGTGCTGCATGATACCGGTGCGTACGGGGCGTCTATGTCTTCGAACTATAATAGCCGTCCGCTGCTGCCGGAAGTGCTGTTTGATAACGGCGTGGCGCGGCTGATTCGCCGTCGCCAGACCATTCAGGAGCTGCTGGCGTTAGAGCTGGTCTGATTAAACCAGGGGCCTGTTGTCACGGAATCGCGTAATACCAGCGTGCCGGTGAACGGTGGGATCGCTTCAACCGGCTGGTTTTTTGCCAGCCGGATCGCCTGGTCGATCGCCGTGACGATCATGTTGTCGATCGGCAAATACACCGACGACAGGGCAGGCTCCAGCCACTTTGCGCTGGGGGCATCGTCAAAACCAAACAGCGAAATATCCTGCGGGATCTTCAGCCCGGCCTGGTGTAATGCTTTGGAGGCGCCCAGGGCCATGTCATCGTTACAGGCAAACAGGGCGCTGAACGATGTCTTTTCCGCAATCAGCTCCTTGCACAGCTCGTAACCCCGCGTCATGCCGGCATCGCCGTATTTAATCCGCCGCTCGTCAAGACGAATACCGTGCTTCTCCAGCGCCTTACGGTAGCCCATCAGCCGCGCTTTACCCGTTGGGGTGTGGATCGGGACGGTGATACAGGCGATCTCCCGATGGCCCTGGCTTATCAGGTAATCCACCGCTTTGAAGGCTGCGTCCTGCTGTTCAAAGAAGACGCAGCGATCCGCCGCCTGGCTCACTTCGCGGTTAATGATCACCAGCGGCGTCTGCACGCTGTTGATCAGCTTCAGGATCGTCTTTTCGCTCATGTAACGCGTGTACAGCACGATAGCGTCGCACTTGCGGTCGGCGAGCATCTGCACCGCCAGTTCTTCCTGTTCAGGGGCATCGTGACCGTCGGTAACAATCAGCTGTTTACCGTGCGTTTCGGTCTGCCGTGACGCCTGCTGTAGCAAACGACCAAAGTAAAAACCGTCGAACGTCGAGACGACCAGACCGATGCTGTTGCTGGTCTGGTTAGCCAGCGAGCGCGCGAGAAAGTTCGGACGATAGCCCAGCTCCTCCATCGCGCGAAATACCTGCTGGCGCGTGCTCTCTTTAACCTGACCTGTGCCGTTCAGCACGCGCGAAACGGTGGCCTTCGACACGCCCGCACGCAGTGAGACATCCAGCATTGTTGCCATTCGAAATTCCTGTTTCCACGTAATGGTTTGCAGTTTAACACAGACCATCCGGCGCATAAGCGACGTGGGAAGGACAAAACCCCATAACGATCACGCTTTTCAGTAACGATCCTCGCCCGCGGAATAAATGCCTGTCATTGGTATACCAAAATGGTGATAAATCATAATCTGGAATACCTCTAACGGCGTTGGGAGCTTAATCACAGAACAAATCGCCTGTGGACGCTATTTTTGGCATACCAATAGTATCCGGCTGTACACCTTATTCAATAAAAGCCCTTTTACTGAGGTATTACCCTATGGCATTTCAGGAAAAACTGATCGACGCTCTGGGCAGTTTTGCCACTACCTTCAACAGCTATCGCTATATCCAGGCGATCAAGTCTGCGTTTATTACCTTAATGCCAGTCATCATAGTGGGGGCGTTCTCGGTATTGATCTCCAATATGGTGCTGGATCCGAAAAACGGTCTGGCGAGCTTTCAGTCGCTGTCGTTTCTCGCGGCCTTAAAGCCGATCACCAGCGCGCTCAACTATGCCACGCTGAACTTTCTCAACATCGGCGCGGTGTTTTTAATCGGCATTGAGCTGGGGCGTATTAACGGCATTAAGTCCCTGTTCCCCGGCCTGCTGGCGGTGATCTGCTTTATCTGCGTGACGCCGACCACGGTGGAAATGCTGGTGGACGGTGAGATGCACGTGGTGAAAGATGTGCTGCTGCGCCAGTTCTCAGATACCCGCAGCCTGTTCCTCGGTATGTTTATCGCCATCCTGTCGGTGGAGATCTACTGCTGGCTGGAAAACCGCAAGGGGCTGAAAATCAGGATGCCGGACACGGTGCCGCCGAACGTTGCCGCGTCGTTCTCTGCGCTGATCCCGGCCATTATCACCACCACCGCCATCGCCACCTTTGGCTTCGTGTTTCATCAGGTTACCGGCATGTATCTCTACGACGCGGTTTATCAGGTGGTACAACAGCCGCTGGAGCGCGTGGTGCAAAGCCTGCCGGGGATCCTGCTGCTGATGTTTGTCGCCCAGCTGTTCTGGGTGATTGGTATTCACGGCAACCAGATGATCAAGCCGATCCGCGAGCCGCTGCTGCTGGGGGCAATCACCGTTAACATGAGCGCGTTCGAGCAGGGCAAAGAGGTGCCAAACATCATCACCATGCCGTTCTGGGACGTCTATATGAGCATCGGCGGCTCCGGCCTGACCATCGGCCTGCTGATAGCCGTCATGATTGCCACCAAACGTAAAGAGATGAAGGAGATAGCCAAGCTCTCCATCGGGCCGGGTATTTTTAATATCAATGAGCCGGTGATCTTCGGTATGCCAATCATGCTCAACCCGATCCTGGCTATCCCCTTCATCATCACGCCGCTGGTGACGGGCTCGATTGGCTACTTTGCTACCGTGACCGGATTTGCCGGGAAAGCCGTGGTGATGGTGCCCTGGACCACGCCGCCGCTGATCAACGCCTGGCTGTCAACGGCGGGCTCCATAGGGGCGGTCATCACCCAGTTTATCTGCATCGTGACCGCGGTGATTATCTATCTGCCGTTTGTGAAAATTGCTTCACGCCGCGCAGAGCAGGCCGCACTGCAACAAGCCACCGATAACGCATGAGGATACGATGAGCACAAAACAGATAGCCATACCGCAAGATTTTATTCTGGGTGCGGCGGCATCGGCCTGGCAGACCGAGGGCTGGAGCGGCAAAAAGCCGGGGCAGGATTCGTGGATCGATCTCTGGTACATGAACGATCGTCACGTCTGGCACAACGGCTATGGTCCGGCGGTGGCAACCGACTTTATCAATCGCTTCCGCGAAGATGTAGCGCTGATGAAGCAGGCGGGACTGACGCACTATCGCACCTCGATCAACTGGTCGCGCTTTTTAACCGACTATGAGAATGCGACGGTAGATGAAGAGTACGCCGCATATTACGACGCGCTGTTCGATGAAATGCACCGTCAGGGCATTGAGCCGATGATCTGCCTGGAACACTACGAATTGCCGGGCGTGCTGCTGGAGACCTACGGCGGCTGGGCGTCAAAGCACGTCGTCGAGCTGTTCGTTCGCTATGCGGAAAAAGTGTTTGAGCGCTTTCACGGCAAAGTCACCCGCTGGTTTACCTTCAACGAACCGATTGTGGTCCAGACGCGCGTCTACCTTGACGCGCTGCGCTGGCCCTATGAGCAGAGCACCAGCACCTGGATGCAGTGGAACCACCATAAGGTGCTGGCGACGGCGAAAGTGGTGAAGCTGTTTCGCGAGAAAGGGTATGACGGCACGGTGGGCTGTATTCTTAACCCGGAAGTGACCTATCCGCGCTCCCGCGCGCCGCATGACGTGCGAGCGGCAGAGATGTACGATCTGTTCTACAACCGCGTCTTTCTCGACCCGCTGGTGCACGGGCGCTATCCGCAGGCGCTCTTTACCCTGCTGGCGCAGCATCAGGTGCAGTGGGACTACACGGCTGACGAGCTGGCGCTGATTGCCGACAACACCGTCGATGAGCTGGGCATTAACCTCTATTACCCGCATCGCGTCAAAGCCCCGTCCCGCGCCTGGCACCCGGAGACGCCGTTCCATCCGGCGTACTACTACGAGCCGTTTGAGCTGCCCGGACGGCGTATGAACACCTCCCGCGGCTGGGAGATCTTTCCGCGCATTATTTACGACATGGCGATGCGGATTAAAAACGACTATCGCAACATTGACTGGTTTGTGGCGGAAAGCGGGATGGGCGTGGAGAACGAAGCGCAGTATCGCAATCGTGACGGCGTCATTGACGACACGTACCGCATCGCGTTTATCAGCGAACATCTCTACTACACGCTGCTGGCGCGGGAGGCGGGGGCGAACTGTCACGGTTATATGCTGTGGGCCTTCACCGACAATGTCTCCCCGATGAACGCGTTTAAAAACCGCTACGGGCTGATTGAGATCGACCTTGAAAATCAACGCGCACGGCGGGCAAAGAAATCAGCGTCCTGGTTCCGCCAGCTGCGCGATAAGCGTGTGCTGACGCTCAGGGTAGACGATGAATGGAAGTAAGCCTTCTGGTAAAATAGCGCACAAACTGGCCGGGAGGACGTCCGGCCCGCGCATTAACTGAAAAACACAGGTGAAAACGTGGATAAGGCTGTCATCCTGCCGGAAAAAAAACAGTACCAGGAGATTGGCGAGGATTTACGGGCGCAGATTATCCAGGGGCATTATCCCGTGGGATCGCGTCTGCCGCCGGAGCGCAACATCGCCGAGACGTATGGCGTCAGCCGCACTATCGTGCGCGAGGCGCTGCTGATGCTTGAGCTTCAGGGAACGGTGGATATTCGCCAGGGGTCAGGCGTGTACGTGATGCGCATTCCGGAAGAGCATGAAAACGAGGAAGAGCGTTTTCTGAACAGTGACGTTGGGCCGTTTGAAATTCTCCAGGCGCGTCAACTGCTTGAAAGCAACATCGCTGCCTTTGCCGCAAAAATGGCGACACGGGCGGACATCGACAACCTGCGCCGCATTATCGAGCAAGAGCAACGGGCGATTGCCGTCGACGATCGCAGCCAGGACAACAACAAAATGTTCCACCTGGTGCTGGCTGGGGCCACACAAAACCAGATGCTGCTGGCGACGGTTGAGAGCGTCTGGCATCACATGGACAGCAGTCCGCTGTGGCAGCAGTTCAATGGCCATATCGCCAGCCGCGCCTGGCGCCTGAAGTGGCTCGGAGACAGGCAAACCATTCTCGCTGCGCTCCGCCGCCGCGACGTGATGGGGGCGTGGCAGGCGATGTTCCAGCATCTTGAAAACGTCAAAAAGAGCCTGCTCGAGCTGTCAGACGAAGACGCGCCCGATTTTGACGGCTATCTCTTCGAATCGGTCCCTCTTTTCCAGGGGAAGCTGGTGTGAATATACTGCCGCTTCACGCTGCGCCGCAGTTTACACAGCAGGTGATCGACTGGATCTGGAACGCGTTTGGTGAAGGTATGCCGCGTGCCTTTTTCCAGAGCATTGTCGAGCACAGCCTGACGCCAGGCGAGTTACCGCTCACCTTTATTGCCGTTGAGGATGACCAACTGCTGGGCACCATTGGGTTGTGGCGTTGCGATTTAATTTCCCGGCAGGATCTCCATCCCTGGCTGGCTGCGCTGTATGTCGATGAAGCCGCGCGGGGAAACGGGCTGGCGGGAAAACTTCAGCAGCATGTTATCGGCTACGCGCGACGCGCCGGGTATCACGAGCTTCATCTCTGGTCTGCCTGCCGCGACTTCTACGAACGTTACGGCTGGCACTACATCGGTGATGCGCTGGAATACCCGGATAAAACCGTCCATCTCTATCGCTGTTCGCTCACGGCTTCCGCGGGCGATACCACCGAGTGACGGCGCACTAAGGTTGGGCTGAACAGGTGGGTAATTTCCGGTGGCGGGCGATGCTCGGCCAGCGCTAACGCCAGTTCTGCCGCCTGCGTTGCCATGGTCACAATCGGGTAGCGCACGGTGGTCAGGCGAGGGCGCACGTAGCGCGACACCAGCACATCATCAAAGCCAATCAGCGAAATTTCTGCCGGGACGTCAATCCCGTTATCATTCAGCACGCCCATCGCGCCGGCGGCCATGGAGTCGTTATAGCTGGCCACGGCGGTGAAATTCCGCCCGCGGCCCAGCAGCTCCGTCATCGCCTGCTCGCCGCCACTCTCATCCGGTTCTCCGTACGCCACAAGACGATCGTTGCACGGCAGACCGGCTTCGCGCAGCGCGTCGTAATAGCCCTGAAGGCGATCTTCCGCATCGGAAATTGGGTGGTTGGAGCACAGATAACCAATTCGGGTATGGCCCTGCTGGATCAGGTGACGGGTTGCGAGCCATGCGCCGTAACGGTCGTCGAGCGCCACGCAGCGGGTTTCAAATCCGGGAATAATACGGTTGATAATCACCATCCCCGGCATCTGTTTCATCAGATGGATCAGCTCGGCGTCGGGGATCATTTTGGCATGGACCACCAGCGCCGCACAGCGATGACGGATCAACTGCTCAATGGCCTGGCGTTCTTTCTGTTCATTGTGGTAGCCATTACCAATCAGCAGGAAATTACCGGTGTGATAAGAAACTTGTTCTACGGCTTTGACCATCGCACCGAAAAACGGATCGGATACATCCCCGACCACCAGCCCGATGGTTTCTGTCGACTGTTGGGCAAGGGCGCGTGCGTTGGCGTTAGGGTGATAATTCAGGTTTTCCATGGCGTCCTGCACGGCCTGGCGTGATGCATCACTCGCTTTAGGGGAGTTGTTGATCACGCGGGAGACGGTCGCGACGGAAACACCGGCCAGACGAGCCACATCCTTAATTGTCGCCATTCAATACCTTCTTATAGGGGTAAGCGTTTACACACTAACTAGTGTTGCGGAAAAGCGGCGCGCATTCAAGGGGAGCGGGTGAGCGTCCTCTGCAAACGTGAAGCAGAACATCCCTCGCGGTGTAATCGTTACACGGCCAGTCATGTCTGAATAATGTCAATCTGAACCTTTAGTTACACTTTGCCTCAGGCTGTTGCGATTGTCCGTTGGCAACGATGCGTTGTGAATTGCTAGAGTCGAGATCCCAGAGGTATTGATAGGTGGAATCAACTTCGGTTGATTAACACGATTTACACCAACCTGCGTTTTACGCAGGTTTTTTTTTGCCTGTAAGTTCAACCTGTAACAGCAAAAGAGATTATTCACACCTGGTTGCACTTCGGCTCATTCCCTTGCGTTTTCCTGCTGGCGAAGCCTGTCGCCGGAGGCCACAATCAAGATCCCAGAGGTATTGATTGGTGAGAATTCCTGGTACGTTTTCGTACTCTTCACTTGCACCAACCTGCGCGGATGCGCAGGTTTTTTTTCGCCTCTGTTTTTGCTATCGCTCCCTCACTACTTCTCGTGTAATCTGCCACCATTTATACCTTTCACACTGGCTGGCAAAGGGAGTTGAAATGCTTTTTGGGTTCTTCCGCACACTGTTTCGTGTCCTGTTTCGCATTCGCGTGACTGGCGATACGCAGGCACTCTATGGCGAGCGTGTTCTTATCACACCGAATCACGTCTCTTTTCTTGATGGCGTATTGCTGGCGCTTTTTTTGCCCGTGCGGCCCGTCTTTGCGGTGTACAGCTCCATCAGTGAAAAATGGTACATGCGCTGGCTCAGGCCGCTGATTGATTTTGTCCCGCTCGACCCTACCAAACCGATGATGATTAAACATCTGGTGCGTCTGATTGGGCAGGGGCGTCCGGTGGTTATCTTCCCGGAAGGGCGGATTTCAGTGACGGGCTCCCTGATGAAAATTTACGACGGCGCCGGTTTTGTCGCGGCGAAGTCTCAGGCCACCGTCGTGCCGCTACGCATCGACGGGGCTGAGCTGACCTTTTTCAGCCGTCTGAAAGGGCTGGTGAAGCAGCGTCTGTTCCCGAAAATTACGCTGCATATATTACCGCCGACGTCACTGCCGATGCCCGAGGCGCCGCGCGCGCGTGACCGCCGTAAAATCGCCGGGGAAATGCTGCACCAGATTATGATGGAAGCGCGCATGGCCGTACGCCCGCGCGAAACGCTGTATGAATCGTTGCTGTCGGCGCAGTATCGCTACGGTGCGAAGAAAAACTGCATCGAAGACATCAACTTTACGCCGGATACCTACCGTAAGCTTTTGACCAAAACGCTGTTTGTCGGGCGTATCCTGGAAAAGTACAGCAAACAGGGCGAAAAGATCGGCCTGATGCTGCCAAACGCGGGTATTAGCGCGGCGGTGATCTTTGGTGCCGTCTCCCGGGGCCGCATTCCGGCGATGATGAACTACACGGCGGGCGTGAAAGGGCTCTCCAGCGCGATTACCGCAGCACAAATCAACACCATCTTTACCTCCCGCCAGTTCCTGGATAAAGGCAAGCTGTGGCACCTGCCGGAACAGCTGACGCAGGTGCGCTGGGTGTTCCTGGAAGATCTGAAAGCAGACGTCACGACCGCCGACAAGCTGTGGATTTTCGCGCACCTGCTGATGCCGCGTCTGGCGCAGGTTAAGCAGCAGCCGGAGGATGATGCCATTATCCTCTTTACCTCCGGCTCTGAAGGCAACCCGAAAGGTGTGGTTCATAGCCACAAAAGCATTCTGGCAAACGTCGAACAGATTAAAACCATCGCTGACTTTACCGCCAACGATCGCTTTATGTCGGCGCTGCCGCTGTTCCACTCATTTGGTTTGACCGTGGGTCTCTTTACGCCGCTGCTGACCGGTGCCGAGGTGTTCCTCTACCCAAGCCCGCTGCACTACCGCATTGTGCCGGAGCTGGTTTATGACCGTAACTGCACGGTGCTGTTCGGGACGTCCACCTTCCTCGGAAATTACGCGCGCTTCGCCAACCCGTATGATTTCTTCCGCGTGCGCTACGTGGTGGCGGGGGCGGAAAAACTCCAGGACAGTACGCGCCAGATCTGGCAGGACAAGTTTGGCCTGCGGATTCTGGAAGGCTATGGCGTGACGGAGTGCGCGCCGGTGGTCTCCATCAACGTTCTGATGGCGGCAAAACCGGGAACGGTTGGCCGCATTCTGCCGGGGCTGGACGCGCGTCTGCTGGCGGTGCCGGGTATTGAAGACGGCGGACGTCTTCAACTGAAAGGGCCGAACGTCATGAACGGCTATCTGCGTGTGGAAAACCCGGGCGTGCTTGAGGCGCCGACGGCCGAGAACGTCAATGGCGAGGTTGAAACGGGCTGGTACGACACGGGCGATATCGTGCGCTTCGACAATCAGGGCTTCGTGCAGATCCAGGGACGTGCAAAACGCTTCGCCAAGATCGCCGGGGAAATGGTCTCTCTTGAAATGGTCGAGACGCTGGCGACCGCAGTCTCGGCGGAGAAAATGCATGCGACCGTGGTGAAAAGTGATGCCAGTAAAGGCGAGGCGCTGGTGCTCTTTACTACTGACGGTGAACTGAAGCGTGATGCGCTTCTCAGGTATGCGCGCGAACATGGTATCCCCGAGCTGGCGGTCCCCCGCGATATTCGTTACCTCAAACAGTTACCGGTGCTGGGCAGCGGTAAACCCGATTTTGTGACCCTGAAGGGCATGGTTGAAGAGGCGGAACAGCATAATGCGTGAGTCAGTACACACTAACACTTCAATCTGGTCGAAAGGCATGATGGCGGTTATCGCCGCCCAGTTTCTTTCCGCGTTCGGCGATAACGCGTTGCTGTTTGCTACGCTGGCGTTGCTGAAAGCTGAGTTTTATCCCGACTGGAGCCAGCCGATCCTACAGATGGTGTTTGTGGGTGCTTACATTGTATTTGCGCCGTTTGTTGGCCAGGTGGCGGACAGCTTCCCCAAAGGTCGGGTCATGATGTTTGCCAACAGCCTTAAGCTTCTGGGCGCGGCAAGCATCTGCTTTGGTATCAACCCGTTTGTCGGCTACACGCTGGTGGGCATTGGCGCGGCAGCTTACTCCCCGGCGAAGTACGGCATTCTGGGTGAGCTCACCACCGGCGATAAGCTGGTGAAGGCCAACGGCCTGATGGAGTCCTCCACCATTGCGGCTATTCTCCTGGGTTCGGTGGCGGGAGGTGTACTGGCAGACTGGCATGTACTCGCCGCGCTTGGCATCTGTGCCCTGATGTACGGTGGCGCGGTGATCGCCAACCTGTTTATCCCCAAACTGGCCGTGGCGCGTCCGGGACAATCCTGGCGCTTCGGGCCAATGACCGGCAGCTTCTTCAACGCCTGCCGCGTACTGTGGCGTAACGGTGAAACACGCTTCTCGCTGATGGGCACCAGCATGTTCTGGGGGGCCGGCGTTACGCTGCGTTTCCTGCTGGTGCTGTGGGTGCCGGTGGCGCTGGGTATAACAGACAACGCCACGCCGACCTACCTGAATGCCATGGTCGCCGTCGGGATTGTGGTCGGGGCCGGGGCTGCGGCCAAACTGGTAACGCTTGAAACCGTTGCGCGCTGCATGCCTGCAGGGATCCTGATCGGCGTCGGCGTTCTGTTCTTCTCCCTGCAACATGCCATATTGCCAGCCTATGCCCTGTTGTTACTGATCGGCGTATTAGGCGGTTTCTTTGTGGTGCCGCTCAACGCGCTTTTGCAGGAGCGCGGCAAGCAGACCGTCGGGGCAGGCAACGCCATTGCGGTGCAAAACCTTGGCGAAAACATGGCGATGCTGCTGATGCTGGGGATTTACTCGCTGGCGGTAAAAGCAGGTGCGCCGGTTGTGGCAATCGGGATGGGGTTTGGCGCACTGTTTGCGCTGGCGATTACCGGGCTGTGGGTCTGGCAGCGTCGGCGGTGATATCTTTGCCCGGTGGCGGCGTTGCCTTACCGGGCCTACAAAATCCGCCAACATCACGAAACGTAGGCCGGGTCAGGCGGAGCCGCCACCGGGCAAATCGTCAACTTAAGGTGCCGGGTAAGTATAAACCTGATGCACCGCTTCAATCTCCGCTAAGACCTCTTCACTCAGGTTCAGGTGGAAACTCTCAATATTGGTTTTTAACTGATCCATTGTCGTTGCGCCGAGCAGGGTACTTGCCACAAACGGCTGACGACGCACGAAGGCCAGCGCCATCTGCGCCGGATCGAGTCCGTGACGCTTCGCGATATCCACATAGGCCGCCACGGCTTTTTGTGTCTGCTCGCCGCTATAGCGGGTGAAGCGGCTGAAAAGCGTGTTACGCGCGCCAGCCGGTTTCGCGCCGTTCAGGTATTTGCCCGTCAGGGTTCCGAAGCCCAGGCAAGAGTAGGCGAGCAGCTCCACCTCTTCGTACTGCGTCACTTCCGCGAGACCCACTTCATAACTGCGGTTCAGCAGGCTGTACGGGTTCTGGATGGTCACGATCCGCGGCAGGTCGTGTTTATCGGCCAGATGCAGATAGCGCATTACGCCAAACGCCGTCTCGTTGGAAACGCCGATGTAGCGGATCTTACCCGCGCGCTGGCATTCCGTGAGCGCCTCCAGTGTTTCCAGCAGGGTGACGGCCGGAGCACTCTCGTTCCAGGTGTAGCCAAGCTTACCGAAGCAGTTCGTCGGACGCTGCGGCCAGTGCACCTGATAAAGATCGAGATAGTCGGTTTGCAGGCGCTTGAGGCTGGCATCCAGCGCAGCACGGATATTCTTGCGATCGAGGATCTGGTTAGGGCGGATCCCGGCATCGTTATTACGGGAAGGGCCGCTAACCTTAGAAGCGATGACCAGCTTTTCGCGATTGCCGCGTTTCGCCAGCCAGTTGCCGACATACGTTTCGGTAAGACCTTGAGTTTCCGGGCGGGGAGGAACTGGGTACATCTCCGCCACGTCAATCAGGTTAATGCCCTGGCTGACGGCGTAATCGAGTTGTGCATGGGCATCGGCTTCGCTGTTTTGTTCACCAAATGTCATGGTGCCTAACCCCAGCTGGCTGATCTCCAGAGCGCTATGGGGGATACGGTGATAATGCATAGCCGGTTTCCTTTTTTAGACATACAGACCGCGTCAGGAACCTCCCGACAAAGGAATATAAACATGGCAGAGGGAAGGCAAAAGGGGAAGGAAAAAATCAAAAAGGCCAGCAAGCTACTGACCTTTATCTGTTTAACGCTCGATGATCTGGGAGACTTCGTCGCGATTAATTTGCATTTGATTGCCTTCGCGATCGCGGTAACTCACCAGACCGGTATCGTCGTCGACTTCGGGTTTGCCATCGGTCAGGATCATACGACCATCTTTCGTTGACATGACATAGTCGCTGCTACAACCCGATACCGCAAACGCTAAACCGACTGCTGAGATAATTACTGCCCATTTTTTCATCGTTCTCATCCTCACCTGGCTCGTATCAAATCATAGTGTAGTAATAACCTGATATTACGACAGGTGAAAGGGGGGAAATCTTAAAAAGGAGGAGATTATGCTAGCCGGAGCGCAAAATTGGTAAAAAACTATGTTTTCAACAGGAAGTGTCGTGCCAGCAGTGCACCGGTGAAATTCTTTTTAAGATAGAAGCCGCGCGGCAGCGTCAGGATCGGTTCGCCCTGTGCACCTACCGCTTCAGTGAGCGCTTTGCTGTTGGCGGCTTTGGGACGGAGTTGCAGCACTTCGCCATGCCGGGCGGTGATCTGCTCAACCTGTCCTAGCACAATCATGTCCATCAGCTCTTCCCAGTCCTGGGAAAGCTGTCTCTCTTCTTCTTCATCCGGGCTCCAGAGCAGCGGGGCGCCAACGCGACGCTCTGCCAGCGGGATCTGCCTGTCACCCTCAACGGGTACCCACAACACCCGCTTCAGCTTATGCCTGACGTGGCTGGTTTCCCATGTCACTCCGCTATTACCCGTTAGCGGCGCAACGCAGACAAAGGTAGTTTCCAGTGGCCGCCCCAGGCTATCAATGGGGATCGTCTTCAGTTCCACCCCCAGCGCCGCAAAATCTTGCTCGGGTTTACTGCCCGCGCTTGCGCCCAGCCAACGTTCAAGCAACACGCCGATCCAGCCTTTATCGCGCTTCAGATCGTTGGGTATCGTCAACCCCGCCATCACGGCCAGCTCGCCCAGTGCATAGCCTGCCAGACGTTGTGCCTGCTGGAGCAACTGGGCTTCACTGACGGGAGGAGAGAGCAGTGGGGCGAGAGAATGCATGCTGACAACCTTTTGGTTAAAAAATGAACTGATATTTTATCCCTTGTGGATAGAGTTTACTTTTTTCTGAGTACATATTCCATGTGGATGATTTATATTATGTTTTTTAGGAATGTATCCCGTCGCGCCATGGCTAAAAAACAGGTTGTGCAATTCTGGTCACTGACAATAAACAGGATCTTACACCATGTTATCCACAGAAAAATGGGATAACTGCGAATAACCGCCACTACTGTTTCAATTTACAGCCTTGACGTGCGATGAAAATCGAATTTTCACACAAATTGTGCCTAACTTATTGGCACAATCTGTGGATAAAATCGACGCTGTTCGATCTTTCATCACCAGGAAGATCTTTGATGTGACGATCGTCACGTTAATCGCCTCTGATACCCTAAATTTACGTTTAACTAGATGAATTTAAATAATTTATTTTAAGTGATGAAAGTTGCCGATTCGCCGGGCCACAAGGTTGTTCATTGGTAATTCCATACTTCTTCACAACTATATCCACAGAAAAGGTGAATAAAAATGGTCTCAGTCGCCCTCATCTGTTTATAACTCCTCACAAAATTGTGAGTTATTCAAATGTTATTAGGTTGCAGGCCTGTAAGAGAGTGGTTTACCGCCTCCCTGTAGTGTGAAACAATCATTCATATATCAGATTTAGTTTGGGGTAGTCCGGTGATTGATGACGATGGCTACCGCCCAAACGTAGGAATAGTAATTTGTAATCGTCAGGGCCAGGTGATGTGGGCCAGGCGATATGGTCAGCACTCCTGGCAGTTCCCGCAAGGCGGGATCAATCCTGGAGAGTCCCCAGAACAAGCGATGTACCGGGAGCTGTTTGAAGAGGTTGGTTTAAGCCGAAAAGATGTTCGCATCCTGGCTTCGACCCGCAACTGGTTGCGTTACAAGTTACCGAAACGTTTGGTGCGTTGGGACACAAAGCCGGTTTGTATCGGCCAGAAACAGAAGTGGTTTCTTTTGCAGTTGGTGGGCAACGATTCAGATATCAATATGCAAACCAGCAGCACGCCAGAGTTTGATGGCTGGCGCTGGGTAAGCTACTGGTATCCGGTTCGTCAGGTCGTGTCATTCAAGCGCGATGTATACCGTAGGGTGATGAAAGAGTTCGCAAGTGTCGTGATGCAGCTTCAGGAGACGACTCCGAAGCCACAGAGCGCACCTGCCTGGCGACGTAAAAGAGGTTAAGCTACGCAAATCATGCTCACCCGCTTGCGAGAAATAGTTGAAAAGGTCGCCAGTGCGCCTCGCCTCAACGAGGCGCTGAATATTCTGGTGACGGACATCTGTCTTGCGATGGAAACCGAGGTCTGTTCGGTCTACCTGGCCGACCATGACCGACGTTGCTACTACCTTATGGCAACCCGCGGATTAAAAAAACCACGGGGACGTACCGTCACGCTCGCGTTTGATGAAGGTATTGTTGGCCTGGTCGGGCGACTGGCGGAGCCAATCAACCTTGCCGATGCGCAAAAACACCCCAGCTTCAAATATATCCCTTCCGTCAAAGAAGAGCGTTTCCGCGCGTTTCTTGGCGTACCGATTATTCAGCGCCGCCAGCTGCTTGGCGTGCTTGTTGTTCAGCAGCGCGAGCTACGCCAGTACGATGAAAGCGAGGAGTCCTTCCTCGTCACGCTGGCAACGCAGATGGCGGCGATCCTCTCTCAGTCCCAACTGACAGCCCTTTTTGGTCAGTATCGTCATACGCGTATTCGCGCGCTTCCGGCCTCGCCGGGGGTCGCTATTGCCGAAGGCTGGATGGATGCCACGCTCCCGCTGATGGAGCAGGTCTACGAAGCCTCGACGCTGGATGAGGCGCTTGAGCGCGAACGGCTCACCGCTGCGCTGGAAGAGGCGGCGAATGAGTTTCGTCGCTACAGCAAACGCTTTGCCGCTGGCGCGCAAAAAGAGACGGCGGCCATTTTCGATCTCTACTCACACCTGCTTTCCGATGCGCGTTTGCGTCGTGAGTTATTTGCCGAGGTCGATAAGGGGTCGGTGGCAGAGTGGGCGGTTAAAAAGGTCATTGAAAAATTTGCCGAGCAGTTTGCGGTACTGACTGACGGCTATCTGAAAGAGCGCGCCGGCGATTTACGCGCGCTTGGGCAACGTCTGCTGTTCCACCTCGATGATACTATTCAGGGGGCGAATGCCTGGCCGAACCGGTTTGTGCTGGTGGCCGATGAACTCTCGGCGACGACGCTGGCGGAATTACCGCAGGACAGGCTGGCGGGCGTGGTGGTGCGCGATGGCGCAGCTAACTCTCATGCCGCCATTATGGTGCGTGCGCTCGGTATTCCGACCGTGATGGGGGCGGATATTCAGCCCTCCGTACTGCATCGCCGCACGCTGGTGGTGGACGGATATCGCGGTGAGTTGCTGGTGGATCCTGAGCCGGTTCTTCTTCAGGAGTACCAGCGTCTTATCAGCGAAGAGAATGAATTAAGCAAGCTGGCGGAAGATGACGTCAACCTGCCCGCGCAGCTCAAGAGCGGTGAGCGGGTGAAGGTGATGCTCAACGCGGGGTTAAGCCCCGAGCATGAAGAGAAGCTCGGCAGCCGCATCGATGGCATTGGTCTCTACCGCACCGAAATACCGTTCATGCTGCAAAGCGGCTTCCCGTCAGAAGAGGAGCAGGTTGCGCAGTATCAGGGCATGTTGCAGATGTTTAACGACAAACCCGTCACGTTGCGCACCCTCGACGTCGGCGCGGATAAGCAACTGCCCTATATGCCCATCAGTGAAGAGAATCCCTGCCTCGGCTGGCGTGGGATCCGCATTACCCTCGATCAGCCGGAAATTTTCCTTATCCAGGTTCGTGCGATGCTGCGTGCCAACGCGGCCACGGGGAATCTCAGCATTTTGCTGCCGATGGTCACCAGTATTGACGAGATCGACGAAGCGCGGCGGTTGATTGAACGTGCAGGGCGCGAAGTGGAAGAGATGATCGGCTACGCGATCCCTAAACCCCGTATTGGCGTGATGCTGGAAGTGCCTTCGATGGTCTTTATGTTACCGCAGCTGGCGACCCGCGTTGATTTTATCTCCGTTGGCACCAACGACTTAACGCAATACATTCTGGCGGTCGATCGCAACAATACGCGCGTGGCCAGTATCTACGACAGCCTGCATCCGGCGATGCTTCGTGCCCTGGCGATGATCGCCCGCGAAGCCGAGCAGCATAATATCGACCTGCGCCTGTGCGGTGAAATGGCCGGCGATCCGATGTGCGTGGCGATCCTGATTGGCCTCGGTTTCCGTCACCTGTCAATGAACGGACGTTCCGTTGCGCGTGTGAAATACCTGTTACGTCACATCGAACAAGATGAGGCGCATGAGCTGGCCGCGCGAAGCCTGGAGGCACAGCTGGCAGCCGAAGTGCGCCATCAGGTGGCGGCGTTTATGGAGCGACGCGGCATGGGCGGTTTGATCCGCGGCGGCCGCTGATCCCCACAAAATAATGACTGCTCGGACGTCCCCCTCTCCCTTGAGGAAGAGTATGGGGTGAGGGGGAACAGCGCGCATAAAACCCTATACACATCTTTTACATCTCAGGCGCATCCTCCGCGCCTGCCTTATGCTATGATTCGCAACTTTGGAGCACCTGCCAACGGCGGGAATGCAATTCAGCCGCTGTCCACTTTCAGCGGAATAACAACATCTTGTGGTGACAGATGAACAGTGGTTATCTGCATTTTCCGGAATTCGATCCGGTTATTTTCTCAATAGGACCTGTAGCGCTTCACTGGTACGGACTGATGTACCTGGTGGGCTTCGTCTTTGCCATGTGGCTTGCTGGTCGTCGCGCCAGTCGTCCGGGCAGCGGCTGGACGAAGAACGAAGTGGAAAACCTGCTTTATGCTGGCTTTCTTGGCGTATTCCTGGGCGGGCGCATCGGCTATGTCCTGTTCTACAACTTCCCGGTATTCCTGAACGACCCGCTCTATCTGTTCCGCGTCTGGGACGGCGGCATGTCCTTCCACGGCGGACTGATTGGTGTGATCCTCGTGATGGTGATCTTCGCCAAACGCACCAAACGTAACTTCTTCCAGGTGGCTGATTTTATTGCGCCATTAATCCCGTTTGGGCTGGGTGCAGGGCGTCTGGGCAACTTCATCAACGGTGAACTCTGGGGGCGTGTCGATCCGAGCGTGCCGTTTACCATGCTGTTCCCGGGCTCCCGCGCAGAGGATATCGCGCTGCTGCCTTCGCATCCTGAGTGGCAGTCCATTTTCGATACCTACGGCGTTCTGCCGCGTCATATGTCTCAGCTTTATGAGCTGGCGCTGGAAGGTGTGGTGCTGTTTATCATCCTGAATCTGTATATCCGCAAACCGCGCCCAATGGGGGCAGTATCTGGTCTGTTCCTGATTGGCTACGGCGCGTTTCGTATCATCGTCGAGTTCTTCCGCCAGCCGGATGCACAGTTTACCGGCGAGTGGGTACAGTACATCAGCATGGGGCAGATCCTCTCCATTCCGATGATTGTCGCGGGTGCCATTATGATGATTTGGGCGTATCGTCGTCGTCCACAGCAACAACTTTCCTGAGGAATCATGAAACAGTATTTTGAATTGATGAAAAAAGTGCTCGACGAGGGCACGCCGAAAAACGACCGCACCGGCACCGGTACGCTCTCCATTTTTGGCCACCAGATGCGCTTCAATCTGCAAGAAGGCTTCCCTCTGGTGACGACGAAGCGCTGCCATCTGCGCTCGATCATTCATGAACTGCTTTGGTTCCTGCAAGGCGATACCAACGTTGCTTATCTGCATGAAAACAATGTCTCCATCTGGGACGAGTGGGCAGATGAGAACGGCGACCTGGGGCCGGTTTACGGCAAGCAATGGCGCGCGTGGCCTACCCCGGACGGCCGCCATATCGACCAGATCACGACCGTCATGAACCAGCTGAAAAATGACCCGGACTCGCGCCGTATCATTGTTTCTGCCTGGAACGTGGGTGAACTGGATAAAATGGCGCTGGCGCCTTGCCACGCGTTTTTCCAGTTCTACGTGGCGGACGGCAAACTCTCCTGCCAGCTGTATCAACGCTCCTGCGACGTGTTCCTCGGCCTGCCGTTTAACATCGCCAGCTACGCGCTGTTAGTGCACATGATGGCGCAGCAGTGCGATCTTGAAGTGGGCGATTTTGTCTGGACGGGCGGTGATACCCACCTCTACAGCAATCATATGGAACAGACGCATCTCCAGCTGACGCGCGAACCGCGTGCATTGCCGAAGCTTGTGATCAAACGCAAACCGGACTCGATCTTCGATTACCGTTTTGATGACTTCGAGATTGAAGGCTACGACCCGCATCCTGGCATCAAAGCTCCTGTCGCCATCTGATACGGCGAATCCTGACACAACCGGTGCTCTTTAGCGCCGGTTTTTTTTCGCGCTCGTTTTGTTCTTCGAGCCTGTTTCCAGAGACGATGTAACGCGTTGCAACGGGTGAAAATCTCCGGAAAGCGGCTCGTAATGTTCTGGTTTAACGCTCGCGCCTTTTCTACCATTCCGCCACACTCCCGCCATGAAAAACGAACATGGCTTTACGCTTATCGAAACCCTTTTCGCCATCTCGCTGGTTGTGATCCTCAGCGCGACGGGTCTTTATGGCTGGGACAGCTGGCAACAGCGGCAGCGGCTCTGGCAGACAGCCTGTCAGGTGCGGGATTACCTGGCGTTCTTGCGAAACGACGCAAATCGTCACAACAGCGAGCACAGGATCGCGCTTCACGCTGACGGGAATCAGGCCTGCCTTGTCAGCGCTGTGGTCCCGGGCTGCGACAGCGGCGGCCCGTTCGTGATGAAACCGTTATGGCCGGAGGTCACGCTGAGCGACGTAACGCCTGCGCTGGGATTTTACGGCTTAAGGGATACCGCATGGGCCGGACATATTCGCGTGCAGAGCCGCGCCGGTGCGTGGTGGGTTATTGTCTCAAATGGCGGACGTATCAGGCTGTGTGATGCCGCAGGAGAAGGTGCATGCCAGTAAAACAAAAAGGGTTCTCCCTGCTGGAGGTCCTGATTGCGATGACGATAAGCAGTATTCTGTTACTCAGCACGTCACGTTTTTTACCGGGGCTACAGCGGGGTGTTTTACTGCAATCCGGGCAACGGGAGCTGGAAGATGAGGTGTGGCAACGCCTGCTTGCGATGGGTAAACAGCTCCAGCGAGCAGGATACTGTGCAGGGCATTGTCAGGGGCAAGGGTTAATTATCGGCAGGCAAGGGCGATGTGCAATTGTGCAATGGGATGCAAACAGCAACGGCCAGTGGGATAGCACCGCGTCAGAAAATGACAGCACGGGATTTCGGCTTGAGTCCGGAACGCTCGAAACGCTGCGGGGCGCGACATCCTGTGAAGGTAAGGGATGGGATAAGCTCACTGACCCGGATCGGGTCCTGATAGAGCAGTTTATGGTCACTAAAACCGATCGTGCTGGCTTTGCGCCGGTCATCAGTATCGAGCTGCGTGCCCGCCGCAAAGGTGAACTGACTGCACCCTTTTCGGCTCGCCACACCGTAACGGGGTTTAATCTGTGAATCGTCAGCGGGGCATGTCATCGCTGGCGCTGGTCTTGCTATTGCTGGTGCTCGGCACGCTGATCCTCACCGGATTAAACCAGCAGTTGCAAACCTTTAGTACGTTGGTGAATGGCGAGAGTTTGTCTGTTCGCCAGCAGGCTGCCTTGCAATCTGCACTGGAGTGGGGACGCGTTCAGGACTGGGCTTTACGGCCAGAGGTTCAGTGCAAGCAGACACAAGGTCTGCGGGTCTGTGTAAGGCTGTTTGAGGAGCGTGTTTTGCTTATTGCCGGAAATGACGATCTGTTGCTATGGCGAGGCGGGGATATCGCGGAAGGACAAATACGCTTTTCTGCCCACGGCTGGAGCGACTTCTGCCCCCTTAAGGAAAGTGCGCTATGTCAGTTACCCTGAGCAGACAAAAAGGATTTAGCATGGTTGAGGCTTTGCTGGCAATGATGTTGCTGGTTGTAGTTGTGACGGCGTTATCCGGATATCATCGCGCGCTGGCAGCCCGGTATGCGGCGCTTAGCCAGTATCGCCAGCTATGGCATCATGCGTGGAATCAGTCGCAGATCTCAACATTAACGCTCCCGCCGGGCTGGCAGGTCAGTCGGGGGCAGACAACACAGTCCGGATGTGTCAGCATCACGGTCACACTTATTTCTCCTCTGGGGCGGCAGGGCGCGTTGACGCGTCTGCATTGCCCGGTTAGCCGCTAGTCGGGAGCGTTTATGCTAAGGGTTTACCACTCAAATCGTCTGGATGTGCTGGAAGCACTGATGGAGTATATCGTTGAGCAAGAGCGTCTTGACGATCCGTTTGAGCCAGAAATGGTGCTGGTGCAGAGCACCGGTATGGCGCAGTGGCTACAAATGTCCCTTTCGCAGAAGTTTGGCATTGCGGCGAATATCGATTTTCCGCTGCCCGCGAGCTTTATCTGGGAGATGTTTGTACGCGTCCTGCCGGATATTCCTGAGCAGAGTGCCTTCAACAAACAAAGCATGGCCTGGAAACTGATGACGCTGCTGCCGGACATGCTGGCGCATGATGAGTTCGCCATGCTGCGCCACTATCTGAATGACGACACCGACAAGCGCAAACTTTTTCAGCTGGCCTCACGCACTGCTGACCTCTATGACCAGTATCTGGTTTACCGCGCAGAATGGCTGATTCGCTGGGAAGCGGGAGAATTAGTCGATGGGTTACCGGAAGCGCAAATCTGGCAGGCGCCGCTCTGGAAAGCGCTGGTCGAGCATACCGGGCAGCTCGGTCAGCCTAAATGGCACCGTGCTAACTTGTACGATCGCTTTATCTCAACACTTGAGAACACCGCAGAACGGCCAGCCCGTTTGCCGTCACGCGTGTTCATTTGCGGTATCTCCGCGCTGCCGCCTGTCTACCTGAACGCGCTAAAAGCGCTCGGTAAGCACATTGATATCCATATCCTCTTTACCAACCCATGTCGGCACTATTGGGGAGATATTCAGGATCCGCGCTGGCTTTCACGGCTGGTCACCCGCCAGCGTAAACGCCTCTTTGAGGAACGCGCCGTGCCGCTGTTTAAAGACACTGAAAACGCGGCGCAGCTTTTCGATGAAGAGGGGATTCAGAACCTGCCGAACCCGCTACTTGCCTCGTGGGGCAAGCTGGGGCGCGACTATATTTATCTGCTTTCAGATATCACCTCCTCGGGAGAGGGGGACGTGGACGCGTTTGCGGATATTACGCCGGACAGCCTGCTGCACAATATTCAGCTTGATATTCTGGATTTAGAAAACCGTGCCGTGGCCGGGATCACTGCCGAGGAGTTTGCGCGAAGCGATAAGAAGCGAAAACTGGATCCTGACGATCGCAGTATCGCGATCCACGTTTGCCACAGCCCACAGCGTGAAGTTGAAATTCTTCATGACCGCCTGTTGGCCATGTTGCAGGACGACCCAACCCTGACACCCCGCGATATCGTGGTGATGGTGGCGGATATCGACAGCTACAGCCCGTTTATTCAGGCTGTATTTGGCAGCGCAACGGGCGACCGCTATCTTCCCTACGCGATCTCTGACCGCCGTGCTCGTCAGTCACACCCGGCGCTACAGGCCTTTATCAGCCTGCTTTCGCTGCCTGATAGTCGGTTTATCTCTGAGGATGTGCTGGCATTACTGGATGTGCCTGTTCTGGCCGCACGGTTCAGCATTAACGAAGAGGGCTTGCGCTACCTGCGCCAGTGGGTCAACGAATCCGGCGTCCGCTGGGGAATCGACGATGATAACGTCCAGGAGTTTGAGCTGCCCGCGACTGGCCAGCATACCTGGCAGTTTGGCCTGACGCGTATGCTGCTGGGGTATGCGATGGAGAGCATCCACGGCGAATGGAATGACGTGCTGCCGTACGATGAGTCCAGTGGGTTAATTGCGGAACTGGTTGGTCACTTAGCCTCGCTGCTGATGCAGCTCAACCGCTGGCGCCGTGCATTGATGCAGCCCCGCCCACTCGAAGAGTGGCTGCCGATTTGCCGCGAAATGCTAAATGACTTCTTCCTGCCGGACAGCGAAACGGAAGCCGCCATGGCGCTTATCGAGAAGCAGTGGCAGGCCATCGTTGATGAGGGGGTTAATTCGCACTATCACGAGGCGGTTCCCCTTTCGCTTCTGCGTGATGAGCTGACGCAACGTCTCGATCAGGAGCGCATCAGCCAGCGCTTCCTTGCTGGGCCGGTGAATATCTGCACCCTGATGCCGATGCGTTCAATCCCGTTCAAAGTAGTCTGTCTGCTTGGCATGAACGACGGTATTTATCCACGTGCGCTGCCACCCCTTGGCTTTGATCTCATGAGCGCACAGCCGAAGCGGGGCGACCGCAGCCGCCGCGATGATGACCGTTATCTCTTCCTTGAGGCGCTGATGTCTGCGCAAAGCAGGCTTTATATCAGCTATATCGGCCGTTCAATTCAGGACAACAGCGAGCGTTTCCCGTCCGTGCTGGTGCAGGAGCTGGTGGACTACATCGGGCAGAGTCACTATCTGCCGGGCGATGAGGCCTGTAACTGCGACGAAAGCGAACGTCGGGTGAAAGCGCATATTACCTGTCACCATAGCCGTATGCCGTTTGATCCTGTCAATTACGTTCCTGATGAACTGCAAAGCTACGCCCGCGAGTGGCTTCCCGCTGCGAAGAACGCGGGCACACCGCAAACCGATTTCATTCAGGCGCTCGAACCGCGCGCCATAGACACCCTTACGTTTGAGCAGCTGCAGCGCTTTTGGGCCCATCCGGTTCGGGCTTTTTTCCAGCAACGCTTGCAGGTGAACTTCCGCTCGGAAGAGAGCGAAATCCCTGATGCGGAACCGTTTATTCTTGATGGACTGGAGCGTTTTAAGCTTAATTCCCAGCTTTTGAATGCGCTGGTTGACGAAGAAGACGCCAGTAAACTGTTCCGACGTTACAGGGCGTCGGGATTACTGCCGTATGGTGCGTTCGGCGAAATCGTCTGGGATGCCCAGTGTGAGGAGATGCAAGCGCTTGCTGACCGGGTTATCGCGTGTCGGCAACCGGCGAGCAGCATTGAAATTGATCTCGATTGTAACGGTATGCACCTCAGCGGCTGGCTCACGCACGTGCAGTCTGACGGGCTGCTACGCTGGCGCCCATCTATGCTCAGCGTTTCACATGGCCTGCAACTCTGGCTCGAACATCTTGTCTACAGTGCGAGTGGTCACGAAGGCGAAAGCCGGTTGTTTGTACGTAAGGACGGCGAGTGGCGCTTCCCGCCGATGGAGCCTGAGCAGGCGTTGACGTATCTGTCGCTTTATATTGAAGGTTATCGTCAGGGCATGAACAAGCCTCTGCTTTTGCTGCCTGAAAGTGGGGGGGCATGGATAAAAGCCTGTTACGACGCGCAGAATGATGCCATGTTAACGGATGAGGCTTCGCTCCAGAAAGCGCGCAGCAAGTTTTTGCAGGCCTACGAAGGGAACATGATGGTACGTGGCGAGGGCGACGATGTCTGGTATCAACGTTTATGGCGAACGCTGGAGCCAGAATATTTCGACATTATCACGGAAGAGGCGCAACGCTACCTGTTACCGTTGTTCAAATTTAAGCAGTCCTGAGTGCTGTATAAAAATTGCACAGCACGGGGTGTTCATTTATGATGCACCTCTTATCACGGACTGATGTACCCAAAGAAAGAGATGCTGGCGTGTCCAGCACGCACGTTGTTAATGATGTAGCCGTGATAAAGAGGTCGTAATGCCAGGCAGCACCTTGTTCAAAGCATTTGTTTTGTTTATCGCCCTTTGGGCTCCCGTCACTCAGGCCGATTCCGGTTGGCAACCTGTCCAGGAAACAATCCGTAAGAGCGATAAGGACACCCGTCAGTATCAGGCGATTCGTCTTGATAACGGGATGACCGTGCTGCTGGTTTCCGATCCTCAGGCGGTTAAATCGCTCTCCGCACTGGTTGTGCCGGTGGGGTCGCTGGAAGATCCTGACGCCCATCCGGGACTGGCGCACTACCTTGAGCACATGACGCTGATGGGGTCTAAAAAATACCCACAGCCTGACAGCCTGTCCGAATTTCTGAAAATGCATGGCGGCAGCCACAACGCCAGCACTGCGCCGTATCGTACCGCGTTTTACCTGGAAGTGGAAAATGATGCGCTTGACGGGGCGGTGGACCGTCTGGCGGATGCCATCGCCGCACCGCTGCTGGATAAAAAATATGCTGACCGGGAACGCAACGCCGTAAACGCCGAACTGACGATGGCGCGCACGCGAGACGGTATGCGCATGGCGCAGGTTAGCGCTGAAACCATCAATCCGGCGCATCCGGGTTCGCGCTTCTCAGGCGGCAACCTTGAAACGCTGAGCGACAAGCCGGGTAGCCCGGTGCTCGATGCGCTGCATGCGTTTCGTGAAAAATACTATTCCGCCAATCTGATGAAAGCGGTTATTTACAGCAATAAACCGTTGCCGACGCTGGCAAACATGGCTGCGCAGACCTATGGCAGGGTGCCAAATAAAAATATCGATCTGCCGCAGATTAACGTGCCGGTTGTCACGGACGCGCAAAAAGGCATTGTTATTCACTATGTGCCGGCCTTGCCGCGCAAGGTGTTACGCGTTGAATTCCGTATTGATAACAACACGGCGCAGTTCCGCAGCAAAACCGACGAGCTGGTGACTTATCTTATCGGTAACCGCAGCCCGGGTACGCTCTCCGACTGGCTGCAAAAGCAGGGGCTGGTGGAAGGTATTCGCGCTGACTCCGATCCCGTCGTAAACGGGAATAGCGGCGTGCTGGCCATCTCCGCGACGCTGACCGATAAAGGGCTGGCTCACCGTGACGACGTCGTTGCGGCCATTTTCAGTTATCTCTCTCTGCTGCGCGACAAAGGCGTCGATAAACGCTACTTCGACGAGCTGGCGCACGTGCTGGATCTCGATTTCCGCTATCCCTCTATTACGCGTGATATGGACTACGTCGAGTGGCTGGCAGATACCATGATCCGCGTGCCGGTGGAACATACGCTGGATGCGGTAAATATTGCCAATCAGTATGACGCCGGGGCGCTCAAAGCGCGTCTGGCGATGATGACTCCGCAGAATGCCCGCGTCTGGTATATCAGCCCGAACGAACCGCATAACAAAATGGCCTACTTCGTTGATGCCCCGTATCAGGTTGAAAAAATCAGCGAACAGACCTTCGCGGGCTGGCAGAAAAAGGCGGGGGAAATTGCGCTGAAGTTACCGGAGCTTAACCCCTACATCCCGGACGATTTCTCGCTGATCAAACCCGCAAAGGCCTATCCGCATCCGGAGCTGATTGTTGATGAGCCGACGCTGCGCGTGGTCTACACCCCAAGCCGCTATTTCGGCGACGAGCCAAAAGCGGATGTCAGCGTAGTGCTGCGTAATCCTAAAGCAATGGACAGCGCCAGAAACCAGGTGCTGTTTGCGCTTAACGATTATCTGGCCGGTATTGCCCTCGATCAGCTCAGCAACCAGGCTGCCGTTGGCGGTATCAGTTTCTCCACCAATGCCAATAACGGTCTGATGGTGAATGCCAACGGCTATACCCAGCGTTTGCCGCAGCTGTTCCAGGCGCTGCTGGACGGTTATTTCAGCTATACGCCTACGGAAGAACAGCTCGAGCAGGCTAAGTCCTGGTATGCCCAGATGATGGATTCTGCCGAGAAGGGTAAAGCCTACGATCAGGCGATTATGCCAGCACAGATGTTGTCCCAAATTCCTTATTTCCAGCGCGAAGATCGCCGCGCGTTATTGCCCTCAGTCACCTTAAAAGAGGTGCTGGCTTACCGTGATTCGCTGAAAACCAATACTCGTCCGGAGTTCCTGGTTGTAGGGAACATGAGCGAAGATCAGGCTAAAACGCTGGCACAAAACGTGCGTGCGCAACTGGGTTCAAAAGGCGATGAGTGGTGCCGTAACCAGGATGTGCTGGTAGAGAAAAAGCAGAATGCGATCTTCGAAAAAGCGGGAAGCAGCACGGATTCCGCGCTGGCCGCGGTGTTTGTCCCTGTCGGATATGACGAATTTACCAGCTCTGCCCAGAGTGCGGTGCTCGGTCAAATTATTCAGCCGTGGTTTTACAACCAGCTGCGCACCGAAGAGCAGCTGGGTTATGCGGTATTCGCTTTCTCGATGAATGTGGGCCGTCAGTGGGGGGTGGGCTTCCTTCTGCAAAGCAGCGACAAACAACCTGCTTACCTGTGGCAACGTTATCAGGCATTCTTCCCGCAGGCGGAAGCAAAACTGCGCGCCATGAAGCCGGAAGAGTTTGCCCAGATCCAGCAGGCGGTTATCGCCCAGGTGATGCAACCGCCGCAGACGCTGGGTGAAGAGGCCTCGCAGCTGAGCAAAGATTTTGATCGCGGTAATATGAAATTTGATTCGCGTGATAAAATAGTGGCCGAAATAAAACAGCTGACGCCACAAAAAGTTGCCGATTTCTTCCATCAGGCGGTAGTAAAACCGCAGGGTATGGCCATCCTGTCTCAGGTTTCTGGCAGCCAGAACGGGAAAACGGACTACGTAAAATCAAAAGAGTGGACCGTCTGGAAGAGCGTCAGCGCGCTGCAACAAACTATGCCCTGGAGTAAGAAAGAATGACCCATACCGCTGAGCCGCTTGATCCCCTAAGTTTACCTCTACAGGGTGAGCGACTGATTGAAGCCTCAGCGGGAACGGGAAAAACCTATACCATCGCCGCGCTCTATCTGCGTCTGCTGTTGGGGCTCGGCGGCAACGCCGCTTTTTCGCGCCCGTTAAGCGTGGAAGAGCTGCTGGTGGTAACTTTCACCGAAGCGGCCACTGCCGAGCTGCGTGGCCGTATTCGCAGCAACATTCATGAGCTGCGCATCGCCTGTCTGCGTCAGACGACGGATAACCCCCTCTATGCGAGCCTGCTGGACGAGATTGCGGATAAGCAACAGGCTGCGCAATGGCTGCTGCTGGCCGAACGGCAAATGGATGAAGCGTCCGTCTTCACCATTCACGGTTTTTGTCAGCGCATGCTGAGCCTGAATGCGTTTGAATCCGGCATGCTCTTTGAGCAGCAGCTTATTGAAGATGAATCCGAGCTTCGCTATCAGGCCTGTGCGGATTTCTGGCGTCGTCACTGTTATCCGTTGCAGCGCGACATTGCTGAAGCGGTTCACGCCCTGTGGAAAGGTCCGGAAGAGCTTCTTCGCGCCATCGACCGTTACCTGCAAGGCGAAGCGCCGGTCATTAAATCTCCTCCGCCTGCCGATGAAACGCTGGCCTCGCGCCATGAAAAGATCGTCGCCAAAATTACCGCGCTTAAGCAGAAGTGGAATGAGTCGGTTGGTGAAATTGATGCAATCATCGAAAACTCAGGCATCGACAGACGCAAGTTCAACCGTGGGAACCAGGGGAAGTGGATCGAAAAGATCAGCGCCTGGGCCCAGGAGGAGACGCGGGGTTACCAGCTTCCGGACGCACTGGAAAAATTTTCGCAGCGCTTTTTGACCGAGCGAACCAAAGCCGACGGTATTGTGCCTGAGCATCCCCTGTTTGTGGCGATTGAAGCGTTGCTTGCGGAGCCATTAACGCTCAATGACCTGATGATCACCCGCGCCATGACGGAGATCCGCCAGGCCGTCGCGCGCGAAAAACGTCGCCGGGGCGAGCTGGGGTTTGATGACATGCTGAGCCGCCTGGACGAAGCCCTGTCCAGCGAGAATGGTGAAGCGCTCGCCAGCGCGATCCGTACCCGTTTTCCGGTGGCGATGATTGACGAATTTCAGGACACCGACCCCCAGCAGTACCGCATTTTTCGCCGCATCTGGCGACAGCAGCCCGACACTGCCCTGCTGCTGATAGGCGACCCTAAACAGGCCATTTACGCCTTCCGTGGGGCAGATATCTTCACCTATATGAAAGCCCGTAGTGAGGTTGTCGCGCATTACACGTTAGATACCAACTGGCGCTCCGCTCCGGGGATGGTTGAGAGCGTCAATGCGCTGTTCAGCCGTATGGAGACGGCATTCATGTTCAATGAAATCCCATTCCTGCCGGTGAAATCCGCCCCAAAAAACGCATCCCTGCGCTTCGAAGTCAGCGGTGCGGTGCAACCCGCCATGACCTTCTGGCTGCTTGAGGGGGAAGGCTATGGCGTTACCGATTATCAGGCGGCGATGGCCCAGCACTGCGCCGCGCAAATCCGTGACTGGCTAAGCGCAGGCGCGCGCGGCGAGGCACTGCTGTGGAAGGGGGAACAGGCATATCCTGTAAAGGCCTCTGATATTACCGTGCTGGTGCGCAGTCGTCAGGAAGCGGCGTTAATCCGCGATGCGCTAACGTTGCTGGATATTCCGTCAGTGTATCTCTCTAACCGCGACAGCGTGTTCGACACGCTGGAAGCCCAGGAAATGCTCTGGTTGCTTCAGGCGGTGCTGGCGCCGGAGCGCGAAAATACGCTTCGAAGCGCGCTGGCCAGTTCTATGCTGGGGTTGAACGCACGGGATATTGATGAACTCAACCATGACGAAAACGCATGGGATGCGGTGGTAGAAGAGTTTGTCCATTACCGTGAACGCTGGCAAAAGCGCGGCGTCATGGCGATGCTGCGCGAGCTGATGACATGGCGTCAGATTGCCGAAAATATGCTGGCGACATCCGGCGGTGAAAGGCGTCTGACCGATATTTTACACATCAGCGAACTGTTACAGGAAGCGGGTACCCAGCTTGAAAGTGAACATGCCCTTGTGCGTTGGCTGGCGCAGCAAATCGCGGATCCAAACAGTAACTCTTCAAGCCAGCAGATGCGTCTTGAGAGCGATAAGCATCTGGTGCAAATCGTCACCATTCACAAATCCAAAGGTCTCGAATATCCGCTGGTCTGGCTGCCTTTCATCGCGAACTACCGGGTTCAGGATCAGGCCTTTTACCATGACCGCGAGACTTTCGATGCGGTGCTCGATCTCAGCAAGGCGGAGACCAGCGTTGAACTGGCAGAAGCGGAGCGTCTGGCGGAGGATTTGCGCCTGCTTTACGTGGCGCTGACCCGTTCTGTCTGGCATTGCAGCCTGGGCGTCGCCCCGGTTTTCCGCCGTCGCGGGGAGAAAACAGGGGAAAGCGATTTCCATTTAAGCGCGTTAGGGCGGCTTATTCAGCGTGGCGAGCCGAAAGATGCGGCGGGGTTGCGCCTCTGCATTGAGTCGCTCTGCGGTGACGATATCGCACTGCATATCCCATCTCTGCCAGACAATAGCCGCTGGCAAATGGCGCAAGAGCCCGCGACCGACCTTAATGCGCGCCAGATCACGCGGGTGCTTGCCGACGACTGGCGCGTCACCAGCTATTCTGGCCTGCAACAGCACGGGCAAAGTATTGCGCTGGATCTCATGCCGAAGCTGGACGTGGATGCCGCAGGGGTGGGTGATATTCCGGTTGAACCGACGTTAACTCCGCATCAGTTCCCACGCGGCGCGTCGCCGGGCACCTTTTTGCACAGCCTCTTTGAAGAGCTTGATTTTACTCAGCCTGTCAGTGAGGAGTGGGTGCTGAAGATGCTACAGAGCGGGGGCTATGACGCGCACTGGCAGCCCGTTCTCACTGACTGGATCAACGCCATTTTGCAGGCACCGCTGACTGAGCAGGGCTTCGCTCTTCGTCAGCTAACGGCCAGAAATAAACAGGTTGAGATGGAGTTTTATCTGCCTGTCGCAGGCCCGCTTAAGGCCGACGCGCTCGATGCGCTTATCCGTCAGTACGATCCGCTCTCAGCCGGTTGCCCGCCGCTGAACTTCCGTCAAGTGCAGGGCATGCTGAAAGGCTTTATCGACCTGGTCTTCCGTCACGAAGGACGGTACTACCTGCTGGATTACAAATCGAACTGGCTGGGCGAGAACAGCGAAGCCTATACCCAGCAGGCGATGGCGGCAGCCATGCAAATGCATCGCTACGATCTGCAATATCAGCTCTACACGCTAGCGCTGCACCGCTATTTGCGCCACCGTATTGCGGATTACCGCTACGACGATCATTTTGGTGGCGTCATCTACCTCTTCTTGCGCGGGGTCGACGCTGCCGATCCGCGCTCCGGGATCTTCAGCACCCGTCCGGATGCGGAATTGATTAATAAAATGGATAACCTGTTTGCAGCAAACACGGAGGAGATGGCATGACGATGCAGGACTTATTGCTGGAAGCGGTAGAGCAACGCGTGCTGCGTCAGCTGGATGTGCAGTTTGCCATGATGATTGCCGCTGACCAGCCCGCCGTGATGCTTGCCGCTGCCCTATTGAGTAAAGACGCCGGAGAGGGGCATGTGTGTCTGCCGCTCTCGCGTCTGGTTGTTGACGAGAAAATGCCGCCTGTCCTCCAGTCCTGCTTTGCGCTGCTGGGGGAGAGGGTGGACTGGCAGAAAATTTTGCGCGAATCGTCGGCCGTCGGGCCGGGAGAAAACCAGGCGCCGCTGATCCTGACGGGGGAGCGCTTATATCTGAACCGTCTGTGGCGAAACGAACTGACGGTAGCGCGTTTCTTTAGTGAGACCAACGCGCCGCTTCCCTGCGACGAAGCGCAGCTTCGCCAGACACTGGACAGGCTGTTTGACTCCGGTGAGACTACAGACTGGCAGAAAGTGGCGGCGGCCGTCGCCCTGACGCGGCGGATTTCGGTGATTTCAGGTGGCCCGGGGACCGGGAAAACCACGACCGTCGCAAAGCTGCTGGCAGCCCTGATCCAGCTATCAGGCGAGCAGCGATGTCGTATTCGTCTGGCGGCGCCCACCGGGAAAGCAGCGGCGCGACTGACCGAATCACTGGGCGGTGCGATGCAACAGCTGCCGCTCACTCAGGAGCAGCTTACGCTTTTCCCGGGTGAAGCGAGTACCCTGCACCGTCTGCTCGGCGCGCAGCCGGGTAGCCAGCGGCTGCGCTACCATGCGGGTAATCCGCTGCATCTGGACGTGCTGGTGGTGGATGAAGCCTCCATGATTGACCTGACCATGATGTCGCGCCTGATCGATGCTCTGCCGCCGCATGCGCGCGTGGTTTTCCTGGGCGATCGCGACCAGCTCGCCTCCGTGGAAGCCGGGGCGGTACTGGGGGATATCTGTACCTACGCCAGCTACGGTTATACCGCCGCGCGGGCGCAGGAGCTTGCCCGCCTGACCGGCTGCTCGCTTGAACCCGATCACTCGCCAGTCGCAGGCGCACTGCGTGACAGCCTGTGCCTGCTGCAAAAAAGCTACCGTTTCGGTAGCGACTCCGGCATCGGCCAGCTGGCTGCGGCGGTCAACCGTGGCGATCGGCATGCCACGCGCACAGTGTTTGACGGCTCTTTCACTGACATTGAAAAGAAATCGCTGCAAAGCGGGGAAGAGTATCAGGCTATGCTTGAGGAGGCTCTCCAGGGATACCAGCGTTTTCTGAGCTGCGTGCAGCAGCGCAGTCAGCCCGGGCAGGTCATTGCCGCATTTGGCGAATACCAGCTTCTGTGCGCATTGCGGGAAGGGCCGTTCGGCGTTGCGGGCCTGAACGACAGGCTGGAGCAGCTGCTTGTGCAGAAACGCAAAATTAACCGTCAGCAGCATTCGCGATGGTATGAAGGCCGGCCAGTGATGATCTCCCGCAACGACAGTACGCTGGGGCTGTTCAACGGGGATATCGGTATTGCGCTCGATCGCGGTAACGGTTTGCGCGTCTGGTTTCAGCTGCCGGACGGCAGCGTGAAGTCCGTCCAGCCCAGCCGTCTGCCAGAGCATGAAACGGCATGGGCGATGACGGTACACAAGTCTCAGGGCTCAGAGTTCAACCATGCGGCGCTGATCCTGCCGACTCAGCTTTCGCCGGTCGTAACCCGTGAGTTGGTCTACACCGCCGTTACCCGTGCGCGCCAGCGTCTGTCGCTGTATGCGGATGAGCGCGTGCTGGGTCAGGCGATTGCCACTCGCACCGAGCGCAGAAGCGGATTAAGCGCGATTTTTGAATCTGTCTGAGTAATCACCCTCTCCGACAGGAGAGGGTGATTGTTATCCCAGGTCCGCCATTAACACCTTCGAGCGGCGCTGGTAGTTGTACATCTCTTTCTTACTTTCCGGCAGAGAATCAATATCCACCGGCGTGAAGCCGCGCTCCTGGAACCAGTGAATGCTGCGCGTGGTGAGCACGAACAGCTTGCTCAGACCCATCTGGCGCGCCTGTGCCGCCACGCGTTCAAGCAGCAGTTCCCCCCGCGAGGAGCTACGGTAATCCGGGTGCACGGCAACGCACGCCATTTCGCCAATCTGCTCTTCCGGGAACGGATAAAGCGCCGCACAGGCAATGGTCAGGTTATCTCGCTGGATGATGGTGAACTTGTCGATCTCCATCTCCAGCTGCTCGCGGGAGCGGCGAACCAGAATGCCCTGTTGTTCCAGCGGACGGATCAGCTCCAGAATGCCGCCGATGTCATTGATGGTGGCACGGCGGATCTGCTCGGCGCTCTCCATTACGATCTGCGTACCGATCCCGTCCCGGGAGAACAGTTCCTGCAACAGCGCGCCGTCTTCCTGATAGCTGATCAGGTGGCTGCGGCGTACCCCGCTGCGGCACGCTTTGACGGCGCCGCGCAGAAAACGCACGGTACCGGAATAGTAATCGCCTTGTGCTTCCAGCGCTTCGACGCGCGCCTGGGCTTCATTCGGAAAAAGTTCTGGCACAATCACGCCCTCATCGTTCACGACACCCTGTGAGGAGCAAAAGCCGATCATTTTTTCCGCTTTCAGCTTGATGGCCAGCTGGGTGGCAATCTCTTCTGAGGTCAGATTAAAACTTTCACCCGTTACGGAAACGGCAACGGGTCCCATCAGGACGATCGCGCCATTGTCTAACTGGCGGTGAATGGCTTCTTCATCAATGCGCCGGATGCGGCCGCTGTGGCAGTAATCCACGCCATCGTCCACGCCGAGCGGCTGAGCGATGATAAAGTTGCCGCTCACCACGTTGATGTGCGCGCCCTGCAGCGGCGTATTACTCAGGCTCATCGACAGGCGGGCGGTGATATCGAGCTGCAACAGACCCGCCGCCTGTTTGACCAGTTCGAGGGTTTTCGCATCCGTCACGCGGGTATGTTTGTGGTAGATCGGCTCATGGTGATGGGCGGCCAGGTTGGCTTCGATTTGCGGACGTGCGCCATACACCACCACCAGACGGATGCCGAGGCTGTGCAGCAGGCCGATATCATTGACGATACTGGAAAAGTTCTCATGCTCAATGGCTTCGCCGCCAAGCATGATGACAAAGGTTTTCCCCCGATGGGTGTTGATATAGGGAACAGAATGGCGGAATCCCTGGACCAGTTCGGTTCTGCGTTCCTTAACCATGACACAACCCTTAATGAATGTTTATTCGTTATTTATGTATTTTTATTCGATTGTGGCCGCGTGTGCAAGCCAAAATTTTCTGCGACACACAGAAAATAATAAGTAATCCGTGCGTTAACGTATGATTGTTTACCCTTTTATAGATGACAGTTTATGCGTCATTCGTTAAAGTTTTCGGTCAATTTGGGCGTTTTGTTCATCAATCAGATTTCTTGCTCGGGAGAAGCATGTCGGGATCCAATTCAGCAATAAGCCGCCGCCGCCTGTTAAAAGGGGCCGGGGCGATGTGGTTGCTTAGCGTCAGCCAGGTGGGTCTTGCCGCCACAAGCCAGGTAGTCGCGGTGCGCGTCTGGCCGTCGTCGACCTATACGCGCGTGACGGTCGAGTCCAACCGCGTGCTGAAATACAAACAATTTGCCCTCAGCAATCCTGAACGTGTGGTGGTTGATCTCGAAGGTGTGAATCTCAACTCCGTGCTTAAAGGCATGGCGGCGCAGATCCGTGGCGACGATCCTTTTATCAAATCGGCGCGCGTCGGGCAGTTCGATCCGCAAACCGTGCGCATGGTGTTTGAGCTGAAGCAGAACGTGAAACCGCAGCTCTTTGCCCTTGCGCCTGTTGCTGCCTTTAAGGAGCGCCTGGTAATGGATCTCTATCCGGCGAATGCAACGGATATTCAGGATCCGCTCCTGGCGTTACTTGAAGATTACAACAAAGGCGATCTCCAGCGGCAGGTCCCACCTGCGCAAAGTGGTCCTAAGCCGGGCAGGGCGGGGCGCGATCGTCCGATTGTGATCATGCTCGATCCTGGCCACGGCGGAGAAGATTCCGGCGCCGTTGGGAAATATCACACCCGTGAAAAAGATGTGGTGCTGCAAATTGCCCGTCGTCTGAAGGCGTTAATCGACAAAGAGGGCAATATGCGCGCCTACATGACGCGCAACGAAGATGTCTTTATCCCGCTGAAGGTCCGCGTGGCGAAAGCGCAGAAGCAGCGCGCGGATCTGTTTGTCTCTATTCATGCGGACGCCTTCACCAGCCGCCAGCCGAGCGGATCGTCGGTGTTTGCCCTGTCAACGAAAGGGGCGACCAGTACCGCCGCGAGATACCTGGCGGACACGCAGAACGCCTCGGATTTAATCGGTGGCGTGAGTAAAAGCGGGGATCGTTACGTCGACCATACGCTGTTTGATATGGTGCAGTCGCTGACCATTACCGACAGTCTGAAGTTTGGTAAAGCGGTGCTGGGCAAACTGGGCCGGGTCAACAAGCTGCACAAAAACAGCGTCGAGCAGGCCGGATTTGCAGTACTGAAAGCGCCAGATATTCCGTCCATTCTGGTCGAAACCGCGTTTATCAGTAACGTGCAAGAGGAACGCAAGCTCAAGACGGCTAAATTCCAGCAGGAAGTGGCGGAGTCGATTCTGGCGGGTATTCGGGCCTATTTCTCAGACGGGGAAACGCTGGCGCGGCGGGGATAGGGTATTACGCCGGGTATCTCGCCCGGCACTTTCACAAACGGCAGATACAAAAAAACACCCTTAAGGGTGTTTATTGTTTTAAGAAGTGTTGGTTGCGGGGGCCGGATTTGAACCGACGACCTTCGGGTTATGAGCCCGACGAGCTACCAGGCTGCTCCACCCCGCGTCCGTCTTTCTACAGTCGTAGAAGATACTTCATCAAATTTTAATTGGTTGCGGGGGCCGGATTTGAACCGACGACCTTCGGGTTATGAGCCCGACGAGCTACCAGGCTGCTCCACCCCGCGTCCGTCTTTCTACAGTCGTAGAAGATACTTCATCAAATTTTAATTGGTTGCGGGGGCCGGATTTGAACCGACGACCTTCGGGTTATGAGCCCGACGAGCTACCAGGCTGCTCCACCCCGCGTCCGTGGAAGCGCACTATACTCGGATAGGTTTGTGATGCAACCCCTTTTTCGCATAATTCATTATTTTGTATGCAAAATGAACGGGAATAGCCACTTTGGACTATTTTTTGTCCAGAATTTGCCAAAGGGAAGGCGATCGCATTTCATTACCACGGTGGGTTTGTTATCTTCATCACGCGGAATTGGGCAACTAAAAGACGAGATATAATGAAAGGACGTTGGGTGAAGTATCTGATGACAGGCGCAATGGTAGCGATTCTTGCGGCCTGCTCTTCCAAACCGACCGATCGCGGTCAACAGTATAAAGACGGGAAGTTATCCCAGCCTTTCTCTTTAGTTAACCAGCCAGATGCCGTGGGTGCTCCAATCAATGCCGGGGATTTCTCCGAGCAGGTATACCAGATCCGCAAAGCGTCGCCACGCCTGTATGGCTCACAGAACAACGTTTATAGTGCAGTGCAGGACTGGCTGCGTGCTGGCGGTGATACGCGCAATATGCGCCAGTTTGGTATTGACGCGTGGCAGATGGAAGGGGCGGATAACTACGGTAACGTTCAGTTTACCGGCTACTACACCCCGGTTGTCCAGGCACGACACACGCGTCAGGGCGAATTCCAGTATCCGATTTACCGCATGCCGCCAAAACGCGGTCGTCTCCCGTCCCGCGCTGAAATCTATGCCGGTGCGCTTAGCGAAAATTACGTGCTGGCCTACAGCAACTCGCTGATGGATAACTTCATCATGGACGTGCAGGGCAGCGGCTATATTGATTTTGGCGACGGCTCGCCGCTGAACTTCTTTAGCTATGCCGGGAAAAACGGCCATGCCTATCGCAGCATCGGTAAGGTGCTCATCGACCGTGGTGAAGTGAAACGAGAAGATATGTCGATGCAGGCGATCCGCGAGTGGGGCGAAAAACACAGCGAAGCGGAAGTGCGTGAGCTGCTTGAGCAGAATCCATCGTTTGTCTTCTTCAAACCGCAGAACTTTGCGCCGGTGAAAGGGGCGAGCGCCGTCCCGCTGATTGGCCGCGCTTCTGTGGCATCGGATCGTTCGATTATCCCGGCGGGTACCACGCTGCTGGCGGAAGTTCCTCTCCTCGACAACAACGGCAAATTCAACGGCAAGTATGAATTACGCCTGATGGTGGCGCTGGACGTGGGCGGGGCGATTAAAGGTCAGCACTTCGATATTTACCAGGGCATCGGCCCGGATGCAGGGCATCGTGCAGGCTGGTATAACCACTACGGGCGCGTGTGGGTGCTGAAGACAGCGCCGGGTACCGGGAACGTATTTAGCGGCTGAGTGTGGTATTCTGAGCGCAAGACGGATTACGGTTCAGGGTGAGGAATACCTCACCCTTTTTACATCTGAGGTTTTATGTCTGTGGTAATCAGCGATGCCTGGCGCCAGCGTTTCGGCGGCACGGCACGGTTATACGGTGAAAAAGCCCTGCAACTGTTCGCGGATGCGCATGTCTGCGTGGTGGGCATTGGTGGCGTGGGTTCGTGGGCGGCAGAAGCGCTGGCGAGAACCGGCATTGGCGCAATTACGTTGATTGATATGGATGACGTCTGCGTCACTAACACTAACCGTCAGATCCACGCCCTGCGTGATAACGTCGGTCTGGCGAAGTCCGAGGTGATGGCGGAGCGTATTCGTCTCATCAACCCGGAGTGCCGCGTAACGGTGATTGACGACTTTGTGACGGCAGATAACGTCGCGGAGTACATGAGCAAAGGCTACAGCTATGTGATTGACGCCATCGACAGCGTGCGGCCAAAAGCGGCGCTGATCGCTTACTGTCGTCGTTACAAGGTGCCGCTGGTGACAACGGGCGGCGCGGGTGGACAAATTGATCCGACGCAGATCCAGGTGGCAGATCTGGCGAAAACCATTCAGGATCCACTGGCTGCTAAGCTGCGCGAGCGCTTAAAAAGCGACTTCAACGTGGTGAAGAACAGTAAAGGCAAGCTGGGTGTGGACTGTGTGTTCTCGACAGAAGCGCTGGTTTATCCGCAGGCGGATGGTTCGGTCTGTGCAATGAAAAGCACAGCGGAAGGGCCAAAGCGGATGGATTGTGCCTCAGGGTTTGGAGCGGCCACCATGGTGACCGCCTCCTTCGGCTTTGTGGCGGTCTCTCACGCCCTGAAGAAGATGATGGCGAAGGCGGAACGTCAGGCCTGAGCCTGACGGGCGGCATCCAGCACCGCGTCGTTTAGCGCAATCAGTCCCTGACCGCGCGAGGCGCTAAGCTGCGTGCGAAGTCCCAGCTCATCAAACAGCGCCAGCGGAGAATGCGCCAGCAGCTCTGCGGCGCTTTTCCCTTCGATTGCGGTCAACAGCACCGCCAGCAGACCGCGAACAATGCGTCCCTCGCTGTCGCCGAAGAAATGCAGTTTCTCACCGGATATGCTAAACCCAAGCCAGACGCGGTTCTCGCAGCCAGCTATCTCCTTCGCCTGCGATTTCAGTTCGTCTGACAGCGTGGGCAACTGTTTGCCCAGCAGGATCAACTGACGATATTTATCTTCCCACTGCGTGAGCGGGACGAAGGTCTGTTTTAACGTCTCTTCAGTGATAACGGTGCCGAACGGATGCCCGGCTAAGGCTGAACTTGTCATTAATCCACCAGTAATTCCAGGGCGCGGTCGACGGCGGAAACCAGCGCGTCGACGTCACTTTTTGTGTTGTACGGTGCAAACGAGGCGCGCAGGGTACCGCTCACCCCCATGGCCGCCAGCAGCGGCTGTGCGCAGTGCTGTCCTGCGCGCAGGGCAATGCCGTATCCGGCAAGCAGCGTCACCATGTCGCTATGGTGTACGCCCGCAAAATCAAAGGCGAGCAGGCTGGAGTCCTGGACGCGGAACGAGCGAAACCCGGGGCGTTTCTTAAGCTCTTCTTCTGCCAGCGTCGCCAGGCCCCGGCTCCAGCTTTCAGCCTGAGCCACGTCCGTATCTGCGAGAAATTCGAGCGCTGCGCTCAGACCGATAACCCCTGCCACGTTCGGCGTACCGGCTTCCAGGCGGTAAGGCACATCCTGCGTTTTGAAACTGTCGAAGGTGACTTCGGTAATCATCTTGCCGCCGCCGAGCCACGGCGTCATCCGGGCCAGCAGTTCAGGTTTGCCGTACAGCGCGCCGATACCGGTTGGCCCGTACAATTTATGCCCTGAGAAGGCATAGAAGTCGATATCCAGCGCCTGAACGTTAGCCGGAAAATGCACCACACCCTGCGCACCGTCGACCATTACCACCACGCCGCTGGCATGGGCAATCTCAATGGCGCGCGCCAGATCCGGACAGCCGCCGGTGACGTTGGACATCTGCCCCAGCGCCAGAATACGGCTGCGCGGCGTAATCAGCTCAGGCAGACGCGCCACGTCAGGCAGGAAGTCTGTACCCAACGGGAGTTTTACAACCCGTGCCCCGGTTTGTTCGGCCACCATCAGCCAGGGCACCAGGTTGGCGTGGTGTTCCGCCTCGCTGACGATGATCTCATCCCCGGGCTGCAACAGCGGACGCGCGTAACATTGCGCCACCATGTTAATGGCCTCGGTAGTGCCCCGAGTCCAGACGATGTTCTTACCGCTGTCAGCATTGATCAGGCGCGCGACCTTATCCCGTGCGGCTTCGTATTGCGCCGTTAAGCGCTGCGCGTCGGCATACTGGCTGCGATGCACGTTCCCGGCGCTCAGGCTGTAAAACTGGCGGGTTGCCTCAATCACCGCTTGCGGCTTAAGGGCCGTGGCGGCGCTATCAAGATAAATGCCGGCATCGGCCAGCGCAGGAAATTGTGCGCGAAACTGCGCAGGACTGAAAGCGTTCATGGAATTCCTCATATCGATTCTACGATCGTCGCGCAAATTCATCGGCAGGGCAAGGAAGTTGATATCTATCAGATTTGTCTGCTTATCCTGGCGAGTCTGAAAAAGCAGGTTATGCTAAATAGTGTTAGGCGGATGTTTTAGCCTGTTATAAATCGAGGTTTGAATAGCATTAATTGCTAAAGGAGAATAATCATGAAAAAGACAGCTGCAATCATTTCTGCCTGTGCGTTGACCTTTGCCCTGAGCGCATGTTCTGGAAATAACTACGTAATGCATACCAACGATGGTCGATCTATCGTCTCTGAAGGGAAACCGACAACCGATAATGATACCGGGATGATTTCATATAAAGATGCTAACGGGAACAAACAGCAGATCAATCGCAGTGACGTGAAAGAGATGAAGGAAATCGAGCATTAACAGTTAGATAAGCGAAAAAAAAGCACCGCAAGTTGGCGGTGCTACATTAATCACTATGGACAGACAGGGTAAATGTACAGGAAGTGAAAAATTGGTAGCGTTGCTACCGTGGTCTGAATCGCAGACCAATTGCAAACACAACAACACAACATCACAACCGTAAGCCAAAAGCCCTTCAGAACACGCATTCCAAAAAAAGCTTTTCGTTCCGGCTCAGGAAGTGCCGCCACTATAGGTATTTGCTGGTAGTTCCTCAACGGACAAATTATAATGGCTCAGATAAAAAAAACTAATAGGTTAAACGTTGTTTCCTATATGTTAAATTTCGTTAACATCTAAGCCAGATAACCATGTCCAAGCGATTGCCACCCCTAAATGCATTACGTGTTTTTGATGCAGCAGCACGCCACCTCAGCTTCACCCGCGCAGCCGATGAGCTTTTTGTGACACAGGCCGCAGTAAGTCATCAAATCAAGTCTCTGGAGGATTTTCTGGGGCTTAAGCTGTTCCGTCGCCGTAACCGTTCGTTGCTGTTGACCGAAGAAGGGCAGAGCTATTTTCAGGATATTAAAGAGATTTTCTCCCAGCTGACGGAAGCCACCCGTAAGCTTCAGGCACGGAGCGCAAAAGGCGCCCTGACTGTGAGTTTATTGCCCAGTTTTGCCATTCAGTGGCTGGTGCCGCGACTCTCAAGCTTTAACTCAACTTATCCGGGAATCGATGTCCGAATCCAGGCGGTGGACCGTCAGGAAGACAAGCTTGCAGACGATGTGGATGTGGCGATTTTTTACGGTCGTGGTAACTGGCCGGGCTTGCGTGTTGAAAAATTATACGCAGAATATCTGCTGCCGGTCTGTTCACCACTGCTGCTGACGGGGGAGAAAGCGCTCAAAACGCCCGCCGATCTGGCGCAACACACGCTTTTGCACGATGCCTCGCGTCGCGACTGGCAAACTTATACCCGCCAGTTAGGTCTTAATCATATAAACGTGCAGCAGGGGCCCATTTTTAGCCACAGCGCGATGGTGTTACAGGCTGCCATTCACGGGCAGGGCGTGGCATTAGCGAATAACGTCATGGCGCAGTCCGAAATTGAGGCAGGCCGTCTGGTTTGCCCATTTAACGATGTACTGGTTAGCAAGAATGCATTTTATCTGGTTTGTCATGACAGTCAGGCAGAACTGGGTAAAATAGCCGCTTTCCGGCAGTGGATACTGGCGAAAGCGGCAAGCGAGCAAGAAAAATTCCGCTTCAGGTATGAACAATAACGTTTGTGTGCCGGGCACGCATTAATTCAGGACTTAAACATGACCAGCCGATTCATGCTGATTTTCGCCGCGGTGAGTGGCTTTATTTTTGTAGCTCTGGGCGCGTTTGGCGCGCATGTCTTAAGCAAGTCTTTGGGCGTTGTGGAGATGGGCTGGATCCAGACCGGCCTTGAATATCAGGCGTTCCACACGCTGGCAATTTTTGGGCTGGCGGTGGCGATGCAGCGCCGTATCAGCATTTGGTTTTACTGGAGCAGCGTCTTTCTGGCGCTGGGTACCGTACTGTTCAGCGGCAGTCTCTACTGTCTGGCGCTGTCGCATTTACGCCTGTGGGCGTTTGTTACACCTGTCGGCGGCGTCAGCTTCCTGGCGGGTTGGGTGTTAATGTTTATCGGAGCTATCCGTCTGAAACGCAAGGGCGTTGTTCATGAATAAGGTTGTTTTATATTGTCGCCCGGGGTTTGAGAAAGAGTGCGCCGCGGAAATCACCGATAAAGCGGCGAAGCGTGAAGTCTTCGGATTCGCTCGCGTCAAAGAGAACGCGGGTTATGTGGTATTTGAATGCTATCAGCCTGATGATGCCGACAAGCTGGCGCGCGAACTGCCGTTCAGCTCGCTGATTTTCGCCCGTCAGATGTTTGTCGCGGGCGAACTGCTGAAAGATCTTCCGCCGGAGGATCGCATCACGCCGATTGTTGGCCTGTTGCAGGGCGTGGTGGAGAAGGGCGGCGATTTGCGCGTGGAAGTGGCTGACACCAATGAAAGCAAAGAGCTGATGAAGTTCTGCCGTAAGTTTACCGTGCCGCTCCGCGCGGCACTGCGTGATGCGGGTGTGCTGACAAACTACGAAACGCCAAAGCGTCCAGTCGTGCATATCTTCTTTATTGCGCCAGGATGTTGCTACACCGGCTACTCGTATACCACCAATAACTCGCCGTTCTTTATGGGGATCCCGCGTCTGCGCTTCCCGTCAGACGCGCCGAGCCGTTCAACCCTGAAGCTGGAAGAGGCGTTCCACGTCTTTATCCCGGCGGACGAGTGGGACGAACGTCTGGCAAACGGCATGTATGCCGTCGATCTTGGCGCGTGCCCGGGCGGTTGGACCTATCAGCTGGTGAAACGCAACATGTGGGTTTCGTCTGTGGATAACGGCCCGATGGCGCAAAGCCTGATGGACACCGGGCAGGTCACCTGGCTGCGTGAAGATGGTTTCCGCTACCGTCCTACCCGTAACAACATCTCCTGGATGGTGTGCGACATGGTAGAAAAACCGGCGAAAGTCGCGGCGCTGATGGCCTCCTGGCTGGTGAACGGCTGGTGTCGTGAGACGATTTTCAACCTCAAGCTGCCGATGAAAAAGCGTTACGAAGAGGTGTCGCAGAACCTGGCTTATATTCAGCAGCAACTGGACGAACACGGGATTAACGCGGAAATCCAGGCGCGTCAGCTGTATCACGACCGTGAAGAAGTGACGGTGCATATCCGTCGCTGGTGGGCGGCCGTGGGTGGGCGTCGCGACGAGCGATAACGTTTGTAACGCCCGGTGGCGCTGCGCTTACCGGGCCTACAAAATCGTGTAGTTGTTTTAACGTTCTAACCTTAACTGCTGTAAATTCCCGTCCAGCTGTAAATCCGTCTGTAGCGTTGCGATTTCCCGGCAGATAAACGCCATCTCTTTATTCGCCTCCAGCTTCTTGCGCCATTTTTCCGGCACTTCCTCAAGCCTTGCGTAAATCCCTTCCAGATTCTGAAACTCCGTCAGCAGCTGTGCGGCACTTTTGGGTCCAATACCGGCGACACCCGGCACTCTGGAGCTGCTGATCCCCGCCAGCCCCCAGTAATCCGGCAATTGCTCAGGCGATACGCCAAACTCGCTGGCAATAAATGGCGCGTCCAGCCAGCGTTTCTGGAAGTAGTCGCGGATGCGGACCGTTGGAGAGAGCAGCTGGCAGTAGCCTTTGTCGGTTGAAACGATAGTCGCCTGATGCCCGGCGCTCGCGACTTTAACCGCCAGCGTTGCGGCTAAATCGTCAGCCTCATTACCGTGTGCGCCCCAGCACGGAACGCCGCGCTGTTCAAAGGCCGCGCGTATAACGGGCATTTCGGCGTGCAGATCGTCCGGCATCGGCGCACGCCCGGCTTTGTAGTCCGGCAGGCGCTGGTGCCGCCAGCCGGTATTGCGTGCTTCATCGTCGAATACGGCAACAGCGTGGGTGGGTTCGCTATGGCGAATGAGCTGCTCCAGCGCGTGTAAACAGGTGTCCTTGCAGGGGGTGCCCTGTACCGCGTGAATACGGCGAATCAGGTTAAGTGCATCGACGATAAGCAAATGAACGGCCACAGATAATCTCCCTTCTGTCTAATGGGGGAAGGGTAACACTGAGCGCAGCATGAAACTATGAATGGTGGGGAAAACAGGAAGAAGCCTCGCAAAACGAGGCTTCCTGAGAGGCTTAATCGCAGGTAACGATCTTCATCGCCAGGCCACCGCGGGAGGTTTCGCGGTATTTGGCGTTCATATCTTTACCGGTTTCGTACATGGTTTCGATAACCTTGTCGAGACACACGCGCGGTTCGCTGGTGCGGCGCAGCGCCATACGGGCCGCGTTCACCGCTTTCACAGAGGCGATGGCGTTACGCTCGATGCATGGCACCTGGACCTGTCCGCCGACCGGATCGCAGGTCAGCCCCAGGTTATGTTCCATGCCGATTTCCGCCGCAATACAAACCTGCGCAGGACTTGCGCCAAGCAGTTCGGCCAGACCCGCCGCCGCCATAGAGCAGGCTACGCCCACTTCACCCTGACAGCCCACTTCCGCGCCGGAAATCGAGGCGTTCATCTTGTACAGTGAGCCAATCGCACTGGCGACCAGCATATACCGCGCGAGTGAGTTTGCATTCACTTCACGGATAAACTTGTCGTAATACGCCAGGACCGCCGGAACAATGCCGCACGCCCCGTTGGTTGGCGCGGTGACGACGCGGCCACCCGCGGCGTTCTCTTCGTTCACCGCCAGCGCGAACATGTTGATCCAGTCGACAACGGCCATCGGGTCGGTGGTGGTTTTGTCGGTGCTGACCAGCATGCGGCGCAGCGCAGCCGCACGACGTGGAACACGCAGTTTCCCCGGCAGCACGCCTTCGGTGGTGATCCCGCGCTCAATGCCGCTGCGCATCACTTCCCAGACGTTTGCGAAGTGCTGTTCCAGCTCCTCTTTGCTGTGCAGGGCCAGCTCATTTTTCATCATCAGGCCGGAGAGAGATAGGCCTGTCTCCTGGCAGTGACGCTGTAAATCGGCCGCGTTTTTGTACGGGTACGGCACCTCAACGGCGGAGCCGTTGGTTTGACCAAAATGGTCTTCGTCGACGATAAACCCGCCGCCGATGGAGTAATACGTCTGGCTGTAAACCGCTTTATCGCCGACCAGCGCGGTAATGCGCATGCCGTTTTCGTGCAGCGACAGGTTATCCGCATGGAAATTCATGCAGTGGTCAACCGGAAATTCAACTTCGTGCTCGCCGTTGGCCAGCAGCAAACGACCATGGGTGTTCACGTCCTGGATAAAGCCAGGAATGGAGTCAATATCAACGGTATCCGGCAGGTTACCCGCCAGCCCCATGATAATGGCAATATCGGTATGGTGGCCTTTACCGGTCAGGGAAAGGGAACCGTATACATCGACAACCACGCGGGTGATGTCGTGCAAAATGCCGCGTGCAATCAAGTCATCCGTGAATTGTTTACCGGCTTTCATTGGTCCGACGGTGTGAGAGCTGGAAGGACCAATACCGATTTTGAAGATATCGAATACGCTAATCATGATGCGTCCATTGCTTCAGTCAGAGGGGAGGAGTGCGCCATCCGAAGACGGCGCAGGAGGTATTAGCTGAACAGCGAGTAGAAAATAGCGGAGATGGCAATCAGACCCATCACAACAACGAACACGTTGCTGATATGGCCGCTGTATTTACGCATCGCTGGCACTTTCTGAATCGCGTACATCGGCATCAGGAACAGAATCATCGCGATAATCGGGCCGCCCAGGGTTTCAATCATGCCCAGAATGCTTGGGTTCAGGGTGGCTACCGCCCAGGTGGTCACCAGCATGAACAGCGCGGTGATTTTGTTCAGACGGTTGATTTCAATGCTCTTGCCTTTACCGCGCAGAGATTTAATCACCATACCGTTGAAGCCTTCACGTGCGCCCAGGTAGTGGCCCAGGAAGGATTTGGTGATGGCGATAATCGCGATGATCGGTGCCATCCACGCAATCAGCGGTGCGTTAAAGTGGTTTGCCAGGTAGGACAGAATAGAGATGTTCTGCTCTTTCGCCGCCGCCAGATCCGCCGGGGAAAGGCTCAGCACGCAGCTGAACACGAAGAACATAACTGTCAGTACCATCATGATGTGTGCGCGAGCCAGGATGCTGGAGCACTTCTTCTCTGCACCATTGCCGTACTCTTCACGCTTCGCCACCGCGAAGGAGGAGATGATTGGCGAGTGGTTGAAGGAGAACACCATTACCGGGATCGCCAGCCACAGGGTCAGTAGCAGGCCGTTACCGGTTGCGGATGCGCTGCTCAGAGACAGAGTTTCCAGCGCAGCGCCGTTCCACTGTGGGATCAGGTACAGCGCCAGCACCATCAGGGCTGCAACAAACGGGAATACCAGCACGCTCATCGCTTTGACAATCATCTGCTCGCCAAAGCGCACGATGGTCATCATACCGACGATCAGGATCAGGGACAGGATCGCACGCGGCGGCGGGGTCATCTGCAGCTGGTGCATCATGAAGCTTTCAACGGTGTTGGTGATAGCAACGCTATACACCAGCAGAATCGGGTAAATCGCGAAGAAGTAGAGCAGGGTAATCAGCTTACCTGCGCCGACGCCGAAGTGTTCTTCAACGACTTCAGTAATGTCTTCGCCCGGGTTTTTACCGGACAGCACGAAGCGGGTCAGGCCGCGGTGTGCAAAGAAGGTCATCGGAAAGGCGATGATGGCCATGATGATCAGCGGGATCAGACCGCCGACACCTGCGTTGATAGGAAGGAACAGTACACCAGCGCCGATTGCCGTGCCGTACAGGCCAAGCATCCACATGGTATCCGTTTTGCGCCAACCGCTTCGGGATTCAATCGAAGCAACGGTGCTGGTTTGAGTGGTTTCCATCTGTATCTCCTGGAGGAAGCAAATTGTCAGGTTTTTAGTCAAATCCGATGAAAAAGTGCCTGACGGTAATATGAAATTCGTTCAGTGACGGTTTTTTAATAATTTTTGCCCGTAACTATTGGCGGGCGGAAAGATACATTCTCGTTATGAATCTATCAGTGATCGCGATCCCAAATGCAATAATCCACTTATGATGTGGGCATATTTAGACCATTTATCTGTTAAAAAAACATCAAAGAGGATTTACGGGCGCGAAGGCTACCATTAACGACATGTTTTCGAAAAGGCTGACCCGCGAGATAGGTGTCTTTCGCTGTAAAGAAATAGGATTTTAGGATTTTCTGGCAGGTAATTTCGATTAAGGCTGATTATTTACGGTTTCAAAAACGAGGTAATCGTTTGCGCGGGCGCCAGATTTGTTAATAACATTGAAGATCGCTATGAATTACATCACTAATAAAAAAGCCGGATGACAATCCGGCTTGAGAGGAGGGAAAGGACGCTTTATTTGATGATTTCGTAACAGGGAATATAGGCAGAACCCGGAAGTTTCATGCGGTGCTGAGCCACAAAGCCCTGCAGCATGTCATCCATGCGGCGCATCATCTCCGGGTCACCGTGGATTTTATACGGCCCGAACTCCTCAATCGCGCGGATCCCCACCTCCTTCACGTTCCCCGCCACGATGCCAGAGAAGGCGCGACGCAGGTCAGCTGCCAGTACCTCCACCGGCTGATCCGGATAGAGTTTGAGGTTCGCCATGTTCTCATGCGACGGCTCGAAGGGGATCTGGAGATCCGGTGCGATACGGATGGACCAGTTAAAGCTGTAGGCATCCCCGGTATCACGACGGTTCTCTTTCACCAGCGGCATCGCTTTTTTCATCTGACGGGCCACTTCTGCGGCATCGTCAATAATAATGCGGTAGTGACGGCGCGCGTCTTCCCCCAGCGTATGCACGATAAACTCGTCCAGCACGCGGAAATAGTCGGCGCTCTCTTTCGGGCCGGTCAGGATCAGCGGCAGAACCTGATTTTTGTTGGCCGGGTTCATCAGGATCCCGAGCAGATAAAGCAGCTCTTCCGCCGTACCTACGCCGCCCGGGAAGATGATAATGCCGTGCGCGATACGGACAAACGCCTCAAGACGTTTTTCGATATCAGGCATAATAATCAGTTCGTTAACCAGCGGGTTAGGCGGCTCAGCGGCGATGATCGACGGCTCGGTCATGCCGATAAAACGGCCTTCTTTATAGCGTTGCTGCGCGTGTCCTACTGCCGCGCCTTTCATCGGCGCTTCCATCGCGCCAGGACCGCAGCCGGTACAGATGTTCAGCTCGCGCAGGCCGAGCTGATTACCCACGCGGCGGGCGTACAGGTATTCGGTTTCGTTAATAGAGTGACCACCCCAGCAGACGACCATGTTCGGCGCTTCGCCAACGTGCAGGGCGCGGGCGTTACGCAGAATGGAGAAAACCAGGTTGGTGATATGAACGGAGCTTTCCAGATCGAGATGCTGGAAACGACCGGCGTTGCTGATCTGTCCGTTAACAAACAGGATGTCGCGCAGCACGGCAAAAAGGTTGGCCTGAAGTGAGCGAATAATACGCCCATCGACAAACGCCTCTTCCGGCGGGTTGATCACTTCCAGCTTCACCCCGCGCTCGCGGCGCAGCACATTGATATCAAAACTTTCGAAGCGGGACAGCAGCTCTTTACTGTTGTCGGTCAGGCTTCCGGAGTTCAGTACAGCAAGTGAACAGTTACGAAACAGTTGATACAGGTCGCTACTGGCGGTGCGTTTAAGCATGTCCACTTCCAGTTGCGACAACATATCCATAGAGCCAAGCGGGCTAATATGTGTAATCAAGTGAGCTCCTTATGGGACGATTATCGTCTTTCCCTGTTGATTACAATAGCCCTGGCTTATGACGTTTCACAACACTTCGGGCGGAATACCGCCCGCATATTGTGAAAATATTTATCTTACTGGCGCACCAGCCGTCCGGTGGCAGGCACAAAATCGGTATTGGTGCGCCATGGGTTAATGTCCAGGCCTCCGCGACGGGTATAGCGGGCATAAACGCTCAGCTTTTCGGGCTGGCAGAAACGCTGGATGTCATTGAAGATGCGTTCCACGCACTGCTCGTGAAATTCGTTGTGATGACGGAATGACACCAGGTAACGAAGCAGCTTTTCCCGGTCAATCTGCGGGCCGCGATACTGGATCTGTACCGAGCCCCAGTCCGGCTGATGGGTGATAAGGCAGTTGGATTTCAGCAGATGGCTTACCAGCGTTTCGTCGACCACTTTTCCGCCCGCCGCGTTTTCCAGATAGTCGGTGCTAAAATCGTAGCTCTCCACATCAATGTCCTGATCGTCGATGCAGGTGCCGTGGAAATGGGCGATGGGCTGACCTTCCAGCTCATGCAGACGGTATAACGAGACGGTTACGTTCCCCTGCGCGCACGCGCTTAAATCACGTTCAAGCGTCTGTTGTACCTCGTCCCAGCTGTTAAATTTGGTCTGGTTAAAGCTGTTGAGATAGAGCTTAAAGCTCTTGGATTCGACCAGGTTTACGCTGGCGTAATCCAGCTCGACATGGCCCACGGCCACCTGCGGCAGACCGCGCGCATTCAGCCAGGAGAGTTCGTACAGCGTCCAGATGTCGCCGCCGACGAACGGCAGCGCGTCGGCATGAAGGCCAAGCGGATCGCGGTTCAGACTGCGCGGCACACCCTGAAGCAGGCTTGCGTCGTAGGTGTCGCGGTAATCGGTCGATTTACCCAGCGTTAAGCCCGTTAACGCCTGATGATTTTCGTAAGACATGTTTCATAGCCACTTTACAGGTACACTTAGGGGCTGAGTTTATCCTGTCTTACAAGAAGAGAGAAATCGGTGGATATCGAAACTGCAAATGCCCTGACGTCCTTCACGACCCGCTATTGCGATGCCTGGCATGAAAAGCGGGGGACGTGGCCGCAAAGTACTGACTTATATGGCGTGCCGTCACCGTGCATTATCGCTTCGCAGGATGATTACGTTATCTGGCAACCGAAACCGTTCACGGGCGAGCAGAATGTAAATGCGGTTGAACGCGCAATGGACATTGTGATACAACCTGCGCTTCATGCAATTTATACCACGCAGTTTGCCGGGGATATGACTGCATGTTTTGCAGGACAGCCGCTGACGCTGCTGCAAACCTGGAGCGAAGACGATCTTCAACGCGTTCAGGAAAACCTCATTGGTCACCTGGTCACGCAAAAACGCCTTAAGCTCTCCCCGACTCTCTTTATTGCGACGCTCGACAGTGAACTGGACGTCATTTCAGTCTGCAACCTGTCTGGCGAGGTCATTAAAGAGACGCTCGGCACCCGCAATCGCGACGTTCTCGCGCCTTCTCTTGCGGATTTTCTTACCCGACTTGAGCCGCTTCTGTAATCCATGATGCTACTGGACGTGTGAGAGATCTCTTACACGCACTGTGAGACATCGCCGAAACAATTAGCATTGTCTTAGAGATTTCAGATTAATATTAACTTCCCTTTCAACAGGTTAGCGATTTCCTGAAACGATTATCCCCGTTTCGCCAGGCTTACCTTGCTCACAGGGTGGGTTGTAAGACGAGGCAGAATAGCGGATTCTATCTGTGTCGACAGGATGCCGACGCGAGAAACGAACATCAGGATGATGGCGTTTCTCACCAGGAACACGTCAGGACGACGCCGCAGGAAGGCTTCAGGATGAAGCAAAGTGGATCACGCAGGATGCGTAAGGGACACCTCCAGGAAGGAGAACGTGAGCCGGTCAGGATGGTCGGTGGGTCAGGATGGCCAGGACGTTTCAGGACGAAACCTACACGTCAGGATGATGTGAGCAGGAAGCAAAAGGTAAAGGGATGACCAGGCCTTCGGGCATCAGGAAAAGTTGTCACGGATGAGCAGGGAGCACGTATTGTAGCTGGAATGCTGCGAAACGAACCGGGAGCACTGTTTTTACAGTGCTCCCTTTTTTTATTTCTGTCTTCCGCAATGCTATGCTTCGCGCCATTCCGTTTTTCAGTTGAGGTTACTATGACGCATCACGATAGCGTTCGTGCGCAGTTGCACGCCATCGAAGCCCTTATGCGCCAGCATCAGCTGTGGCAGGAAAGTGCGCCGCAGCCAGACGCGTTCGCCAGCACCCAGCCGTTTTGTCTGGATACGCTGTCTCCATTTGAATGGCTCCAGTGGGTATTAATTCCGCGCATGCACGCGCTGCTGGAAGGGGGACACGCGTTGCCCCAGGCGTTTGCCGTCTCTCCCTATTACGAAATGGCGCTGGAGGCGACTCACCCGGCGCGCGACGTTATGTTGGTTGAGCTGGAAAAGCTGGATACGCTTTTCGCCGGTGACGATGCATGACGCTTGAGATCCTGTATCAGGATGAGTGGCTGGTGGCGGTGAATAAACCGTCCGGCTGGCTGGTACACCGAAGCTGGCTCGATCGCGATGAGAAAGTGGTTGTTATGCAAACCGTGCGCGACCAAATCGGTCAGCACGTCTTTACTGCCCACCGTCTGGATCGGCCAACTTCTGGCGTTCTGCTGATGGGGCTTTCCAGTGAGGCCGGGCGCCTGCTGTCGCAGCAGTTTGAACAGCACCAGATCCAGAAGCGCTACCACGCCATTGTGCGCGGCTGGCTGACGGATTCCGCCACGCTGGATTATCCGCTGGTGGAGGAACTGGATAAAATCGCCGATAAATTTGCCCGCGAAGATAAAGGTCCGCAGCCTGCGGTGACCGACTATCGCGGTATGGCGACCACAGAACTGCCGGTGGCGACCAGCAAATTTCCCACTACGCGATACAGTCTGGTTGAGCTTTTGCCCAAAACCGGGCGCAAGCACCAGCTTCGCCGCCACCTTGCACATCTGCGCCACCCAATTATCGGCGACAGCAAGCATGGCGATCTGCGGCAGAACCGCAGCGCGGCAGAGCACTTTGGCTGTAACCGACTGATGCTGCACGCCAGCGAGCTAAGCCTGACGCACCCGTTTACCGGCGAACCGCTGACTATTCGCGCGGGGCTGGACGAGGTCTGGATGCAGGCGCTGTCACAGTTTGGCTGGCTGGGACAACTCCCCGAAAATGAAAGGGTTGAGTTTGCCGCAGGCAACGTTCAGGATGAACAGCAAGCGCAATAATTACGGGAGCAAAGCATGGCTGAAGTAGGTATTTTTGTCGGCACGATGTACGGCAACTCGCTGCTGGTTGCGGAGGAAGCAGAAGCAATCCTCGTCAATCAGGGCCATAAAGCAACGGTCTATGAAGACCCGGAGCTGGCGGACTGGGAAAAGTATAAAGATAAATACATTCTGGTGGTGACCTCCACCACCGGGCAGGGCGATCTCCCGGACAGCATCGTCCCGCTTTTCCAGGGCATTAAAGACCAGCTTGGCTATCAGCCAGATGTTCACTATGGCATCATCGCCCTCGGCGATAGCTCTTACGCCAATTTCTGCGGCGGCGGTAAGCAGTTCGACGCGCTGTTGCAGGAACAGCACGCTCAGCGGGTCGGCGAGATGTTACTGATTGATGCTGGCGAGCACCCCGAACCGGAAAGCGAGTCAAATCCCTGGGTTGAACATTGGGCCACGCTCCTGAACTAACCCTGTACTATACGAGCTGTAGGCCGGGTAGGGCGTAGCCGCCACCCGGCAACGAAGCTGCACCATATCCTCAATTCCGTGAAGTATCTTCCACCACTTTGGGCTTATGCCCCAATCCACGTTCCCCACGCCCGTCAATGTTGTGTTTCTGCACGGTGAGAGAACCGGTCACTCCTTCATATACTTTTCCCGTCACTATAAAACGGCTTCGGGCCGTACCAAAACCAAACACAAATCTCTCATTCTGATTACCCTACAGGTGCTGTACAGAATGAACCAGGCGAAAGCTATGTTTCAGGAGTGCAACAATGAGTACATTAAGCCACGCGGCGAGCAGCGCTGAGAAGCGCACCAACGCCCGATACTGGATAGTGGTGATGCTGTTTATCGTCACCTCTTTCAACTACGGCGACCGTGCCACGTTATCCATTGCCGGCTCTGAGATGGCAAAGGACATCGGACTTGATCCGGTGGGTATGGGTTATGTTTTCTCCGCATTTTCATGGGCCTACGTAATCGGCCAAATCCCTGGCGGCTGGCTGCTGGACCGCTTTGGCTCAAAACGGGTCTATTTCTGGTCCATTTTCATCTGGTCGATGTTTACCCTGTTACAGGGCTTCGTGGATATCTTCAGCGGCTTCGGCATTATCATTGCGCTCTTTACCCTCCGCTTCCTGGTGGGTTTAGCGGAAGCGCCATCTTTCCCGGGCAACAGCCGCATTGTGGCCGCCTGGTTCCCGGCGCAGGAGAGGGGAACGGCGGTAGCAATCTTTAACTCGGCGCAATACTTTGCGACGGTTATTTTCGCGCCAATTATGGGCTGGCTGACGCACGAAGTGGGCTGGTCGCACGTCTTCTTCTTCATGGGCGGGCTGGGGATCGTCATCAGCTTTATCTGGCTGAAAGTGATCCACGAACCAAACCAGCACCCGGGCGTGAACAAGAAAGAGCTGGACTACATTGCTGAAGGCGGGGCGCTGATCAACATGGATCAGAAAACCCAGAAAGCAAAAGTCCCGTTCAGCCAGAAATGGGGGCAGATCAAACAGCTCGTCGGCTCACGGATGATGATCGGTATCTATCTCGGCCAGTACTGCATTAACGCCTTAACCTACTTCTTCATCACCTGGTTCCCGGTTTACCTGGTGCAGGCGCGCGGGATGTCGATTCTGAAGGCGGGTTTTGTCGCCTCTGTGCCAGCCATCTGCGGCTTCGTGGGCGGGGTGCTCGGCGGGGTCATCTCCGACTGGCTGATGCGTCGCACCGGTTCGCTGAATATTGCGCGTAAAACGCCAATCGTGCTCGGCATGCTGCTCTCCATGACCATGGTGTTCTGTAACTACGTCAGCGCGGAGTGGATGATTATCGGCTTTATGGCGATGGCCTTCTTCGGTAAAGGCATTGGCGCGCTGGGCTGGGCGGTGATGGCAGATACCGCGCCGAAAGAGATCAGCGGCCTGAGCGGCGGTCTGTTCAACATGTTTGGCAACATTTCCGGCATTGTCACCCCAATCGCTATCGGTTACATCGTCGGCACCACCGGCTCCTTCAATGGTGCGCTGATTTATGTAGGCGTCCATGCGCTGGTGGCGGTACTCAGTTACCTGGTGCTGGTGGGGGACATCAAACGAATCGAACTGAAACCTGTTGGGGAGCGCGGATGATGACAACGCAATCAAGCCCGATTGTGACGGAGATGAAAGTCATCCCGGTGGCGGGTCAGGACAGCATGCTGCTCAACATTGGCGGCGCGCATAACGCCTGGTTCACCCGCAACATCGTGGTGCTGACCGACAACGCAGGGAATACCGGCGTCGGGGAAGCGCCTGGCGGAGAGGTGATTTACCAGACGCTGGTCGACGCCATCCCGCAGGTGGTTGGGCAGGAGGTCGCCCGCCTGAACAAGGTGGTTCAGCGGGTGCATAAGGGCAACCAGTCGGCTGATTTTGATACCTTCGGCAAAGGCGCCTGGACGTTTGAACTGCGCGTTAACGCGGTGGCGGCGCTGGAGGCGGCTCTCCTTGATTTACTGGGCAAAGCGCTGAATGTGCCGGTCTGCGAACTGCTGGGGCCAGGCAAACAGCGTGATGCGGTAACGGTGCTGGGCTATCTGTTCTACGTTGGCGACCGGACGAAAACCGATCTGCCGTATCTGGAACGCTCGCCGGGCAGCCACGCGTGGTATCACCTGCGTCATCAGGAAGCGCTCTCTGGCGAGGCTGTGGTACGCCTGGCAGAGGCGGCGCAGGATCGCTACGGCTTTAAAGACTTCAAGCTGAAAGGCGGCGTTCTGCCGGGCGAACAGGAGATTGACAGCGTGCGCGCGTTGAAAAAACGCTTCCCGGAGGCACGCATCACCGTCGATCCGAACGGCGCCTGGCGGCTGGATGAAGCTATCGCGCTGTGCAAAGGACTGGGCGACGTGCTGACCTACGCGGAAGATCCGTGCGGCGCCGAGCAGGGCTTTTCTGGCCGCGAGGTGATGGCCGAATTCCGCCGCGCTACCGGGCTGCCGGTTGCGACCAACATGATCGCCACTAACTGGCGCGAAATGGGCCACGCGGTGATGCTGAATGCGGTGGACATACCGCTGGCTGATCCGCACTTCTGGACCCTTTCCGGCGCGGTGCGCGTGGCGCAGCTGTGCGATGACTGGGGGCTCACCTGGGGCTGCCACTCCAATAACCATTTCGACATTTCGCTGGCGATGTTTACCCACGTTGGCGCGGCGGCGCCGGGTAACCCGACCGCCATCGATACGCACTGGATCTGGCAGGAAGGCGAAGCGCGCCTGACCAAAAATCCACTTGAAATCAAAAACGGCACCATTGCCGTACCGGATGCGCCGGGGCTGGGCGTGGAGCTTGACTGGGATCAGATCCACAAGGCGCATGAAGCGTATAAAAAACTGCCGGGCGGCGCGCGCAACGACGCAGGCCCGATGCAGTACCTTATCCCCGGCTGGACATTTGACCGTAAGCGCCCTGTATTTGGACGTCACTGATAAAAGGATCGAACGATGAGCACATTTTCTACCCCTGTAGTCACCTCCATGCAGATCATTCCTGTCGCGGGACATGACAGCATGCTGATGAACCTGAGCGGCGCCCATGCGCCGTTCTTCACCCGTAATATTGTGGTGATCAAGGACAACTCAGGGCATACCGGTGTCGGTGAAATCCCGGGCGGGGAGAAGATCCGTAAAACGCTGGAGGACGCCATTCCGCTGGTGGTGGGTAAAACGCTGGGCGAGTACAAAAATGTGCTGACCAGCGTGCGTACGACCTTTGCCGATCGTGATGCGGGTGGCCGTGGTCTGCAAACGTTTGATCTGCGTACCACTATCCATGTGGTCACGGGTATTGAAGCCGCGATGCTGGATCTGCTAGGCCAGCATCTGGGCGTCAATGTCGCCTCCCTGCTGGGCGACGGCCAACAGCGCAGCGAAGTGGAAATGCTCGGCTACCTGTTCTTTATCGGCAACCGCAAACTCACCCCGCTGCCGTACCAGAGCCAGCCGGACGAAAAATGCGACTGGTATCGTGTGCGTCACGATGAAGCGATGACCCCGGATGCGGTGGTGCGCCTGGCTGAAGCCGCGTATGAAAAATATGGCTTTAATGACTTCAAGCTGAAAGGCGGCGTACTGGCGGGTGAAGAAGAAGCTGAGGCGATTGCCGCGCTGGCGAAGCGCTTCCCGGAGGCGCGCGTCACGCTGGATCCGAACGGTGCCTGGTCGCTTGAAGAGGCGATCAAAATTGGTAAGCAGCTCAAAGGCGTGCTGGCCTACGCGGAAGATCCGTGCGGCGCAGAGCAGGGGTTCTCTGGACGTGAAGTGATGGCGGAGTTCCGTCGCGCCACCGGGCTGCCAACCGCCACCAACATGATCGCGACCGACTGGCGCCAGATGGGGCACACGCTCTCGCTGCAATCGGTGGATATTCCGCTGGCAGACCCGCACTTCTGGACGATGCAGGGCTCGGTTCGCGTGGCGCAGATGTGCCATGAGTTCGGCCTGACCTGGGGCTCGCACTCCAACAACCACTTCGACATCTCGCTGGCGATGTTCACCCACGTAGCGGCTGCTGCGCCGGGCAACATTACCGCTATCGACACCCACTGGATCTGGCAGGAGGGCAATCAGCGCCTGACCAAACAGCCGTTTGAGATCAAGGGGGGGATGGTGCAGGTTCCAGCTACGCCGGGGCTGGGCGTTGAACTGGATATGGATCAGGTCATGAAAGCGCACGAGCTTTACCAGAAACACGGGCTGGGCGCACGTGATGATGCGCTGGCGATGCAGTACCTGATCCCAGAGTGGTCATTCGACAATAAACGTCCGTGCATGGTACGATAAGCCAACTGGGACCGCTCCCATGGGCGGTCCCTTACGTGGTGTATGCTTAACGTAACTAACATGCGTAAGGATGGCTTATGAAAATTGTTATCGCTCCGGACTCGTATAAGGAAAGCTTGAGCGCGCTGGAGGTGGCGACAGCGATAGAGGTCGGTTTTCGCGAAATTTTCCCCTCAGCGGAGTACGTCAAATTACCGGTTGCCGATGGCGGCGAAGGGACGGTGGAAGCGATGGTGGCAGCCACCCATGGGCGTCTTGTCCATGTTCCCGTTACCGGGCCTTTGGGAGAACACGTGGAAGGGTTTTTCGGGTTATCCGGAGACGGGAAAAGCGCGTTTATCGAGATGGCGGCCGCGAGCGGTCTGGAGCTTGTTGCTCCTGCAAAGCGTAACCCGTTAATCACCACCTCGTGGGGGACCGGGGAACTGATCCGTCATGCGCTGGATGCGGGCGTTAAGCATATCATTATTGGCATTGGAGGCAGCGCGACCAATGACGGTGGCGCAGGCATGGTGCAGGCGCTGGGCGTAAAACTGCTGGATGCGAAAGCACAGCCCGTTGGGCCGGGCGGCGGCGAACTGGCAAGCCTTGCGCATATCGATCTTAGTGGGCTGGATGAGCGGCTGGCAGACTGTCGAATTGAAGTGGCCTGCGATGTGACCAACCCCCTGATTGGCGAGACTGGCGCTTCTGCGGTATTCGGTCCGCAGAAAGGGGCGACGCCGGAGATGGTCAGGACGCTGGACAACGCGCTTGCGCATTACGCAAACATTATCGCCAGGGATCTGGACATTGACGTCTTAAACCTGGCGGGGGGCGGAGCAGCTGGCGGAATGGGGGCGGCGCTGTATGCATTTTGCGGGGCACAGCTTCGTCGGGGGATTGAGATTGTCACCGATGCCCTGCATCTCGATGAACAGGTCGCGGACGCCGATCTGGTGATCACGGGCGAAGGGCGTATCGACAGCCAGACGATCCACGGCAAAGTGCCCGTTGGCGTGGCGAGAGTCGCGAAACGCTATAACAAACCGGTTATCGGCATTGCCGGCAGCCTGACGGCGGATGTTGGCGTGGTGCACGAGCACGGACTGGATGCGGTATTCAGCGTGATTTACACCATCTGCTCGCTGGAGGATGCGCTGGAAAATGCGCAACAGAATGTACAGATGGCCGCAAGGAATATTGCGGCGGCCATAAAGGTGGGGCAGGGGATGTCGCGTTAACGTTCGTGCTCCTGTAGGCCCGGTAAGCGAAGCGCCACCGGGCTTTTTCTTAGCTTCCCAACACCTTCATCGCTTCCCGCGTCACGTTGTCCATCTCGTCCAGCAGCTCCAGAAACTCCGGCTCAAGATCGGATTCTGGCGTACCCGCGCGGAGCTGCTGTTCAAGCAATTGGCAGAGATTTTTCAACCGCGGCACGCCGCTGTAGCCGCAGCTACCGTGCAGTTTATGGATGGCCTCCAGCAGCCCTTCAGGGTTTTCGCCCACCAGCTGTTCTTCAACCTTGTTACGGATCTCAGGCAGGAAGTCCACCAGCATTTGCAGCATATCGCGGGCCAGATCGGCTTTGCCTGCTGCCTGGCGCAGCGCCAGTTGCCAGTCAAACGTGGCATTCTGGTTAACGCTGATTTCCGGCGATTCAGCTGAAATGGTGTACGTCCCGCCAATGTGCCCCGGTTTGTAGCGCAGCAGCAGGCTGTGCAGCTTCTCTTCATCAATCGGTTTCGCCAGATAATCGTTCATGCCCGCACCCAGCAGTTTCTCTTTTTGTCCCGCCATCGCGTGCGCCGTCACGGCAATCACCGGCGTCTGCTGCTGGTGCGGAAGCTGACGAATTAATTCGCAGGCGCGGATGCCATCCATGCCCGGCATCTGAATATCCATTAGGATCAGGTCAAACTGCATCTGTTTGGCTTGTTCTACGGCTTCGGCGCCGCTGGTACACAGTTCAACGTGCTGAACCTGATCCTCAAGCAGCACGCCAATCAGCTTAAGGTTTGCCGGGTTATCATCCACGGCCATCACTGTCATCGGCAGCTTATGTTCGTCGTTTTCCAGCGGCAGGGACTGATGCGTCAGACGGCAATATTCGGTCAACGCAGGTAACAGCCGTGTGGCGGTGAGGGGTTTTAGCAGACATGCCGCCGCCCCGTCGTTTTTAAGCTCTTCGGCGTTGATTTGGGCGTGGCACGGCAGAGCCAGCAGCAGGTAGTCCGTCATTGAGGCAGCCTTTGCCAGCCGTTCCTGCTGCATGGTCAGTTCTCCGGTAAATGTCACCGGAATCCCCAGCAAAAGAATATCGTAATGATCGTTCGCCAGCGCGGAGAAGGTCGGGCTGTAGACCACCTCCAGCGGCGTGCTGCTTAATACATCCAGCGTACACTGCGCCGCGGCGGCGTTCGGTTCCACATAGGCCAGACGCATCCCTTTCAGGCAGTCGGTGACCGGACCGTCGGTTTGCACGTTCGGATTAAGATCAAGATTGATATGGAACCAGAAGGTCGAGCCCCGGTTAGGCTGGCTGTGGAAGGAGATATCGCCTCCCATCTCTTTCACCAGCTTTTGGGTGATCACCAGACCCAGGCCCGTTCCGCCGTGCCGACGGGAAATGCTCGCATCGGCCTGGCGGAACGCCTGGAACAGACGCGACTGATCGCGCTCCGGAATGCCGATGCCGGTATCCCGGATCTGAACTTCAATCTGGACCTTATTATTACTGAGCGCCCTTTTTTCGACCAGAATGTCGATGTTGCCGCTCTCGGTGAACTTAATCGCGTTGCCCACCAGATTGGTGATGACCTGTTGCAGGCGCAGCGGGTCGCCAATGACATTATCCGGTACGTCATTTTTGATATTGAGCGTCAGTTCCAGCCCCTTATCATGCGAGGAGTGGGCGAGAAGCGTGACCACGTCATCCAGTGTGCTGCGCAGCGGGAAGGGGATACTCTCCAGAATCAACTTGCCCGCTTCCAGCTTCGAGAAGTCCAGTACGTCGTTAATAATGGTCAGCAGGTTGTTGGCTGAGCGTTCAATGGTATGCAGGTGGTCACGCTGGGTCGGGTTGAGCTCGCTTTTGAGCGTCAGACGGGTGAAGCCAATCACCCCGTTCAGCGGCGTGCGCAGCTCATGCGACATGTTCGCCAGAAACTCAGACTTAATACGGGCCGCCTCCTGAGCGCGTTTTTTCGCCAGATCCAGCTCCACGTTCTGGATCTCCATCTGCTCCAGCGTTTCGCGCAGGTCAGAGGTGGCCTGGTCAACGTTGTGCTGCATCTCTTCGTGATAAGCCGCCAGCGACATCGCCATTGAGTTGATGCCGTTTTTCAGCATATCCAGCTCGCCGAGCATGAAGCCTTCCACGCGGCTGTCCAGCTGACCCCGGCGGATCCGGTCAACGGTATTCACCATGTTACGGATAGGCCCCGTGACGTCGCGCATCAGCCGCCAGCCGAAGATCAACGCGATGCCGATACAGAACAGCATCATCACGCCGGAGATGAATATTTCTTTGTACTGCTGGAGCCGCACCGACTTGAGATCCAGCTCCAGCGCCACATATCCCAGCATATTATTGCTGGACTTCGCATCGGACTGGGCGGATTCGTCGGGTGAATAGCTTTCTGAGATAATCGGCGTGCGCAGGATCATGATATCGCCGCGCCGCAGGACCGTGAGATGACGCGGGAAAGGGGTACCTTCCGGGATTTTCAGCGACGTGGGATCCAGATGGAAATTCGAGGTGACGAAAAGACGGTTATGCTCATCGTAAACGGAAATGGCGCGCACAATCTCTGAATGACGGCGGTGCAGCACGCTGATTAACTGACCAATGGATTCACGGTTTTGCAGGTTCATTCCGTACTCGCTGGAGACGGCCAGCGGTTCGATAATGCTGGCCCCGGCATCTTCAAGCTGTCTCTGCAAATCGTTATAGCGATGCACCACAAAGAAAATGCTCAGCAGCAAACCGATGAGAACGGTAGGAGCGAGGATCAAAATCATCATGCGCGCGCGCAGGCTGTAGTTGGTCATGGAGTTCCGTTATGGGACAATCAGGCTAATTATGTTTATTTGAGAACAATCTCGGCGATGGCGCAATTCTACTCTGCAAAACGACGCGTGACGACGCGTCAGATCATAACTGTTGAAGCCTCTGACCTCGATCCTTTTGGACAGGGGGTAGCGCGTCACAAGGGTAAGACACTGTTTATCACAGGTTTGCTGCCAGGAGAACGCGCAGATATTACGCTGACGGAAGACAAACGCCAGTATGCGCGCGGCCAGGTCAAGCGCCGTCTTAATGATAGCCCGGAGCGCGTGACGCCCCGCTGCCCCCATTTTGGCGTTTGCGGAGGCTGTCAGCAACAGCATGCCAGCACAGAATTACAGCAAAAAAGTAAAAGCAACGCGCTGGCCCGCCTGCTAAAACATGACGTCAGTGACATCGTTGCTGACCAGCCGTGGGGCTACCGTCGCCGCGCTCGCCTGAGTCTAAGCTACCAGCCAAAAACTGAACGGCTGGAGATGGGTTTTCGCAAAGCCAGCTCCAGCGATATCGTCTCCATCACGCAATGCCCTGTTTTGGTGCCCCAACTTGAGGCACTGCTCCCGGCCGTGCACCACTGTCTTGCATCGCTGGATGGTGTGCGTTCGCTGGGCCATGTCGAACTGGTGCTGGCCAACGGCGGCCCGCTGATGGTGCTGCGCCACACCGCACCGCTGTCCAGGGCAGATCGCGAAAAACTGGAACGCTTTTCGCATTCTCATGAGCTTGCGCTTTTCCTCGCGCCGCAAAGCGAGATACTTGAGCAGGTTAGCGGAGACGCGCCCTGGTATGCGTCAGACGGGCTACGCTTAACGTTCAGCCCGCGGGATTTTATCCAGGTCAATGACGGCGTGAACCAGCAGATGGTGGCGAACGCGCTGGCGTGGCTTGACGTCCAGCCCACCGATCGGGTGCTCGATCTGTTCTGCGGTATGGGTAACTTTACCCTGCCGCTGGCCCGCAAAGCAGCAAGCGTGGTCGGGGTGGAAGGCGTTGAGGCGCTGGTGGCGAAAGGCCAGGAGAACGCCCAACAGAACGGCTTGCAAAATGTGACATTCTTTCATCAAAATCTTGAGGATGATGTTACTCAGCAACCGTGGGCTAAGCAGGGCTTTGATAAGATCCTGCTCGATCCGGCGCGCGCAGGTGCGCCGGGCGTGATGCAGCATATAATTAAACTCGCGCCTGAACGCGTGGTCTATGTTTCCTGTAACCCGGCGACGCTGGCCCGTGACAGCGAAGCATTATTGAGCGGGGGTTACCAGATTCGGCGTCTGGCAATGCTGGACATGTTCCCGCACACTGGACATCTGGAATCAATGGTGTTGTTCGAGCACATCTAATGAGTTTGGCTTGTCGACTTCGACAGGCCCTTGTCCCTAAAGGAGAGGACGATGGTTGCGGTAAGAAGTGCACATTTAAATAAAGCTGGTGAGTTTGACCCTCAAAAATGGATCGCAAGTCTGGGGATTTCCAGCCAGCAGTCGTGTGAACGCTTAACCGAAACCTGGGCCTATTGTTTACGCACAACGCAGGGGCATCCGGACGCTGAACTGCTGTTGTGGCGCGGCGTGGAGATGGTTGAAATTCTCTCCATGCTTAACATGGATATCGAAACGCTACAGGCCGCACTGCTGTTCCCACTGGCAGATGCTAACGTGGTGACGGAAGACGTGCTGCGTGAAAGCGTCGGCCAGTCCGTCGTGGCGCTCATCCACGGCGTGCGTGATATGGCCGCCATCCGTCAACTGAAAGCCGCGCAAACGGATTCTGTCTCTTCCGAGCAGGTGGATAACGTCCGCCGCATGCTGCTGGCGATGGTGGATGATTTTCGCTGCGTGGTGATCAAGCTGGCCGAACGGGTTGCCCATCTGCGCGAAGTGAAGGATGCGCCGGAAGACGAGCGCGTCCTGGCCGCCAAAGAGTGTACGAATATCTATGCGCCGCTGGCGAACCGTCTGGGTATCGGGCAACTGAAGTGGGAGCTGGAAGATTACTGCTTCCGCTATCTGCATCCGGCGGAATACAAACGCATTGCAAAATTGCTGCACGAACGCCGCATCGACCGCGAGCACTATATCGAGGAATTTGTCAGCGGGCTGCGCCAGTCGATGAAAGAGGAGAATGTGCGCGCCGAGGTCTACGGGCGTCCGAAGCACATCTACAGCATCTGGCGCAAAATGCAGAAGAAACACCTCGCCTTTGACGAGCTGTTTGACGTGCGCGCCGTGCGTATCGTGGCGGAGCGTCTCCAGGACTGCTACGCCGCGCTGGGGATAGTACATACTCACTTCCGCCATCTGCCGGATGAGTTCGATGACTACGTCGCGAACCCCAAACCGAATGGCTATCAGTCCATCCACACTGTGGTGCTCGGCCCCGGCGGCAAAACTGTGGAAATTCAGATCCGTACTAAACAGATGCACGAAGACGCCGAGCTGGGCGTCGCCGCGCACTGGAAGTACAAAGAAGGCACTTCCGGCGGCGCGCGCTCCGGACACGAGGACCGTATCGCCTGGCTGCGTAAGCTGATTGCGTGGCAGGAAGAGATGGCCGACTCCGGCGAAATGCTCGACGAAGTGCGCAGTCAGGTCTTCGACGATCGCGTCTACGTCTTTACCCCGAAAGGGGATGTGGTTGATCTGCCGGCAGGCTCTACGCCGCTCGATTTCGCCTACCACATTCACAGCGACGTGGGGCACCGTTGCATCGGGGCGAAGATCGGCGGACGTATCGTACCGTTTACCTACCAGCTACAGATGGGCGACCAGATTGAAATCATCACCCAGAAGCAGCCAAACCCAAGCCGCGACTGGCTGAATCCAAACCTCGGTTACGTGACCACCAGCCGCGGGCGCTCTAAAATTCACGCCTGGTTCCGCAAGCAGGATCGTGACAAGAATATCCTTGCCGGTCGTCAGATCCTTGACGACGAGCTGGAGCATATCGGGATAAACCTGAAAGAGGCGGAGAAGTTCCTGCTGCCGCGCTACAACTTCAACGAGCTCGACGAACTGTTAGCGGCGATTGGCGGCGGCGATATCCGCCTGAACCAGATGGTGAACTTCCTGCAAGCGCAGTTCAACAAGCCAAGCGCGGCAGAGCAGGATGCGGCAGCGCTGAAACAGCTCCAGCAGAAAACCTACGCTCCGCAGCAGCGCAGCAAGGACAATGGCCGCGTGGTGGTTGAAGGGGTGGGTAACCTCATGCACCATATTGCCCGCTGCTGCCAGCCGATACCGGGTGACGATATTGTCGGCTTTATCACCCAGGGGCGCGGGATCTCAATTCACCGCTCCGACTGTGATCAGCTTGCTGAGCTGCAATCGCATGCGCCGGAACGTATCGTGGAAGCCGTCTGGGGTGAAAGCTACTCCGCTGGCTACTCGCTGGTGGTGCGCGTCACTGCCAACGACCGCAGTGGCCTGCTGCGCGACATCACCACGATTCTCGCCAACGAGAAGGTCAACGTGCTGGGCGTTGCCAGCCGCAGCGATACCCGCGAGCAGCTTGCCACCATCGATATGACCATCGAAATCTATAACCTGCAGGTGCTGGGCCGGGTGCTCGGTAAACTGAACCAGGTGCCGGATGTGATTGACGCGCGTCGTCTGCACGGCGGCTAAACATCCTCTTCTGTAGGCCGGGTAAGGCAACGCTGCCACCCGGCATTTTGACATCAGGACAGAACTATGACTCAAATCGACCGCCTGCTTGGCATCATGAAACGCCTGCGCGACCCGGAAAACGGCTGCCCGTGGGATAAAGAGCAGACTTTCGCCACCATTGCGCCTTACACGCTGGAAGAAACCTACGAAGTGCTGGACGCGATTTCGCGCGAAGATTTCGACGACCTGCGCGGTGAGCTGGGCGACCTGCTGTTCCAGGTGGTGTTCTACGCACAGATGGCGCAGGAAGAGGGGCGCTTTAACTTTGACGACATCTGCGCCGCTATCAGCGACAAGCTGGAGCGCCGTCATCCGCATATCTTTGGCGATGCCTCCGCAGGCAACAGTGCGGAAGTGCTGGCGCGCTGGGAGCAGATCAAAAGCGCCGAACGCGCTGAAAAATCCCAGCACTCGGCGCTGGACGACATTCCCCTGAACCTTCCTGCGCTGATGCGCGCGCACAAAATTCAAAAGCGCTGCTCGGCGGTAGGGTTTGACTGGACCTCTCTCGGCCCGGTGCTGGAAAAAGTGCACGAAGAGATCGACGAAGTGATGCATGAAGCGCAGCAGGCCGTTGTGGATGAAGCAAAGCTGGAAGAGGAGATGGGCGATCTGCTGTTCGCGACCGTCAACCTTTCTCGCCACCTCGGTGTAAAAGCGGAAACCGCCCTGCAAAAAGCGAACATTAAATTCGAACGTCGCTTCCGCGAAGTTGAGCGGATTGTGGCCTCGCGCGGCCTGGAAATGAGCGGCATTGACCTCGAGGCGATGGAAGAAGTCTGGCAGGAAGTAAAACGCCAGGAACATGATCTCTAACGAAATTTTGCGATCAAGCGCAATTTGTGTGATTTTTTAAATGACAAGCGCTTGATTTGCGTCAAAAACATTTACCCAAAAGGGGCTATTTTCTCACTCCTTATGTTTGTCATGGCCTGGGAAGGAGACGGAGAATGAAAGTTTGTGGCGCTCGTCGTGTTCGGGTATACTACTTTCCCGTCCTGGTTATTCCATCGTTTCACCCTAACTTCTCAGGTTCAGCATGACAACGAACTATATTTTTGTGACCGGCGGGGTCGTATCCTCTCTGGGTAAAGGCATTGCCGCAGCCTCCCTCGCAGCCATTCTTGAAGCCCGTGGCCTCAATGTGACCATGATGAAACTGGATCCGTACATCAACGTCGATCCAGGCACCATGAGCCCAACCCAACACGGGGAAGTGTTCGTTACTGAAGACGGCGCTGAAACCGATCTGGATCTTGGCCACTACGAGCGTTTCATCCGTACCAAAATGACCCGTCGTAACAACTTTACGACTGGCCGTATCTACTCTGACGTTCTGCGTAAAGAGCGCCGTGGTGACTACCTGGGCGCGACCGTGCAGGTCATCCCACACATCACTAACGCCATTAAAGAGCGTGTCCTTGCCGGTGGCGAAGGGCATGACGTTGTGCTGGTTGAAATCGGCGGTACCGTAGGGGATATCGAATCCCTGCCGTTCCTCGAAGCGATTCGTCAGCTGGCGGTAGATATTGGTCGTGAGAACGCGCTGTTCATGCACCTGACGCTGGTGCCTTACATGGCGGCAGCAGGTGAAGTGAAAACCAAACCGACTCAGCACTCTGTTAAAGAGCTGCTCTCCATCGGTATTCAGCCTGATATCCTGGTTTGCCGTTCCGATCGTGCGATTCCGGCGAACGAACGCGCGAAAATTGCATTGTTCTGTAACGTGCCTGAAAAAGCCGTTATTTCAATGAAAGACGTCGATTCCATTTATAAAATCCCGGGCCTGTTGAAATCACAGGGTCTGGACGATTATATTTGTAAACGATTCAGCTTGAACTGTCCGGAAGCTAACCTGTCTGAATGGGAGCAGGTGATTTACGAAGAAGCCAATCCGGGCGGCGAAGTGACTATCGGTATGGTCGGCAAGTATATTGAACTGCCGGATGCCTATAAGTCAGTTATCGAGGCGCTGAAGCACGGTGGTCTGAAGAATCGCGTCTCCGTCAACATCAAGCTGATTGATTCGCAGGATGTTGAAACGCGCGGCGTCGAAATTCTCAAAGATCTGGATGCGATTCTCATCCCTGGCGGCTTCGGCTACCGTGGTGTTGAAGGCAAGATCGCCACTGCACGCTATGCGCGTGAAAACAATATTCCATACCTCGGCATCTGCCTGGGTATGCAGGTTGCGCTGATTGAATTTGCGCGCAACGTAGCGGGAATGGAAAACGCGAACTCTACGGAATTTGTGCCAGACTGTAAGTACCCTGTCGTGGCGCTGATTACGGAATGGCGCGACGAAGACGGTAACGTCGAAGTCCGTACCGAGAAGAGCGATCTGGGTGGCACCATGCGTCTTGGCGCACAGGCCTGCCAGCTGTCAGACGATAGCGTGGTTCGCAAGCTGTACGGCGAGCCGGTGATTACCGAGCGCCATCGTCACCGCTATGAAGTCAACAACATGTTGTTGAAACAAATTGAAGCTGCGGGTCTGCGTGTTGCGGGCCGTTCCGGGGATGATCAGTTAGTCGAGATCATCGAAGTGCCAAACCATCCGTGGTTCGTGGCCTGCCAATTCCACCCGGAATTTACTTCAACGCCGCGTGACGGGCATCCGCTGTTTGCAGGCTTCGTGAAAGCCGCCAGCGAGTACCAGAAGCGTCAGGCGAAGTAAAAAAAGTTAGAACGGCAACGCGTACCCCTGGTACGCGTTGTTTGTCTGGAGTTTTAGTTTAACTTGTACTGAGGAAAATCTAATGTCCAAAATCGTTAAAGTCATCGGTCGTGAAATCATCGACTCCCGTGGTAACCCGACCGTTGAAGCCGAAGTTCATCTGGAAGGTGGTTTCGTCGGTATGGCTGCTGCTCCATCAGGCGCATCTACAGGTTCCCGCGAAGCGCTGGAACTGCGTGATGGCGACAAATCCCGTTTCATGGGCAAAGGCGTACTGAAAGCGGTTGGCGCTGTTAACGGTCCTATTGCTCAGGCTATCGTTGGCAAAGATGCCAAAGATCAGGCTGGCATCGACAAGATCATGATCGATCTGGACGGTACTGAAAACAAATCTAACTTCGGTGCGAACGCAATCCTGGCAGTTTCCCTGGCGAACGCCAAAGCAGCCGCTGCTGCTAAAGGTATGCCACTGTTCGAGCACATCGCTGAACTGAACGGCACCCCAGGCAAATACTCCATGCCTGTACCAATGATGAACATCATCAACGGTGGTGAGCACGCAGACAATAACGTTGATATTCAGGAATTCATGATTCAGCCTGTTGGCGCGAAATCCCTGAAAGAAGCGGTGCGTATGGGTTCTGAAGTGTTCCACAACCTGGCTAAAGTTCTGAAAGCTAAAGGTATGAACACTGCTGTTGGTGACGAAGGTGGCTACGCGCCAAACCTGGGTTCTAACGCAGAAGCGCTGGCTGTTATCGCTGAAGCGGTTAAAGCAGCAGGCTACGAGCTGGGCAAAGACATCACCCTGGCGATGGACTGTGCAGCATCTGAATTCTACAAAGACGGTAAATACGTTCTGGCTGGCGAAGGCAACAAAGCATTCACCTCCGAAGAGTTCACCCACTTCCTGGAAGACCTGACCAAACAGTACCCAATCGTTTCTATCGAAGACGGTCTGGACGAGTCTGACTGGGATGGTTTCGCATACCAGACCAAAGTACTGGGCGACAAAATCCAGCTGGTTGGTGACGATCTGTTCGTAACCAACACCAAGATCCTGAAAGAAGGCATCGAGAAAGGCATCGTTAACTCCATCCTGATCAAATTCAACCAGATCGGTTCTCTGACCGAAACGCTGGCTGCGATCAAAATGGCGAAAGACGCTGGCTACACCGCTGTTATCTCTCACCGTTCTGGCGAAACTGAAGACGCTACCATCGCTGACCTGGCTGTGGGTACCGCTGCTGGCCAGATCAAAACCGGTTCTATGAGCCGTTCTGACCGTGTTGCTAAATACAACCAGCTGATTCGTATCGAAGAAGCGCTGGGCGAAAAAGCACCTTACAACGGTCGTAAAGAGATCAAAGGCCAGGCATAAGCCTGAACTTTCGTTCTTATGAAAAAACCCGCTTCGGCGGGTTTTTTGTTTTCTATAGCAGAAGCGGCAGCGTGGCGCTGGCCGTTTGCTGGCTTACGTCACCGTAATGGCTGTCTACTGCAATAAGGGAAGTGGTAAGCAGTTCAACCAGCAGCATCACGCCAACCTTGGCATTGAGCGCACCCGCGCTCAGCGGTCCCTCGGGCTTGGCTGCAACCAGCTGTAAATCGCTCAGGGAGGCCAGCGGGCTGCGGGGTGTATTGCTGAGCGCCAGTACCTTAACGCCACGCTTGCGGGCGAGTTTCACCACGTGAAGCAGATCCCGTGTAGAGCCAGAACTTGAGATGGCCACCACCAGCGTCTCTTTCGAGAGCGTCGTCGCATTCATGGCGGCGCGATGCATATCGCTAAACAGCTGTGCAGGTTTGCCGAGTCGCAGCAGCTTGTAATGCAAATACTCCCCCAGAATCGCGCTGGCCGCCACCCCGTAAATTTGCACTGATTGCGCCTGATGCAAGGCCAGTGTCGCCTGTTCAAGCTGGGCCCGGTCGAGGAGTTTTGCGGTATCTTGCAGCGCCTGGACAGACTCATCCACCACGTTATCTATCGCATCTCCTGCCTGACGCTCCGGCAAACCCTGCTGAATATCCAGCGCAAGCGCCATTTTAAATTCGTTATATCCCTTACAGCCCAGCGTGCGGCAAAGGCGTGTGACGCTGGCCTCGCTGGTGCCGCTTTCACGCGCCAGCTCGGTGATCGTCAGGTAGAGCACCCTGGCAGGATCGTTGAGAACAAACTCCCCCAGTTTTTGTTGCGTTGGGCTGTACCCGGAAGCCTCCTGGCGTAGCTTCAGCAGCAGGTTTTCATGGTCCGACATGCTAGATCCTTAATGCGTTTCTCTGCCAACTAGTGTGGCGGAAAGCGGGGGAGAGATGCCAGTCATTTCGAAAAAGTATGATCGGCGTCCTGGTTTTTGGTGGTAATTTTCACAATTAAAATTATATGTGGTAAAAATTTTCATCAACAACCAGGGGGATAAAAAAATGATGCAAATGTTCAGCGGAGCGTCTTCCGGCGGATGGTTTGAAAAAGCGCAGCGCTTTGGCAAATCCTTTATGTTACCTATCGCCATACTGCCCGCAGCAGGTCTGTTGTTGGGGATCGGCGGGGCGCTATCGAATCCGAATACGCTTACCGCGTATCCATTTTTAGACGTTGGCTGGCTACAGGCCATATTTACCATCATGAGCAGTGCAGGCTCGATTGTGTTCGCAAACCTGTCGGTACTGTTTGCTGTTGGGGTCGCCGTTGGGCTGGCAAAAAATGATAAAGGTACGGCAGGGCTGGCGGCATTACTCGCTTATCTGGTGATGAATGCCACTATCAATGCGCTGCTGATCCTGACCGGAAAACTGGCGTATGAGAACCCGGGCGCCGTAGGGCAGGGCATGACGTTGGGTATTCAGACGCTGGAAACGGGCGTGTTTGGTGGGGTCGTTATTGGGCTTGTGACCTGCGCACTGCATCATCGGTTTAATAAAATCGCGCTTCCGCAATTTCTGGGCTTTTTTGGCGGCTCGCGCTTCGTTCCCATTATCAGCTCACTGGCGGCGATACTCGTCGGCGCGCTGATGACCGTGGTCTGGCCGCATTTTCAGAAGCTGATCTTTGGCCTTGGCGGTCTGGTGGATGCCACCGGCTATCTGGGGACATTGCTGTACGGCTTCATCCTGCGCATGCTTGGCCCGTTTGGCCTGCACCACATCTTTTATCTGCCGTTCTGGACCACCGCGCTTGGCGGCAGTGAAATTGTTAACGGTCACCTGGTTGAGGGCACGCAGCGGATCTTCTTTGCTCAGCTTGCGGACCCGAACACCCAGCACTTCTATGAGGGCACGTCGCGCTTCATGTCCGGGCGCTTTATCACGATGATGTTTGGCCTGCTCGGCGCCTGCCTGGCGATGTACCACACGGCTAAACCCGAGAACAAGAAGCGCGTAGCCGGGCTGCTGCTGTCAGCGGCGTTAACCTCTTTCCTGACGGGCATTACCGAGCCCATCGAGTTCTCATTCCTGTTTATTGCGCCGGTGCTGTACGTCATTCATGCGCTGTTTGACGGGCTGGCGTTTATGCTCGCGCACATGCTGCATATCACCATCGGGCAAACTTTCTCCGGCGGGTTTATTGATTTCGTGCTGTTCGGCATTTTGCAGGGTGAAGCGAAAACTAACTGGATGTTCGTCCCGCTGGTAGGCGTACCGTGGTTCTTCCTTTACTACTGTACTTTCCGCTATCTGATTAAACGTTTTGATTTTGCCACGCCGGGCCGTGAAAAGGAGGCGTTGGCTGACGAGGCTACCCTGCCGCAAAGCGAGCGTGCCGCGGCGGTGGTCGCCGGATTGGGTGGAAGAGACAATCTGGATGACGTTGACTGCTGCGCCACGCGTCTTCGCGTCACGGTGAAAGACGGTAGCAAAGTCAATGAAGCAGCACTGAAAGCGACCGGCGCGCGCGGCGTTATCGTCCGCGGCAACGGTGTCCAGGTCATCTATGGCCCGCACGTCACCATTATCAAAAACGAAGTGGAAGAGATCTTATCGTAATGAAAACTGTACTGGATAACCTGAAAGGAAAACTGGTCGTCTCCTGCCAGGCGCTGGAAAATGAACCGCTGCACAGCCCGTTTATTATGTCGCGAATGGCGCTGGCGGCAGCCCAGGGCGGTGCCGCTGCGATCCGCGCCAATAGCGTGGTGGATATCAAGGCTATCAAAGGGCTGGTCTCACTGCCGGTCATCGGCATCATCAAACGGGACTATCCGGATAGCGAGGTGTTTATCACCGCGACGCTCAAAGAAGTGGATGAGCTGATGGCGGTCGCCCCGGACATCGTTGCGCTGGATGCGACCGCCCGGAAACGGCCCGGTGGCGTATCGCTGGACATGCTGATCGCGCAGATCCGCACCCGTTACCCTTCGCTGCTGCTGATGGCGGATATTGCCACCGTGCAGGAGGCCGTGACCGCGCAGGCGCTGGGGTTTGATTGTGTCGGAACCACCCTTTACGGTTATACGGCAGAGACCGCGGGCCATTCGCTACCGGAAAATGACTGCGCGTTTTTGAAAGAGGTGCTGTCTGCCGCCACGATCCCCGTGATTGCCGAAGGTAACGTGGATACCCCCGATCGTGCGGCCAGGTGTCTGGAGTTGGGGGCGCATACGGTTGTCGTCGGCGGGGCGATCACCCGACCGCAGCAAATTACGGAACGGTTTATGGCGGCAATTGGCGCGCAAAGCACCGATGGAGCATGATCATCTGACGGGGATCTGCGATACTTATCGTTTATTCCCTTAACAGAGTTGACTATGCAGTACCCGATTAACGAGATGTTCCAGACCCTGCAAGGCGAGGGTTACTTTACCGGCGTTCCCGCTATCTTTATTCGTTTACAGGGATGCCCGGTTGGCTGCGCCTGGTGTGATACCAAACATACGTGGGATAAGCTCGCAGATCGGGAAGTGTCGCTGTTCAGCATTCTGGCGAAAACCAAAGAGAGCGATAAATGGGGCGCGGGCAACGCGGAAGATCTGCTTGCCATTATTGGTCGTCAGGGCTGGACGGCGCGGCATGTGGTGATCACCGGCGGGGAACCCTGCATTCACGATCTGATGCCCCTCACCGAACTGCTCGAGAAGAACGGCTATAGCTGTCAGATCGAAACCAGCGGTACCCATGAAGTGCGCTGCTCCCATTCAACGTGGGTAACGGTTTCACCGAAAGTGAATATGCGTGGCGGTTATGACGTGTTGTCGCAGGCGCTTGAGCGTGCGGATGAGATCAAACATCCGGTGGGGCGCGTGCGTGACATCGAAGCGCTGGATGAACTGCTGGCGACGCTGACGGACGAGAAGCAGCGCGTGATCGCGCTACAGCCTATCAGCCAGAAAGACGATGCAACCCGTCTGTGCATTGAAACCTGTATCGCCCGCAACTGGCGCCTGTCGATGCAGACGCACAAATATCTGAACATTGCCTGATACTTTTGTGGCCCCGCTTAACGCGGGGCTTTTGTTGTTGGCAGTAAAGCCCAGGTCACTACGGCTGACCCAAGACAAATCGCACTGTTGAAAAGCAAGGCATACTGCGCGGCACTGGCCGTTCCCATCGGCAGCCATAGGGCGTATAGCGATGCGGTGACCGCGATCCCCATTGCGCCGCCCAGGGAACTGCCCATCTTATAGATCCCTGAAGCCACCCCCACTTTGTTTTCAGGGGCATTCATTACCGCCGTGTCCGTTGAGGGCGTGGCGTAACATCCGAGCCCCAGCCCGAATAAAATATTGCTCAGAAAGACGGTGACAATGTAGACCTCTTTGCTTAAGAAGGTGCATGAAATCAGCGTAATACCTGTTGCGGTCAGCAGCGGGCCGGTCATCATCGGCAGCCTGGCGCCATAGCGCTGAAGCAGTTTTTCACCCACCCGGATCATCGCCAGTACGGTAACCAGATACCCCAGCGTCATCATGCCGGTCTGTAGCGGTGACAGATGATGGCCTTGCTGCAACCAGATGCTGGCGATCATCATGGTGCCAATGCAGCCGTTGAGCAGGAAATTTGAGAATACCGAGGCGCTATAGGCCCTGTTTTTAAACAGGGCGAAATCGATCAATGCCGCATCGCCCTTCCGCCGCCCGGTAACGACAAAGCACATCAGTGCAATCACGGCTCCACACAGTACAAGAAGCGATAAACTGCTACTCCAGCCCCAGCTGTGTCCTTTGCTGATAAACAGATTGAACAGCACCAGCATAAGGACAAAACTCACCAGGCCGCTGATATCCAGCTTGTGTCGACACGCATCAGGGCTGCGGCTTTCCGGCGTGGCGCGGATAAGCAATAGCGCGACCAGAGCCACCACTATCGACAAAATAAAAATCCAGCGCCAGCCCAGCGTGGTGGCGATGGCGCCTCCCACAAACGAGCTCAGGCCACTCCCGCCCCATGAACCAATAACCCAGAAGCTGATTGCGCGCTGGCGTGCTTTACCTTCATACCAGGTCTTAATCAGCGCCAGCGTGGCGGGCATGATGCAGGCCGCGGATAGCCCCTGTATCGCTCTTCCCAACAGAAACAGGACGGGCTCCCATGAAATGAACAGCAGACCGCTTCCGATTATGCTCAAAATCAGGCCTGTCATGGTCAGGCGCATGCGCCCAAACTTATCGGCAAACCCACCGCAGGCTACGACAAAACAGCCGCTAAACAACGCGCTCAGGCTGACGGCCAGCGTAAGGGTTTCGAGGGCAATGTCGAGGCTATTCTGCATGGCCGGAACCACGTTGATAACCGACTGGGCAAACAGCCAGAAGGTCAGAACGCTCATGACGATACCCGCCAGCAGCCGATCGTTACCGGCGTAGGCGGATGCGTCTGTCAGGGAAACGGTACTCATAATGCAGCCCTCCCGGGAAGGTGCGAATCAGCGCAGATAGTGTTCGGTCAGTGCGGCCCACAGCGCCGCGCCGGTGAGGAGAATAGTGTCGTTAAAGTCGTAGCCCGGGTTATGCACCATGCAGCGGTCAGGCTCATCGCCAGCGCCAAGGGTGAAATAACAGCCATTGGGATTTTTCTCGAGCATGAACGCAAAGTCCTCGCTGCCCATAAACGCATTCACCTCCGCGACGGAATCCTGACCGAACAGATCGGTGGCGACGTTGCGCACCATCTCATTGGCTTGCGGATTGTTTTTCAGTACCGGGCTGCCATTAATGTGTCGAATGGTAGCCGTGGCATTGAAACTTTCCGCCTGCGCAACGGCGATATCATGGATGCGCTGTAGCACGGTTTGCCGCACGCTTTCATCCAGCGTGCGCACGGTAAGTTTCATCAATACTTTGTCGTTGATGATGTTGGGGGCATGTCCAGCCTGAATGCTGCCTACGGTAACGACGGCAGGCTGAAAAGGGGTGATATTGCGCGAAACAATGGACTGCAAAGCGATAGTGATATGACAGGCAACCAGGGTGGCATCTACGGTATGTTCTGGCACCGCACCGTGACCCCCCACGCCGTTAACCTCAATATGAAGGGTGTCAGAAGAGGCCATCATGGCGCCATCGCGCAGACCAATTTTTCCGACGGGCTGTGACGGCATATTGTGCAGACCAAAAATGTGGTCGCAGGGGAACAGGTCAAACAAACCGTCCTCTACCATAACGCGTCCGCCATACAGAAGTTCTTCCGCAGGCTGAAAAATAAGGTGCAGCGTGCCGTTAAAATTGCGGGTGCGTGCCAGGTACTCCGCTGCATACAGGAGCGTTGTGGTGTGGCCGTCATGACCGCAGCCGTGGAATTTACCCTCAACGGTACTGCTCCAGGCCTTGCCGCTGTTTTCCTGCATAGGCAGCGCATCCATGTCGGCGCGCAGACCCAGGCGTTTAGGCCCGTTACCCACCTTCAGCGTGCCGACCACACCGGTTTTCGCCAGGCCGCGATGAACCTCATATCCCCATTCCTCAAGCAACGCCGCAACGCGATCGCTCGTATTGTGCTCCTCAAAACCAATTTCAGGATGCTGATGAAAATAGCGACGTAATTCAGTGAACTGGGCCTCTTTGCCGCGCAGAGCTTCGATAATTGGATGTGTCATTTTTGTTATCCTTTTTATGCCAAACGGTGATAATTTCGAGTCTATGACGATCGCACTGCCAGAAAATGCATTTTTTTGTTGTAAAGCGACGGTTTTGTTTTGATTGTTTTTCATACAATTCCGTTATGACAAAAAAGAGCCGGTCATTATTTGTCTTTGATGAGGGGAAAGATGAATCAGCGGGGAGATGAATTTTGGGTGGAGATCCAGGACATTCGCCACTGCGTGGAGGATGAAGGCGATACGCTAACGTTGCTCTGGGTGCTGGAAGGGCGGGCTGAGCTGAATACCGATGTGGGACGTGACATCCTGGAGGCCAATACCCTTGCCATCATCAACCGTCATCGGTGCTGGCAGTTCACGAGCGAAACGGCAAATATCACCCTGCGCGTGTCCCTTTCCGGGCGCTGGGTGGTCCAGCTCTGCAATGATTTTTTTGTCCATGATTACGCTATACCGGCAGAAGCCGGAGGCGTCTGGCCCCAATGCGATGCGCTTCGCGATCTGCTGCGCCAGCTTCTTGTGGTCACCCTCATCAACGACCCACACCGCTACCGGCTGGAGGCGTACCGCTGGCTGAGCGAGATATTGCTGTTGCTGACCAGCCGCTTTCAGCAGCCCGCCCGGTTTTTGTCCCGTGAACTTTCCCCAGCGCACAGCAAACGCATTGCCCGGGTGATAGAGCGGATCAATGCCAGTTATTCTCGCCGTATTACGCTTGCGGAAATCGCCGCGAGTGAATATGTCTCTGAAGCCTGGCTCTCTCGTCTCTTTCGCAAGGAGGTGGGGATCAGTTTCATGCAGTACATCACCACCCTGCGGCTGGAAAAGGCGGCTGACGCGCTCCGTCTGACGAACCGACCGCTGCATCAGATTGCGCTTGAGCAGGGTTTCGCCAGCACGCGTATGATGACCGATCGGTTTCGGCGTGTTCACAATATGTCCCCGGGTGAGTTTCGTAAGTCCCGACGCCAGCACCCGGAGGCCACACGTGTTCGTACGGACAGGTGTGAGCAGCGCTATCCGGTGGCCATGGATAAGCTGTTTAGCCTGCTCAATGAACCGGTGGCGCGCGGCTGGGGAGCCTCCCCGCTTATCGATCGCCCGCAGCAGGAGCAGACACTGGATCTTGAGCAGCTTAATCCTCTCTCCACCTCGCTGCGCCGTATGCGGGTAGTCATTACTCTGCGTGAGCTCGACGATTTACTGCGTGAGGACGTTCGTCAGAATCTTGAAGCGATAAATGAGGCCATTCCCATAGAGGGAATTGATATCGCCGAACCTTTTCTCAGCAGCCGTCTGTTTGCCACCGGGTGGGATGACCCCCAGATGGCGGGCTACGCCTGCTGGTACAATCTGCATCAGCTCTTCACCTGGCTGGCAAAAAAGCAATGGACGGTGCTGCTGCACACCGGCGTAACGACCCGTCGCGATCTACTTGCCCGTTTTTTACAACGGTCGGTCAATCATTTTTCGCCCGAGATCACCGCGGGTTGGCACTTTGTCATGCACTGGTCAACACAGGCGAGTGAGGAGACCCGGGAGCAGGTCTGGCTGGCGCAGCAAAACGTCATACGCAACTATCTGCCACAGGCAAAGTTTGGTTTATGGCATCGATTTTCACCCGACAGCGCGGGCGTGAGCGACAATACCCTGTTCAGCTCAGCCATCCTGATGCAGGCCGATTTTCTTGCCTGTTCAGCCGATGCCAATGAACTTCTCGATCCTGCGCAGCGGGAGCCAGCCCAACTCTCTTCTACAGAAAATTATCCGGTACAGAAGATCCGCCAGATTATCGCCGCCCTTCGTCTGCGCAAATGTTCGCTTCCCGTCTGGCTTCTCTCCTGGAATACCCTCACCGGGAACACGCGGGCGACAAACGGCTGGTTTTTTCGTGGGGCGCTGCTGATGCAGAGCCTGCTCGGGCTATCGGAGCAGGTCTGGCTAGGGGGATTCTGGCTCAATTCGGGCCTTCAGGGTGAAGCTCGTGCGAACAATACCATCGATACGTCAAGCCTTGCGCTACAGTACAACCATGGTCTCCCACGGCCGGTTTATTGGGTACTCTGGCTCTGGCAACGCCTGCGGGGCGAGGTGCTGGTAAACGACGGGCGTGTTCTGCTCACGCGCCATTACAATGGTTACCAGTTGCTGCTGCGTAATGTGGTGGTTTTTAATCCGCTCCTTTCCAGTGAAGAAGCATTCATCCAGCGTTTTCGCCAGCAGTATCATTTACACCTGAAGGGAATGCGCGGTATTTGGCGAATTAAACGCCATCTTTTCGATCAGCATAACGGCGCGCTCTATCCGTTGCTTGAAGGGGTAGGCAGCGAAAGCGGCCCTGACGAAGAGATGTGGCGCTGGATAGCGCACAAAGCGCGTCCAACGCTTTCCCTGTACGATGAACGCATTGATGACGGCTGGCAACTGACAGAATCACTGGAGAGTAATGCGCTGGTGCTCTATGAGTTTACGCCGCTCGTGCCTCTTGAGGCCGAAACGGAGGAGATTCACTCCCCGCGGTAGACGCAGCCTGCCGTGCAGGTCTCTTTGATCATCACCGCGCTCAGCAGCGGCACAAGCGGTTTCATCTGATCCCAAATCCATTTCGCCAGCACTTCGCTGGTCGGGTTTTCAAGGCCCGGAATATCATTCAGATAGTAGTGATCGAGACGATCGTAGGTCGGCTTAAACGCGGCCTTCAGTTCGGCAAAGTCCATGATCCAGCCCGTATGGGGATCGACTTCACCGGTGATTTCAAGACGCACCATAAACGAGTGTCCATGCAGGCGGCCACATTTGTGCCCGGCAGGAACGTGTGGAAGGTGGTGTGCGGCTTCGAAGGTGAAATCTTTAAACAGTGTGGTGGACATCATAGCTCTCAGGAATGCGGAAAAAACCGCCGCATAGTACCGGAAAGCACAATTTTTATCATTAACTAAAACGGCTCTGAACGGTCACCGCCTCGTATTCATGGTGTTTATCGATTTTTGTTGTTTTATTTCATATGGTTATTTAATCGCTTTTATCGTTAAGAACGATAACTAAAACAGGTTAGTCCATTTGGTTATTAATTATTTCCATCCCTTCTTTAATTGTTATTATCCCCGCCGTTAACCTTATCTTCAGTTTGGATTTATTCGCTTAAAGTCCGCTTTGCTACTGGAACATAACGACGCATGACAACACAGGCCCCACCTTCAAATTTGCTTCCCCTTAACCCGGAGCAACTGGCGCGCCTCCAGGCCGCGACTTCCGATTTTTCACCCACCCAGCTTGCCTGGGTCTCCGGCTATTTCTGGGGAATGCTGAACCAGCAGCCGGGTGCTGTGGCAGGCGTACCGCCAACGGCCGTTGAAATTCCTGCCATCACGCTTATCTCCGCTTCGCAAACGGGTAATGCCCGTCGTGTGGCCGAAGCGCTGCGTGATGACCTGCTCGCCGCGAAGCTGAACGTTAACCTGGTCAACGCCGGGGATTATAAATTCAAACAGATCGCGTCAGAAAAACTGCTGGTGGTGGTGGCGTCAACGCAGGGGGAAGGTGAGCCTGCTGAAGAAGCCGTCGCGCTGCATAAGTTCCTGTTCTCGAAAAAAGCGCCAAAGCTCGAGGGCACCGCCTTTGCCGTCTTCGGCCTCGGTGATACGTCCTATGAATTTTTCTGCCAGTCCGGTAAAGATTTCGACAGCAAGCTGGCGGAGCTGGGCGCAGAGCGCCTGCTGGATCGCGTAGACGCTGACGTGGAATACCAGGCTGCCGCCGCCGAATGGCGGGCGCGCATCGTTGAGGTGCTGAAGGCCCGCGTCCCGAAAGAGACGCCAGCGCAGGCCGCCGTTACCGCAGCCGGCACCGTTAACGAAATCCACACCAGCCCTTACACGAAAGAGGCGCCACTGACGGCGAGCCTGTCGGTAAACCAGAAAATCACGGGCCGTGATTCAGAAAAAGACGTGCGCCATATCGAAATCGATCTCGGTGACTCTGGCCTGCGTTACCAGCCTGGCGATGCGCTGGGCGTCTGGTATCAGAACGATCCGGCGCTGGTGAAAGAGCTGGTCGAGCTGCTGTGGTTGAAAGGCGATGAACCGGTTACCGTGGATGGCAAAACGCTCTCGATCTCCGAGGCGCTCCAGTGGCATTTCGAACTGACGGTGAATACCGCCAACATCGTTGAAAACTACGCCACCTTAACCCGCAGCGAATCGCTCCTTCCGCTGGTCGGGGATAAGGCGAAGTTACAGCAATACGCGGCGACAACGCCGATTGTCGATATGGTGCGTTTCTCTCCGACACAGCTGGATGCTGACGCGCTGGTCGGCCTGCTGCGTCCGCTGACCCCGCGCCTGTACTCCATCGCCTCCTCGCAGGCGGAAGTGGAAAACGAAGTCCACATCACCGTTGGCGTGGTGCGTTACGACATCGAAGGCCGCGCGCGCGCGGGTGGGGCGTCAGGCTTCCTGGCAGACCGCGTGGAAGAAGAGGGTGAAGTTCGCGTCTTTATCGAGCACAACGACAACTTCCGCCTGCCGGCGAACCCCGAAACGCCGGTGATTATGATTGGCCCAGGCACCGGTATTGCGCCATTCCGCGCCTTTATGCAGCAGCGTGCAGCAGACGACGCGCCGGGTAAAAACTGGCTGTTCTTCGGCAACCCGCACTTTACTGAAGATTTCCTCTACCAGGTTGAGTGGCAGCGCTACGTCAAAGAGGGCGTGCTGACCCGCATCGATCTGGCCTGGTCCCGCGATCAGAAAGAAAAAGTATACGTACAAGACAAACTGCGCGAACAGGGCGCAGAGCTGTGGCGCTGGATCAATGACGGCGCCCACATTTATGTCTGCGGCGACGCCAATCGCATGGCGAAAGACGTTGAGCAGGCACTGCTGGAAGTGATTGCCGAATTCGGCGGTATGGATGCCGAAACGGCGGATGAATTTTTAAGTGAGCTGCGCGTAGAGCGCCGTTATCAGCGAGATGTCTACTAATGAGCGAAAAACATCCTGGCCCACTGGTGGTCGAAGGCAAACTGACTGATGCCGAGCGCATGAAGGTAGAGAGCAACTACCTGCGCGGTACCATTGCCGAAGATTTAAATGACGGCCTGACCGGCGGTTTCAAAGGCGACAACTTCCTGCTGATCCGTTTCCACGGTATGTACCAACAGGACGACCGCGATATCCGCGCCGAGCGTGCCGAACAGAAGCTGGAGCCGCGTCACGCGATGCTGCTGCGCTGTCGTCTGCCGGGCGGGGTAATCACTACGAAACAGTGGCAGGCGATCGACAAGTTTGCCGGTGAAAACACAATCTACGGCAGCATTCGTCTGACCAACCGTCAGACCTTCCAGTTCCACGGCATTCTGAAGAAGAACGTCAAGCCGGTGCACCAGATGCTGCACTCCGTGGGTCTGGACGCGCTGGCGACTGCCAACGACATGAACCGTAACGTGCTCTGCACCTCGAACCCGTACGAATCTGAGCTGCACGCCGAAGCGTACGAGTGGGCGAAAAAAATCTCCGAACATCTGCTGCCACGTACCCGCGCCTATGCGGAGATCTGGCTCGATCAGGAGAAAGTCGCCACCACCGATGAAGAGCCGATCCTCGGCCAGACCTACCTGCCGCGTAAGTTTAAAACCACGGTGGTGATCCCGCCGCAGAACGATATCGACCTGCACGCCAACGACATGAACTTCGTGGCGATTGCCGAAAACGGCAAGCTGGTCGGCTTTAACCTGCTGGTGGGCGGCGGTTTGTCCATCGAGCACGGTAATAAGAAAACCTACGCCCGCACCGCGAGCGAGTTCGGCTTCCTGCCGCTGGAGCACACGCTGGCCGTGGCAGAGGCGGTGGTCACGACCCAGCGCGACTGGGGTAACCGTACCGATCGTAAAAACGCGAAAACCAAATACACCCTTGAGCGCGTAGGCGTCGAGACGTTCAAAGAGGAAGTGGAGCGTCGTGCGGGGATCAAATTTGAGCCGATCCGCCCTTACGAATTCACCGGTCGCGGCGATCGCATCGGCTGGGTGAAAGGCATCGACAATAACTGGCACCTGACGCTGTTCATTGAAAATGGCCGTATTCTGGATTATCCGGGCCGTCCGCTGAAAACCGGCCTGCTGGAAATCGCGAAGATCCACAAAGGCGAGTTCCGTATTACCGCCAACCAGAACCTGATCGTCGCCAGCGTGCCGGAAAGCGATAAGGCGAGAATTGAAGAGCTGGCCCGCGAGCACGGGTTGATGAATGCGGTGAGTGCGCAGCGTGAAAACTCAATGGCCTGCGTGTCGTTCCCGACCTGTCCGCTGGCGATGGCCGAAGCCGAGCGATTCCTGCCGTCCTTCACTGATAAAGTGGAGGCTATTCTGGAAAAACACGGTATTCCGGACGAGCATATTGTTATGCGTGTGACGGGCTGTCCGAACGGCTGCGGCCGCGCGATGCTGGCCGAAATCGGTCTGGTAGGGAAAGCGCCGGGTCGCTATAACCTGCACCTGGGCGGTAACCGTATCGGGACACGTATTCCGCGTATGTTCCGCGAGAACATCACCGAGCCGGAAATTCTCGATTCCCTCGACGTGCTTATCGGACGCTGGGCGAAAGAGCGCGAAGCGGGTGAAGGCTTCGGCGACTTTACGGTACGTGCGGGCATCATTCGCCCGGTGCTCGATCCCGCAAGGGATTTCTGGGAATAACATCCCGGCGGTTTCACCGCTTTTGTAGGCCGGGCAAACGCAGTGCCGCCCGGCAAAACAGGCAAACGAGGTTCTTATGTCCGTACTCGATCTAAACGCCCTTAATGAGCTGCCAAAAGTCGAACGCATTCTGGCCCTGGCAGAAACCAACGCCCAACTGGAAAAACTCGACGCCGAAGGGCGCGTGGCGTGGGCGCTGGAAAACCTGCCGGGAGACTATGTGCTTTCGTCGAGCTTTGGCATTCAGGCGGCGGTCAGTCTGCATCTGGTGAATCAGATCCGTCCGGACATTCCGGTGATCCTCACCGATACCGGCTATCTGTTCCCGGAGACCTATCAGTTTATCGACGAGCTGACGGACAAGCTCAAGCTGAACCTGAAGGTTTATCGCGCAACCGAAAGCGCGGCCTGGCAGGAGGCGCGTTACGGCAAGCTGTGGGAGCAGGGCGTTGAGGGCATCGAGAAATACAATGAGATCAACAAGGTCGAGCCGATGAACCGGGCGCTGAAAGAGTTGAACGCTCAGACCTGGTTCGCGGGCCTGCGCCGCGAGCAGTCCGGTAGCCGGGCAACGCTGCCGGTGCTGGCGGTGCAGCGCGGCGTGTTCAAAGTGCTGCCGATCATCGACTGGGATAACCGCACGGTGTACCAGTATCTGCAAAAGCACGGGCTGAAGTACCATCCGCTGTGGGATCAAGGCTACCTGTCGGTAGGCGACACCCACACCACGCGTAAATGGGAACCGGGAATGGCGGAAGAAGAGACGCGATTCTTTGGGCTGAAGCGCGAGTGCGGGCTGCACGAAGGGTAATGTTTTTTCGCCCGGTGGCGCTGCGCTTACCAGGCCTACAACGGCACAAAACGTAGGCCCGGTAAGGCGTAGCCGCCACCGGGCTTAACGACATCAGGCTTTCCCCGCTTTCGCCAGCTCCTTCACCAGCGGCAGCATCACTTTCACGACATCCCGGCTGCGGTGCTCAATCCGCTGCGGCAGCGTTTTATCAATGTGCTGCTGGTTATCCAGCCGCACGTCATGCCAGCTGGTCCCGTTTGGGAACGCCTTCGATTTAGCGCGCTGCTGATAGCCATCTTTTTTGCCCAGCGCCCAGTTAGTCGCCTCGACGTACAGCACCGGAATGCCCGCCTTATCAAACACTTCACCGTCATTACAGCAGCCCGTGCCTTTGGGATAATCGGGGTTACCGCCCGGATTTGTCGCGGCATAGACGCCATGCGTGCGGGCAAGCGCCAGCGCGCGGTCGCGGGTGAGTTTACGTACGCTGCTCGGCGTGCTCTGTCCGCTATTAAAATAGAGCTTATCTCCCACGATCAGATTATCGAGGTTAATCACCAGCAACGTATTTTTCTTCTCCTCAGCGGTCATGCGCTTAAGGAGATTCTCAGCGCCGAGTTTTCCTTCTTCTTCGCCGCTGGTCGCAACAAAGCGAATGCTGTATTTCGTCGGAATATTCTTCAGGCGTTCGGCCAGCTCAAGCATCACGCCCAGACCCGCCGCATTATCATCCAGTCCCTGAAGCGTCAGCCCGCCGAGATTATTATCGACATCGGCATCGCTCAACGGCGTGTAGGTATCAAGGTGCGCCATAATAATAATCTGCTCAGCCGCCTTTCCTTCGTGCGCTGCAATAACCGTGCTGCCAGTTACGTTATGCCAGTTTTGCGTTTTATTGCGAGTGGTATAGATGTAGCGGCTGTGGAAAGCGCGAATGTCGCTTTCATAGCCCATATCCGCAAACTGCTGACGAATATAGTCTGCCGAGAGCATCTCGGCTGGGGTTCCGGTCATACGGCCCGGAAAGACCGTCGCAATATGCCGCGCCTGCATACTGGCTATTTCACCGTAAGATGGATTTTTTGCCTGAGCCGGAAGGATAAAGCAAACGCCGAGCGCCAGGGCAACGAATCGGTGGCGCATTGCGGAAAACATAGTGAGTCCTTAAAAACAGAGCAAAATTTTAACCCGCATAGTATGAAACTGTGATCGGGTAGACACAATTTGAATTGCTCTTAAATGCCCGAAATTTCGCGTGTTAAGCACTTTTTGATATTTGCTTTTCCACTGCGTTATTCCATTGAGTAACTACTCATTCCAATTCGTAATTTCATTCGATCTAAGCCGCCCCCTATAGTCCCTTTATTCGTGGTTGTTAGTGAGTTGTTGCCTGTGGACTATCTCCCCCTTTTTGCTGCCTTAAAAGACCGACCGGTATTGGTTGTCGGGACGGGTGAAATTGCCGATCGCAAAATCGCCTTCCTGCAACGCGCCGGGGCGCAGGTGCAGATCGTTGCAGAGGCGGATTTTGCAGAGTCTCAGATCGACAGCGTGGTACTGGTGATTGCGGCAACCGAAGATCGGGCGCTCAACAGCCGAATCTCCGCCGCAGCCCAGGCCCGTCACCGTCTGGTGAACGTGGTAGACGACCAGCCGCTGTGCTCGTTTATCTTCCCGTCGATTGTTGACCGCTCGCCGCTGCTGGTGGCGATCTCCTCCGGCGGCACCGCACCGGTGCTGGCGCGCGTGCTGCGGGAAAAAATCGAAGCGCTGCTGCCGACCAGCCTCGGGCGCATGGCGGAGAAGGCCAGCTACTGGCGCAACCACCTTAAAACGCGTCTGACCAGCGTGACGGAACGCCGTCGCTTCTGGGAGCGTGTGTTTCGCGGCCGCTTTGCCAGCCTGATGCATGCCGGTAACGAGACGGCGGCGCAACAAATTCTCGAGGACGAACTGGATAACCCCGGCAGTACGGGCGGGGAGATCATTCTGGTGGGCGCCGGGCCGGGCGATGCCGGGCTGCTCACGCTGCGTGGCCTCCAGGTTCTTCAGGATGCGGATGTCGTGTTCTACGACCATCTGGTCACCGACGGTATTCGCGAACTGATCCGACGTGACGCGGAGCAAATTTGCGTCGGCAAACGTGCCGGCGAGCACTCCGTGCCGCAGCACGACACCAATCAAATGCTGATTGCCGCCGCGAAAGCGGGCAAGACCGTGGTGCGCCTGAAAGGGGGCGACCCGTTTATCTTCGGCCGTGGTGGCGAGGAGTTGCAGGCGGCAGCCGAAGCGGGCGTCCCGTTCCAGGTGGTCCCCGGTATTACGGCGGCGTCTGCCGTCACGGCCTACGCCGGTATTCCGCTGACCCATCGTGATTACGCCCAGAGCGTGACCTTTGTGACCGGGCATTATAAAGCCGACAGCACGCCGTTTGACTGGTCGCATCTCGCCCAGAGCCGACAAACGCTGGCGATTTATATGGGCACGATGAAAGCGGCAGACATCAGCGAACAGCTTATTCAGCACGGTCGCGATGCGACGACGCCGGTAGCAGTGATCTCCCGCGGGACACGCGTCGATCAGCATGTCGCCATCGGCACTTTACAAGACCTTGCAACCCTGGCGAAAGACGCCCCGATGCCCGCCCTGATCGTGGTGGGAGAAGTGGTGCAGTTGCACAGCTCGCTCGCCTGGTTCCAACACACAACCGACACAGAAGGCTTCGGCGCTTCTGTTGTAAATTTGGCTTAAGGAACGGTTATGGACCAAAAACGACTTACTCACCTGCGGCAGCTCGAAGCGGAAAGTATCCATATTATCCGCGAAGTGGCCGCCGAGTTCTCTAACCCGGTGATGATGTACTCCATCGGTAAAGATTCCAGCGTCATGCTGCACCTGGCGCGTAAAGCGTTTTATCCGGGAACGCTGCCGTTCCCGCTGCTGCATGTGGATACCGGCTGGAAATTCCGCGAGATGTACGAGTTTCGTGACCGTACCGCCAAAGCCTACGGCTGCGAGCTGCTGGTGCACAAAAACCCGGAAGGGGTGGCGATGGGCATCAACCCGTTCGTGCACGGCAGCGCCAAGCATACCGATATCATGAAAACCGAAGGGCTGAAGCAGGCGCTGAATAAATACGGTTTTGATGCGGCCTTCGGCGGCGCGCGGCGTGACGAAGAGAAATCCCGCGCCAAAGAGCGAATCTACTCTTTCCGCGACCGCTTCCACCGCTGGGACCCGAAAAACCAGCGTCCGGAGCTGTGGCACAACTACAACGGCCAGATAAACAAGGGCGAAAGCATTCGCGTCTTCCCGCTCTCCAACTGGACCGAGCTGGATATCTGGCAGTACATCTATCTGGAAAATATTGAGATCGTTCCGCTGTATCTGGCAGCAGAGCGCCCGGTCCTGGAGCGCGACGGCATGCTGATGATGATCGACGACGATCGCATTGATTTACAGCCGGGTGAAGTGATCAAAAAACAGATGGTCCGTTTCCGTACTCTCGGCTGCTGGCCGTTGACCGGCGCGGTGGAATCCAGTGCGCAGACGCTGCCGGAGATCATCGAGGAGATGCTGGTGTCGACCACCAGTGAGCGACAGGGCCGCGTGATTGACCGCGACCAGGCAGGCTCCATGGAGCTGAAGAAACGTCAGGGTTATTTCTAAGGAGCCGCCATGAATACGACTATTGCCCAACAAATTGCCGATGAAGGCGGCGTAGAAGCTTATCTGCACGCCCAACAGTACAAAAGTCTGCTGCGTTTCCTGACCTGCGGCAGCGTTGATGACGGGAAAAGTACCCTGATTGGTCGTCTGCTGCACGACACGCGACAAATTTACGAAGATCAGCTCTCTTCCCTGCACAATGACAGTAAACGCCACGGCACCCAGGGCGAAAAACTCGACCTGGCGCTGCTGGTGGACGGCTTGCAGGCGGAGCGCGAGCAGGGCATTACCATTGATGTCGCCTATCGCTACTTCTCTACCGAAAAGCGCAAATTTATTATCGCCGACACCCCGGGGCATGAGCAGTACACCCGTAACATGGCGACCGGCGCGTCCACCTGTGACCTGGCGATCCTGCTGATGGACGCCCGTAAAGGCGTGCTGGATCAGACGCGTCGTCACAGCTTTATCTCTACGCTGCTGGGGATCAAACACCTGGTGGTGGCGGTGAACAAAATGGATCTGGTGGACTACAGCGAAGCGCGATTCGACGAGATCCGCCAGAGCTACCTGACCTTTGCTGAACAGCTGCCGGGCAACCTCGATATTCGCTTTGTGCCGCTGTCGGCGCTGGAAGGGGATAACGTCGCCTCTCAGAGCGCGAACATGCCGTGGTACAGCGGCCCGACGCTGCTGGAGGTGCTGGAAACCGTTGAAATTCAGCGCGTGGTTGAGACCCAGCCGATGCGCTTCCCGGTGCAGTACGTAAACCGTCCGAACCTCGATTTCCGCGGCTTCTCCGGCACCCTTGCGTCCGGCTCGGTCAACGTGGGCCAGCGCGTGAAAGTGCTGCCGTCCGGCGTGGAATCGACCATTGCCCGTATCGTCACCTTTGATGGCGATCTGGACGAAGCAGGGGCAGGTGAAGCGGTAACCCTGGTGCTAAAAGACGAGATTGACATCAGCCGCGGCGATCTGCTGGTCGACGCGCAGGAAACGCTGGCGGCGGTGCAGGGCGCATCCGTGGACGTGGTGTGGATGGCGGAACAGCCCCTGACCGCAGGCCAGAGCTATGACATTAAAATTGCCGGCAAGAAAACCCGCGCCCGCGTGGACGGCATTCAGTTCCAGGTGGACATCAACAACCTGACCCACCGTGACGTGAGCGAGCTACCGCTGAACGGCATCGGTCTGGTGGATCTGACCTTCGACGAGCCGCTGGTGCTGGATCCGTATCAGCAGAATCCGGTGACGGGCGGGCTGATCTTTATCGACCGCCTGACCAACGTCACCGTCGGCGCCGGGATGGTCCGTGAGCCAAACGCGCAGGCTACCGTGGCCTCTGAGTTCAGCGCGTTTGAACTTGAGCTGAATGCGCTGGTGCGTAAACACTTCCCGCACTGGGGCGCACGCGATTTGCTGGGAGGCAAGTAATGGCTGCCCATGATGAGAACGTCGTCTGGCATCCTCATCCGGTCACCGTCGCCCAGCGCGAACAGCTCCACGGTCACCGTGGGGTTGTGCTGTGGTTTACCGGGCTGTCTGGCTCCGGTAAATCCACGGTGGCAGGCGCGCTGGAAGAAGCGCTGCATCAGCAGGGAGTGAGCACCTACCTGCTGGACGGCGACAACGTGCGTCACGGACTGTGCAGCGATTTAGGGTTCAGCGATGAAGACCGTAAAGAGAACATTCGCCGGGTGGGAGAAGTCGCCAGCCTGATGGCGGATGCCGGGCTGGTGGTGCTGACGGCGTTTATCTCACCGCACCGCGCCGAACGTCAGATGGTGCGTGAGCGCGTTGGCCGGAATCGCTTCATTGAAGTGTTTGTGGATACGCCGCTGGCAATCTGCGAAGCGCGCGATCCGAAAGGGCTGTATAAAAAAGCCCGCGCGGGAGAGCTGCGAAACTTCACCGGTATTGACTCGGTTTACGAAGCGCCTGAATCCCCTGAGATTCATCTGGAAGGTCAACAATTGGTAACAAATTTAGTAAGCCAATTATTAGACCTGCTCAGACGGGACGATATTATCAGATCCTGAGACGGTATCGTTCGGGAGCTGTCTTCCCGAGCGATGAGTCACGGTCACAGGATTAGCTATGCGCAACAGTGAAAACTACATGATTACCACCGGGTCGGAACCGTTAACGACCGACGACGAGACGACCTGGTCCTTCCCTGGGGCGATTGTCGGCTTTGTTTCGTGGCTACTGGCGCTGGGTATCCCGTTCTTGATCTACGGTGGAAACACCCTCTTTTTCTTCCTCTATACCTGGCCTTTCTTCCTCGCGCTGATGCCCGTTGCGGTTGTGGTGGGCGTGGCGCTGCACTCCCTTTTCAACGGCAAGCTCCTGTATAGTACGCTCATCACTATCGCCACCGTTGTGGTCATCTTTGGCCTGCTGTTTTTATGGCTGATGGGCTAACTTACGGCATAATTAAAACCCCGCAGTAGAGTCCAGCGGAAAGTTATGGGATGATGATGCCGTTTTTTCAGGGGGCAGGATGGGTAAACTAACGCTGCTGTTGCTGGCTTTGCTGGTCTGGCTGCAATATTCGCTGTGGTTCGGCAAAAACGGACTGCACGACTACAGCCGGGTGAGCGATGACGTCGCGGCACAGCAGGCGACAAACGCCAAACTTAAAGCGCGTAACGATCAACTTTTTGCTGAAATTGATGACCTCAATGGCGGCCAGGAGGCGATTGAGGAGCGCGCACGCAATGAACTTAGTATGACTAAGCCGGGCGAAACGTTTTATCGCCTGGTTCCGGATGCGTCTAAACGCAATCAGGGCTCCGCACAAAACAATCGATAATCAGGCCCAGGATTACGACATGGCAGCAACTTTTTCGGACGTCTGTGCCGTGGTGCCGGCCGCAGGTTTTGGCCGGCGTATGCAGACAGAATGTCCTAAGCAGTATCTCTCAATAGGCGATAAAACGATCCTCGAGCACGCCGTGGCGGCGCTGCTGGCGCATGCCCGGGTGAAACGCGTTGTTATTGCCATCAGCCCCGGCGATGCACGTTTTGCGCAGCTCCCGCTGGCGAATCATCCTCAGATTACCGTCGTTGACGGCGGCGCAGAGCGGGCTGACTCCGTTCTGGCGGGCATTCAGGCTGCCGGGAACGCGCAGTGGGTGCTGGTGCACGATGCCGCGCGTCCCTGTCTGCATCACGACGATCTGTCGCGTCTGCTGGCCCTGAGTGAAACCAGTAAAGTGGGCGGCATTCTGGCCGCCCCGGTGCGTGACACCATGAAGCGTGCCGAACCGGGTAAACCGGCGATTGCCCACACCGTCGAGCGCGTCGATCTATGGCACGCGCTGACGCCACAATTTTTTCCCCGCGAATTACTCCACGACTGCTTAACGCGAGCGCTTAAAGAAGGTGCGACCATTACGGACGAAGCCTCGGCGCTGGAGTATTGCGGTTTCCACCCCACGCTTGTTGAAGGACGCGCTGATAATATAAAAGTGACGCGCCCGGAAGACTTACAGCTCGCGGAATTTTATCTTACCCGTACGACCCCTCAGGAGAAGGCATAATGCGTATTGGACACGGTTTTGATGTACACGCCTTTGGCGGCGTTGGCCCAATTATCATTGGCGGCGTGCGCATTCCTTACGAAAAAGGTCTGCTGGCGCATTCTGATGGCGACGTGGCGCTGCATGCGCTGACCGACGCGCTGCTGGGTGCCGCCGCGCTGGGCGACATTGGCAAACTGTTCCCGGACACCGATCCTGCTTTTAAAGGCGCAGACAGCCGCGAACTGCTGCGCGAAGCCTGGCGTCGTATTCAGGCCAAAGGCTACACCCTCGGCAACGTTGATGTGACGATCATTGCTCAGGCACCAAAGATGCTGCCGCACATCCCTCAGATGCGCGTGTTTATCGCTGAAGATCTGGGTTGCCATATGGACGACGTCAACGTCAAAGCGACCACCACGGAGAAGCTGGGCTTTACCGGTCGTGGCGAAGGCATTGCCTGTGAAGCCGTGGCGCTGCTGGTGAAGGCGGCCAAATGACGGATTTCGACAATCTGACGTATCTGCACGGTAAACCGCAGGGCAAGGGTCTGCTGAAAGCCAACCCTGAAGATTTCGTGGTAGTGGAAGATCTGGGTTTTGAGCCGGACGGCGAAGGCGAGCACATCCTGGTGCGCATTCTGAAAAACGGCTGCAACACCCGCTTCGTGGCGGACGCGCTGGCAAAATTCCTCAATATTCACGCCCGCGAAGTGAGCTTTGCCGGTCAAAAAGATAAACATGCCGTGACCGAACAGTGGCTTTGCGCCCGCGTGCCCGGCAATGCCATGCCCGATTTAAGCAAATTTGAGCTTGAGGGCTGTAAGGTACTGGAGTACGCCCGCCATAAACGCAAATTGCGTCTGGGCGCACTGAAAGGTAATGCCTTTACCCTGGTGTTGCGCGAAGTGACCGAACGCGAGGACGTTGAAAAACGCCTGAAGGCCATTAACGAACGCGGCGTACCAAACTATTTCGGCGCTCAGCGCTTTGGTATCGGTGGCAGCAACCTGCTGGGCGCGCTGCGCTGGGCGCAAAGCGGTGCACCGGTGCGCGATCGTAATAAACGCAGTTTTTGGTTGTCGGCGGCCCGCAGTGCGTTGTTTAATCAGATTGTGAGCGAGCGACTGAAAAAACCGGACGCGAATCAAGTTGTTGTCGGCGATGCGCTACAATTAGCGGGACGCGGAAGCTGGTTTGTGGCAACGGCCGAAGAGATGGCCGATGTCCAGTCGCGCGTGGACGCTAAAACGCTGATGATTACCGCCGCCTTGCCGGGTTCAGGCGACTGGGGAACCCAGGGCGAGGCGCTGGCCGCTGAGCAGTCAGCGGTGGCGGATGCGCCAGAATTACAATCGTTGCTGGTGCGGGAAAAGGTCGAGGCGGCACGTCGTGCGATGCTCCTCTACCCGCAACAGCTGAGCTGGAACTGGTGGGATGACGTAACCGTCGAGTTACGCTTCTGGCTGCCGGCAGGTAGCTTTGCCACCAGTGTTGTCAGGGAACTTATCAACACGTCGGGTGATTATGCGAATATTGCTGAGTAACGATGACGGGATCCATGCGCCAGGTATTCAGACGCTGGCGAAACACCTCCGCGAATTTGCGGATGTGCAGGTCGTGGCTCCCGATCGTAACCGCAGTGGCGCGTCTAACTCATTGACGCTGGAGTCTTCACTTCGCACCTTTACCTTTGAGAATGGCGATATTGCCGTCCAGATGGGGACGCCGACCGACTGCGTGTTTCTGGGCGTGAACGCGCTGATGCGCCCGCGGCCGGACGTTGTGGTCTCCGGCATCAATGCCGGGCCAAATCTTGGCGATGATGTGATTTACTCCGGCACCGTGGCTGCGGCGATGGAAGGGCGTCACCTGGGGTTTCCGGCGCTGGCGGTCTCGTTAAACGGTCACACCCACTATGACACAGCCGCCGCGGTGACCTGCTCCATTCTCCGTGCGCTTGGCCGCGAGCCGCTGCGTACCGGACGTATCCTCAATATTAACGTGCCGGACCTCCCGCTGGACGAGATCAAAGGGATCCGCGTGACGCGCTGTGGCAGTCGCCATCCTGCCGATCAGGTTATTCCCCAGCAGGATCCGCGCGGCAATACCCTGTACTGGATCGGCCCGCCGGGAGCTAAATGCGATGCCGGACCAGACACCGACTTCGCTGCGGTGGATGAAGGGTACGTTTCCGTTACGCCGTTGCACGTAGATTTAACCGCTTATAGCGCGCATGATGTGGTGTCGGACTGGTTAGAGCGGGTCGGAGTGAACGCGCAATGGTAAGTAAACGTGTACAAACTCTTCTGGAACAATTACGCGCACAGGGGATCGCCAACGAGCAGGTGCTGAACGCGCTTGCCCAGGTTCCCCGTGAGAAGTTTGTAGATGAGGCGTTTGAACACAAAGCGTGGGAAAACGTGGCGCTGCCCATTGGGCAAGGCCAGACGATTTCGCAGCCCTACATGGTGGCGCGTATGACGGAGCTTCTGGAGCTAACGCCAGAGTCCCGGGTGCTGGAAATTGGCACCGGTTCAGGGTATCAAACCGCGATCCTGGCTCACCTTGTGCACCATGTCTGTTCGGTGGAACGGATTAAAGGGTTGCAGTGGCAGGCGCGCCGTCGCCTGAAACAGCTTGATTTACATAATGTATCGACACGCCACGGCGATGGATGGCAGGGTTGGCAGGCTCGCGCCCCGTTTGACGCCATCATTGTCACGGCAGCGCCACCTGAAATCCCCACTGCGCTTCTTTCGCAGCTGGACGAGGGTGGCATTCTTGTATTGCCCGTCGGCGATGAGCAGCAGCTTTTGAAGCGCGTTCGTCGACGCGGCGGCGAGTTTATTATCGATACCGTGGAAGCCGTGCGCTTTGTGCCCCTGGTTAAGGGTGAACTGGCCTGAGACTCGGATTTTTCCAGGGTTATTAAGGCAAATTCAGCGTATGGTGTGGCGCGATAGATTCGTGCCATCACGGTTATTTTTAAGTCACTGGTAGTTAACACATTCCTGGGGGATAAATGAGCGCGGGAAGCCCAAAATTCACCATCAGCCGTGTTGCGGCATTATCACTGGTTTCGCTCTGGCTGGCAGGCTGTACAAGTTCAAATAACGCGCCTGCGCCCGTCAGTTCCGTTAATGGAACCAGCGGCTCGGGTAACACGTCCAGCGGAATGTTGATCACCCCTCCGCCTAAAATGGGCACCTCAACGGCGCAGCAAACTCCGCAGATCCAGCCGGTTCAGCGTCCAGTTACGCAGCCTACGCAGATTCAGGCAGTGGAACAGCCTGTTCAGACTGAAAATGGCCGCATAGTGTATAACCGTAAGTATGGGAACATTCCGAAAGGTAGCTATACCGGCGGCAGCACCTATACCGTGAAGCGCGGCGATACGCTGTTCTATATTGCCTGGATCACCGGGAACGATTTCCGCGATCTTGCACAGCGAAACAACGTCCAGGCCCCGTATGCTCTGGAAGTCGGGCAAACGCTTCAGGTTGGCAACGCGACGGGGACACCGCTTACGCCAGGCAACACCGTTTCAGCGGCCGACGTAACTGCGCAAAATAACAGCGTTACTCCTGCACAAAAAACCACCACGGTGGTTGCTTCACAACCTGTAATTACGTATTCTGAGGATTCAGGTGATCAGAGTGCTAACAAAATGTTGCCGAATAATAAAGGTACTGCGACTGTTGTCACAGCACCGACTACGGCACCTGTGGTTAGCTCTACTGTACCGACTGCAAGCAGTCAGAATGCCAGCTCGTCAATCACCACCTGGCGCTGGCCAACTGACGGCAAGATTATCGAGAACTTCGCTACCTCTGAGGGGGGCAACAAAGGGATCGATATCGCAGGCAGTAAAGGACAGGCAATCATCGCGACCGCAGACGGACGCGTTGTCTATGCCGGTAACGCACTGCGCGGTTACGGTAATCTTATTATCATCAAACATAACGATGATTACCTGAGTGCCTACGCCCATAACGACACTATGCTGGTCCGGGAACAACAAGAAGTTAAGGCGGGGCAAAAAATCGCTACCATGGGTAGCACCGGAACCAGTTCTACACGCTTGCATTTTGAAATTCGTTACAAGGGGAAATCCGTAAACCCGCTGCAATATTTACCGCAGCGATAAATTGACGGGGCATGCCAGCCAGGGTGTCTCGTCCAGGGATCACGGGTAGGAGCCACCTTTATGAGTCAGAATACGCTGAAAGTTCATGATTTAAATGAAGACGCGGAATTTGATGAGAACGGATCAGAGGCTTTTGACGAAAAAGCCTTAGTAGAAGAGGAACCCAGTGATAACGATTTGGCTGAAGAAGAGCTGTTATCGCAGGGTGCCACACAGCGTGTGCTGGACGCGACTCAGCTTTACCTTGGGGAGATTGGTTACTCCCCACTGCTAACGGCCGAAGAAGAAGTCTATTTCGCACGTCGTGCTTTGCGTGGTGATGTTGCCTCGCGTCGTCGCATGATCGAAAGTAACCTGCGACTGGTCGTGAAAATTGCCCGCCGTTACGGCAATCGTGGTCTGGCTCTGCTGGATCTGATTGAAGAGGGCAACTTAGGTCTCATCCGCGCAGTTGAGAAGTTTGACCCGGAACGCGGGTTCCGTTTCTCAACCTACGCGACCTGGTGGATTCGTCAGACCATCGAACGGGCTATTATGAACCAGACCCGTACGATTCGACTGCCGATCCACATCGTCAAAGAGTTGAATGTTTATCTGCGTACCGCGCGCGAGTTGTCCCATAAACTGGACCACGAGCCAAGTGCGGAAGAGATCGCAGAGCAACTCGACAAACCGGTTGATGACGTAAGCCGTATGCTGCGTCTCAACGAGCGCATTACCTCGGTTGACACCCCGCTGGGTGGTGACTCCGAAAAAGCGCTGCTGGACATCCTGGCCGATGAAAAAGACAACGGCCCGGAAGACACCACGCAGGACGATGATATGAAACAGAGCATCGTCAAATGGCTGTTCGAACTGAACGCCAAACAGCGTGAAGTGCTGGCACGTCGTTTCGGTTTACTGGGGTATGAAGCTGCGACACTGGAAGATGTCGGCCGTGAGATTGGCCTGACCCGTGAACGTGTTCGTCAGATTCAGGTTGAAGGGCTACGCCGCCTGCGTGAAATCCTGCAAGGGCAAGGTCTGAATATCGAAGCGCTGTTCCGCGAGTAAGCAACCATTCGTCAGAAAAGGCCCGTCGTGAGACGGGCCTTTTTTATGCCTTACGATTGCGCCGTTTCGTGCAGCAAACGCCAGGTGATGTTATCCCCTTCCTGATTAAGCACCGCGGTTGACCAGCGCACGTTGACGGGCTGGCCAGGCCGGGTTTGCGTCTCCCGGTAATGGAGCACCGCGCCGTTGTCCCATGTCTGAAGCGTCGTTAGCGCATCAATGCCGATCCTGAGCCCGGGTCGGGTTCCCCGCTGCGCATATAAAAATTTGGCCAGAGCGTGATGATCTAAATGGGTGCCACTCGGTGGAACCATCAGAAAATCCGGACGAAAACGGGCGAGCAGGGTGTCCCGATCGCCTTCGCCTGCACCTAACCAGTTTTCAAGGGCGACGTGGATGTCGAGGATCTCTTGTTCGAAATGAGTCATGGTTGCTCCTGTTGCAGTTGCGCAAGTAACTGCGTGTTATTAAGACGGTAGACGTACAGTACGGGCAGCAGAGTGATAACTGCGGCAAAAATAAACATCCCGTGCCAGGCGGCCAGCGGCGTAAAATAAGCTTGCATGAAGCTCAGCGCCTGCGCCAGCAGCAGGGTACCCGCAAAAAAGCTCAACTGACGATTCAGATTCCATAGCGCACTGGCATCAGGCATATCTTCCCGCCGCGTTGTCAAAAACGCGCTGCTCTGAGCCGTACTGCTGCAAAGGCTTCCCCCCGCACCCATTAACGCAAACGCAACGGCAGGTAACAGCATAGCCGGGCCGACGTTGATTAAAAGCAGAATGCCCGTTGCCTGCAAAAGGCAACCGATGACCACCAGCGGCCGCGGGCCGATACGGTTGAAATAGCGTCCTGTCGCGGTGATAGCCAAAAACGATGCCACAGACCACGGCAGCATAAGCATGCCCGTTGCGGTGGGCGTCATATTGGCCTCGCTCTGAAGGTAATACATGCCCGTTACGTTCACGCCAATAAAGATGCCGGGTACGCATACATAGATAAGCATGGATAAGCGCAACAGCGGATCCGTCAGCAAAGACAGGTTTACTATTCTGGTGGTGTTTATCGGTGACGGTTCTGTTTTAAGCCACGCGCAGGCCAAAACAAAGGTGACAATGGCGACGGGCAGGGTGGCAAAAAATATCCAGCGCCAGGTGAATGTCTGAACCAGCATGCCGCCCACAGCCGGTGAGCAGGCGGGGGCAAGCAGCGCGACCAGCATCACCGCCGAGGTGAGTCTGGCCCGCTCATGAGGCTTAAACTGTTTCCAGGTCAGCGCCTGACCAACCGGGATCAGTAAACCCCCTCCGGCGCCCTGCACGACGCGCCAGGCAATCAAACTTTCCAGCGAAGATGAGAGACCCGCCGCAACGGAGGCCGCGCTAAAGAGAAGCAGTGAGAGCAGAATAACGCGCTTCGGCCCGACGCGGCGCGTCAGAATACTGCTGAATGGGATGACTAACGTCAGCCCGGCAATGTATCCGTTACTTACCCAGGCAAGCGCGGAAGGTGTGGTATTGAATGCGTGAGCCATCGCCGGAAAGGCGACGCTGGCAATAAACATGTTTATCAAATCAAGGAAAAAGCCGAGCAGAAAGACGACGGCGATTTTGCTGCGATACGTCATGGAAGTTCCTCCGGTGAGGTGGCGTATCGTATCGGCCCGCGCGTTACGGATAAACGCGACAAAGGACGATATACTGTCAACATTATTTTGACAGTTAACCAGGCAAGCGATGCTTAATTTACAGCGTACGGCGATGTTTATCGCCGTAGCGGACACCGGCAGTTTCACCGCCGCGGCGGAGGCGATGGGGCTGACAAAAGCGGTGGTCAGCTTTCATATTCGTCAGCTTGAAGAGGAGCTGGGCGTCACCCTGTTGCTGCGAACCACCCGACGCCTGACGCTGACCGAAGCGGGGAAGCTCTTTCATCAACGAAGCGTGATGCTGTTACGGGATGCAGAGCGATTGCAGGATGATGTTCGCGCCAACCACGCCGGGCTGACGGGAGAACTGCGGATCACCACCACGCCCGAGTATGGCTCGCAGGTGGTGGTGCCTTTGCTGGCTGAGTTTAGCCAGCTGCACCCTGATCTCCGCGTGCGGCATGTCTCGTCCTCTTTGCATGCCGATCTTATCGCCGAGCGCTTCGATGTCGCTATCCGGCTCGGCACGCTTGCAGATTCGCGCTACCACGCCGCGTTGATGACCTCCTTCACCATCCTGCCCGTGGCGACGCCATGCTGGCTGGCAAACCATCCGGTTGACTCGCTGGAGCAGCTGGCGGAAGCGGACTGGATCATTCACGAGCGTTTAACGTCGCCGCTGCGCTGGCAGGTGAGAGGCGTTGATCGGCATCCGGTTTCCTTTGAGATCAGAAAAGCGCCGCGCCTGTATGCAGACAGTGCCCAGGCGTTGATGGCTTTTGCCCTCGCGGGATGTGGCGTGGCGCTGTTGCCGGAGTGGCTGGTGCGTAACGCACTGGATGCAGGGAAGCTGGTCTCGCTGTTACCGGAGTACACGTTTGCTCAGCAGGGCATCTATGCTGTTTATCCCGATGCCCGGCATGTGCCCGCGAAAGTGCGAACATTTATTGATTTTATGCGCGTCAGGGTTACTTAACCCTGCATCATCTTTTTAATGAGCGCTGAAAATTGCTCTCGTTCCGCGCCGTTAAGGCGCCCTAAAAACGCCTCATCCACCTCATTTCCAATCGGTTTACTGCTCTCAAGCAGGGCCTCACCTTCGGCCGTCAGAAAGACAAACCGACGGCGTTTGTCCGCCGGATCGTGCTCGCGCCTGACCAGGCCGCGTGCTTCCATGCGGCTCAGCATTTCTGCCAGCGTCGCTTTGGTGCTCACCGCGACTTCAGTCAGGGCAACCTGCTCAATGCCAGGATTTTCAGCAATTGACCGCATCACCGCATATTGTGGTTTGGTCAGTTCGGGCAATGCGTGTTGCCACTGGGCGGTATGCTGTTGAAAAAGCTGACGTAGCAGGTGAAAAGCTTCTTGTCTTAACTCCATGGACACTCCGACGGAAAAATACTCCCTCTATGATAGCCGCTCTCGGGCTGAATTTTAACGCGAGAGTTTTTTTAGCGAATAGTGTGATCGTATGCGAACGATCTTGTCAGCAGCAGGATCGAGGCGTAGTTTAGTTAATATGTTCGTATACGAACAAACTAATTGAGGTGCTGAATGAGATTGATTGTGGGAATGACGGGCGCGACGGGTGCGCCATTAGGCGTGGCGTTGTTGCAGGCGCTGCGGGAAATGCCGGAGGTTGAAACGCATCTGGTGATGTCGAAGTGGGCAAAAACCACGATTGAGCTGGAAACGCCCTTCACTGCGCATGACGTTGCCGCACTGGCGGATGTCGTCCATAGCCCGGCCGATCATGCTGCCACCATCTCCTCCGGCTCGTTTCGCACCGACGGCATGATCGTCATTCCGTGCAGCATGAAAACGCTGGCGGGTATCCGCGCGGGCTACGCCGAAGGGCTGGTAGGGCGTGCGGCAGACGTGGTGCTGAAAGAGGGACGCAAGCTGGTGCTGGTTCCGCGTGAGACGCCGCTCAGCACCATCCATCTTGAGAACATGCTTGCCCTTTCCCGCATGGGCGTGGCGATGGTGCCACCTATGCCTGCGTACTACAACCACCCACAAACCGCCGATGACATAACCCAGCATATCGTGACCCGCGTTCTCGACCAGTTTGGTCTGGAGCATAAAAAAGCCCGACGCTGGGAAGGTTTGCAGGCAGCGAAACATTTTTCACAGGAGAATAAAGATGGCATTTGATGATTTGAGAAGCTTCTTGCAGGCGCTTGATGAGCAAGGGCAGCTGCTGAAAATTGAGGAAGAGGTAAACGCTGAGCCGGATTTAGCGGCCGCCGCCAACGCTACCGGACGCATTGGCGATGGTGCGCCTGCGCTGTGGTTCGATAATATTCGCGGCTTCACCGATGCCCGTGTGGTGATGAATACTATCGGCTCGTGGCAAAACCACGCTATTTCGATGGGGCTGCCAGCAAATACCCCGGTGAAAAAACAGATCGACGAGTTTATTCGTCGCTGGGACAAATTCCCCGTCTCGCCAGAGCGTCGTGCACATCCGGCCTGGGCGCAGAACACGGTGGACGGGGAAGACATCAACCTGTTCGACATTCTGCCGCTGTTCCGCCTGAACGACGGTGACGGGGGCTTTTATCTCGATAAAGCGTGCGTTGTCTCCCGCGATCCGCTCGACCCCGATCACTTCGGCAAGCAGAACGTCGGGATTTACCGTATGGAAGTGAAGGGCAAGCGTAAGCTCGGCCTGCAACCGGTGCCGATGCATGATATCGCGCTGCATCTGCATAAAGCAGAAGAGCGCGGCGAAGATCTGCCCATTGCTATTACGTTGGGTAACGATCCGATCATCACCCTGATGGGCGCCACGCCGCTGAAATACGATCAATCCGAGTATGAGATGGCCGGTGCGCTACGCGAAAGTCCGTATCCGATTGCGACGGCTCCGCTGACCGGTTTTGATGTGCCGTGGGGGTCGGAAGTGATCCTGGAAGGGGTGATTGAAGGCCGAAAACGTGAGATTGAAGGGCCATTCGGTGAGTTTACCGGACACTACTCCGGCGGGCGCAACATGACGGTCGTGCGCATTGATAAAGTCTCTTACCGCACAAAACCCATTTTCGAATCTCTCTACCTGGGGATGCCGTGGACCGAGATTGATTATCTGATGGGGCCCGCTACCTGCGTGCCGCTCTATCAGCAGCTGAAGGCGGAATTCCCGGAAGTGCAGGCGGTAAACGCCATGTACACCCACGGCCTGCTGGCGATTATCTCCACCAAAAAACGATACGGCGGTTTTGCCCGTGCGGTCGGGCTCCGCGCCATGACCACGCCACACGGTCTGGGTTACGTGAAAATGGTGATTATGGTGGATGAGGACGTCGATCCGTTTAACCTGCCGCAGGTGATGTGGGCGCTGTCATCGAAGGTCAATCCGGCTGGCGATCTGGTGCAGCTACCGAATATGTCTGTGCTGGAGCTTGACCCCGGCTCCAGCCCGGCGGGGATCACTGACAAGCTGATCATTGATGCCACCACCCCTGTCGCTCCGGACAACCGTGGTCACTACAGCCAGCCGGTACAGGATCTCCCTGAAACCAAAGCCTGGGCCGAAAAACTGACCGCGATGCTGGCGGCACGTCAATAAGGAGGAAAAAATGATTTGTCCACGTTGTGCCGATGAACATATTGAGGTGATGGCAACATCACCGGTGAAAGGTGTCTGGACGGTATACCAGTGTCAGCACTGTCTGTATACCTGGCGCGATACCGAACCGCTGCGCCGTACCAGCCGCGAGCATTACCCGGAAGCGTTCCGCATGACGCAGAAGGATATTGATGAAGCACCGCAGGTGCCGACGATCCCGCCGCTGCTGTAATAAAAAGCCCGGAGGCGCTGCGCTTACCGGGCGATAATATTGTGCGGTCTTTTGCCCGGTGGCGCTACGCTTACCGAGCCTACGGGTTTTGTAGGCCGGGTAAGGCGAAGCCGCCACCCGGCAAAAAAGACCGCAGAGAACTAAACCAGACTCTTCAACCGATAAATCCACTCCAGCGCCTGACGCGGCGTCAGCGAATCCGGATCGAGATTTTCCAGCGCTTCCACAGCCGGAGAGGTCTCTTCCGGCACCGCCAGCAGTGACATCTGCGTACCATCTATCTGCGTAGCTGCCGCATTCGGTGACAAACTTTCCAGCTCACGCAATTTCTGACGCGCGCGCTTAATCACCTCTTTCGGCACACCCGCCAGCGCGGCGACGGCCAGGCCATAGCTCTTGCTTGCCGCGCCGTCCTGCACCGTGTGCATAAAGGCGATGGTGTCGCCGTGCTCAAGCGCATCAAGGTGGACGTTAGCCACGCCTTCCATTTTCTCTGGCAGCTGTGTCAGTTCGAAATAGTGCGTCGCGAACAGCGTCAGCGCCTTGATTTTATTCGCCAGACTTTCCGCGCACGCCCAGGCCAGGGACAGGCCGTCATAGGTGGAGGTACCGCGTCCTACTTCGTCCATCAACACCAGACTGTTCTCTGTCGCGTTATGCAGAATGTTGGCGGTTTCGGTCATCTCGACCATAAAGGTAGAGCGACCGCTCGCCAGATCGTCCGCCGCACCCACACGGGTGAAGATACGGTCGACAGGGCCAATCTCAACCTTCTGCGCCGGAACGTAGCTGCCGATGTAGGCGAGCAGCGCGATAAGGGCTGTCTGGCGCATATAGGTACTTTTACCGCCCATATTGGGGCCGGTAATGATCAGCATTCTTCGCTGCGGTGACAGATTCAACGGGTTGGCAATAAACGGCTCGTTCAGCACCTGCTCAACCACCGGATGGCGACCTTCGGTAATGCGAATGCCGGGCTTGTCAGTAAAGGTAGGACAGGTGTAGTTCAGCGTTTCGGCGCGCTCGGCCAGGTTTACCAGCACATCCAGCTCGGCCAGCGCAGCGGCGCTCATTTGAAGGTCAGCCAGATGCGGCATCAGGATGTCGAACAGCTCGTCATACAGCTGTTTCTCCAGCGCCAGCGCTTTACCTTTCGACGTGAGCACTTTGTCTTCGTACTCTTTCAGCTCGGGAATAATGTAGCGCTCGGCATTTTTCAGCGTCTGGCGGCGAACGTAGTGAATCGGTGCCAGGTGGCTCTGCCCACGACTGATCTGGATATAGTAACCGTGTACGGCGTTGTAGCCGACTTTCAGGGTGTCGAGCCCCAGACGTTCACGCTCGCGGATTTCCAGCTTATCCAGATAATCCGTCGCGCCATCGGCCAGCGCACGCCATTCGTCCAGCTCTTCGTTATAACCCGGAGCAATAACCCCGCCATCCCGCACCAGAACAGGCGGCGCATCAATGATGGCGCGTTCCAGCAGTTCGCGAAGCTCGGTAAATTCGCCCATGGTTTCGCGCAGCTTTTGCACTGGCGCGCTGTCAATCTCTCCCAGCTGAGCGCGCAGTTCCGGCAACTGCTGGAAAGCGTGACGCATACGGGCGAGATCGCGTGGACGCGCGGTACGCAATGCCAGGCGCGCCAGGATACGCTCAAGATCACCCACCTGACGCAGCACCGGCTGCAATTCGGTGTAACGATCCTGCAATGCGGCAATGGTTTGCTGACGGCCAATCAGCGTTTCGGTGTTGCGGATCGGCATATGCAGCCAGCGTTTGAGCATACGGCTGCCCATGGGGGTAACCGTGCTGTCAAGAACCGACGCCAGCGTATTTTCCATGCCGCCAGCGAGGTTCTGCGTGATCTCCAGGTTGCGGCGCGTGGCGGCATCCATGATGATGCTGTCCTGCTGACGCTCCATGGTAATTGAACGGATATGGGGCAGGGCGGTACGCTGCGTATCCTTCACGTACTGCAACAGACAGCCTGCGGCACATAGCCCGCGCGGGGCATTTTCCACACCAAAGCCAATCAAATCGCGCGTGCCAAATTGCAGGTTCAGCTGCTGGCGCGCGGTATCAATTTCGAACTCCCACAGTGGACGACGACGCAGGCCGCGGCGACCTTCAATCAGCGCCATCTCGGCGAAATCCTCTGCATAAAGCAGTTCTGCCGGATTGGTGCGCTGTAGTTCAGCCGCCATGGTTTCACGGTCAGCCGGTTCACTCAGGCGAAAACGACCGGAGCTGATATCCAGCGTGGCATAGCCAAACCCTTTACCGTCCTGCCAGATCGCCGCCAGCAGGTTATCCTGGCGCTCCTGAAGCAGGGCTTCATCGCTGATGGTTCCCGGCGTCACGATGCGTACGACCTTGCGCTCAACGGGGCCTTTCGACGTGGCCGGGTCGCCAATTTGTTCGCAGATAGCGACAGACTCGCCCTGGTTCACCAGCTTCGCCAGATAGTTTTCAACCGCGTGATGCGGGATACCCGCCATCGGGATGGGCTCGCCTGCCGACGCGCCACGTTTCGTCAGAGAAATGTCGAGCAGCTGAGACGCACGTTTCGCATCGTCATAAAAAAGCTCGTAAAAATCGCCCATACGGTAAAACAGCAGAATTTCCGGATGCTGTGCCTTCAGCTTCAGGTACTGCTGCATCATCGGCGTATGCGCGTCGAAATTGTCGATTGTGCTCATGGAGTTATGATATCCATTTCTTTGAAAATATTACGCTTTGAGCGGCTCAATGGCCGATTGTTCCTTCTATTGTCGCATGAAAAAAAGGTGCGGCGCAGAAAAAAGTCACGACTTTACGAGGCATCTTCCGCTATTAATTCAATGATGATTTTTCCGTGCTCGACGCCCACCCGAACTTGCGAGTTGGTGGTAAATCCCGCTTGTTCAAGCCAGTCGCCTTTCAGGCTCAGCGCTGCGTGTACGCTGTAGCGTTTTGGAATTTTCGTTTTACGGTCTTCATGACGTTTTCTGAAGTAACCCACTTTTAAGTGCCGATAGGGTTTGGCGATCGCGATCTGTTGCATAAGCTCTCCGGTGAATGCGGTTATTTACACCTGTATAAAATACCAGTAAAACGCAGCGAGGGGAGGGGTAATTCTGGAAGGACGCTTCAGAAAACGGAATGCAATAACTGAAAATGTGCGGATAAAAAGGTATTATAAATACACTTTATTGTTGAGGACGACGTTATGTCCGGTAAACGTATTTCACGAGAAAAAAAGACGATCGCCAGAATGATCGCCCTGTACGAAAACAGGTGTCCACACGCCATAAAGGAAGAGGGGCACTATTCGGCGCTTAAGGCTTATGCCGATAAGCGGCTGGATAAATGCGTATTTGGTGAGGAAAAACCTGCCTGCAAACAGTGCCCGGTGCACTGTTATCAGCCCGCCCGACGGGAAGAGATGAAGCAGGTGATGCGCTGGGCAGGGCCACGTATGTTATGGCGTCATCCGATTCTGACCATCCGACATCTGATCGACGATCGTCGTCCGGTTCCGGAATTACCGGAAAAGTATCGGCCCAAAAAATAACCGGCTCAGCGCCGCAGTGGACGACAAATCACGCTCAGGGCGACGGCGTGGCGCAGGCAGACAGAAAAAGAGCACCAAATATCCCTGCGCCAGCGCGGGAGCGATATGTACCCGCTGACGGAATGACGGGTTATTTCAGGCTCTCTTTATCGATTCCCAGACGCTTCATACGCGAGAGCAGGGTGGTACGCTTCAGCCCCAGCCGTTGCGCCGCACCTCTCGGTCCGGCTACCACGCCGTTGGTCTCCTTCAGCACTCGCATAATGAGCTGATATTCATCTTCTCCCTCTTTCGCAAGCTCGCTTGCGGCCACGGTCGTTTCAGAGAGAGTAACCTCTGGCAGGGAGAGCTGGAGCACGTTCCCGCGCGTCAGCAGGACCGCGCGCTCAATGACGTTTTCCAGCTCGCGCACGTTCCCCGGCCACTCCATCGCCGAAAGGGTGCGTAGCGTTTCGGCAGGAATACTGTCGATATTTCGCCCCATCCGGCGGGCAATCTTCGCGGTAAAGGCTTTCACCAGCAGCGGAATATCTTCCGGGCGTTCGCGCAGCGGCGGCAGGCAGATCGGGAAGACGTTCAGACGATAGTAAAGATCGCTGCGAAACTCGCGGTCGGCGACCATTTTTTTCAGATCGCGGTTGGTGGCGGCAATCAGACGCACGTCGGTCTGGATCAGCTTGTTGCTGCCGAGACGCTCGAACTCCTGCTCCTGCAAAACGCGCAGCAGCTTAGGCTGAAGCTCCAGCGGCATATCGCCCACTTCGTCGAGGAACAATGAGCTTTTATCCGCCAGTTCAAAACGGCCCAGCCGCTGGCTGCTGGCGCCGGTAAACGCGCCGCGCTCGTGGCCGAACAGGTCGCTTTCCAGTAAGCCCGCAGGCATCGCCGCGCAGTTCATCTTCACCATCCGGCGGCTGTTGCGGTTGCTCAGGTTGTGGATCGCCCGGGCAATCAGCTCTTTCCCTGTGCCGGTTTCACCGAGGATCAGCACCGTGCTGTCGCTCTGCGCCACCATCTCCACCTGCTTGAGGATGTTGTACATGGCATCGCTGCGTCCGATGATTTCGCCAAACTCGCTGTCCACATTGTTGAGCTGCTCGGTCAGCGCCAGGTTTTCGTCCACCAGCCGTTCTTTCAGACGGTGGATCTCCTGATAGGCGAGGGCGTTATCCAGCGCAATGGAGATACGTTCGGCGATCTGGCGCAGCAGCTTCAGGTTGGCGGTGGTAAATACGGCTTCATCGCACTGCGCCAGTTTAAGCACGCCGAGCATGGTGTTGCCGGACATCAGCGGCAGCAGGCACAGGGTCTGGATCTTGTTGCCCCAGGTGTTAAACAGCATCCGCTCGTAGGGCGCTACCGGATCCTGCTCGCTGAGGTTTAACAGCAGGATCTCTTTGCTTTTAAATACCCGTTCAGACAGGGTTCCCGCTTCGTCCACTTCGCTTTGCTCGTGCGCCGGGTTAGCTTCGTCGAGGTAGTGGGTGGAGTAGATGTTCAGCTTGCCCTTACGGTTGCCGCGCAGCGCAATGCTGATGGCATCGATCCTGAAATAGTGATGGATCTCTTTGGCGACTTCGCTCACCAGTTCGTCCATATCGAGACGCGACAGCACGGCATTGGTGATGGCGACCAGAATGCGGAAATTATCGCGCTCGCGGCTCAACAGGTCGTAATCCACGTTATTGGTGACGCGGCTTTGGATCTGCTCTGCCACGACGGCCACAATCTGCGTGAAGGTATGCAACCGCTCGTACTCCGCCTCGGTCCAGGGCTGGTCGTTATTACGGATAAACTCGCAGCCGCCAAAAATTTGCCCTTCCACCGCCAGCGGCAGCATGCTGTAGTGGCCGAACGGGTGGTAAAGGTTGCTCTCTGCCAGCTTCGGCCAGGCCTGGCGAAACTGGTCAAAATTGCAGTGCAGCGCTTCCGGGCGGGAGAGAATACGTCGCACCGGACCGTGGGCCAGAAACGTTTCATCTTCATATTCGAAGATTTTGCCGTTATCACGCGTTGAGAAATAGCTCGCGCGGTGGGTTGCGCTATGCCAGAGCACAATGGCGGCGCTGTCCGCCAGCGCTGATTGCCTGACCAGCCGCGTCAGGGCATCGCTCAGCGCGCCGAGGTCGGGCTGTTGTAAAAGTGTGCGCGTGATGTCAAACAGGCCCTGCTGTCCAAGATCGCTCATCGGTGTATACGGCATTATTGCTTTCCAATAGAAACTGGCAAAAAAGAGACATTCAGCGCTGACCGCTTTTGGCGCGGTCTAGCAAATTCGGGGTAACGGTTCAGCGTGCGGCAGATCCAGCGTGCGCTTCACGCCGTAAAGCCCGGTCAGGCGCACCCCTTTGCGCTCAACCACGTCGCCGATGATGGCCGCGTCTTTCCCTAAGGGATGTGCGCGCAGTTGTTCAAGTACGGCTTCCGCCGCCGTGCGTTCCACGCCGATCACCAGCTTACCTTCGTTGGCAAAGTTAAGCGGGTCTAGCCCTAATAGCTCGCACAGCCCGCGTACAGCAGGCTTAACGGGCAGGCCGCGCTCGGTCAGTTCAATTCCACAGCCGCTGCTTGCGGCAAATTCGTGTACGACGGCATTCACGCCGCCTCGCGTGGCGTCGCGCAGGGCTTTTACACCCGGCATGTCGCGCAGCGTCTGGATCAGCGGCGTGAGTACCGCGCAGTCACTGTGCAGCTCGCCATCCAGCCCTAAGCCTTCGCGCAGGTTCAGGATGGTTGCCCCGTGGCAGCCCAGCGTGCCGCTGACAATCAGCACGTCGCCTGCACAAAGCTGCTGCGCGCCCCAGTGAATGTCGGCGGGGATCGCCCCCATTCCGGCGGTGTTAATGAAGAGCTTATCCGCCGCGCCGCGCTGCACCACCTTGGTATCCCCGGTCACGATGGCGATCCCTGCCTCGCGGGCGGTGTGCGCCATGCTGTTGACCACCGCCGTGAGCGTCTCCATGGGAAACCCTTCTTCGAGGATAAACCCGCAGGAGAGGTAGCGGGGGATCGCGCCGCTGACGGCCACGTCGTTTGCCGTGCCGCAGACGGCGAGCTTGCCGATATCGCCGCCCGGGAAGAACAGCGGGTCAATCACGTAGCTGTCGGTAGAGAACGCCAGCCTGTCGCCGTGGGCAGTCAGGGCCGCGAGGTCAATACGCGCCTGATCTTCCTGCTCGGCGAGCCAGGGGTTGTTAAAGGCTTCCATGAACAGCCTGTTAATCAACTGCTGCATCGCCTGTCCACCGCTTCCGTGCGCCATTTCCACCGTGTTCATGCTTCACACTCCTGGTTGCGATAGTGATACCACGCGGCGCATGCCCCTTCGGAAGAGACCATCAGCGCGCCAAACGCGGTTTGCGGGTTACAGGCGTTGCCAAATAACGGGCAGTGATGAGGTTTGCATTTGCCGGTGAGTACGTCGCCACAGCGGGCGCGGGGATCGTCGCACACCTTCTGCGGCTGCGGGCGGAAATGCGCTTCGGCGTCGAAGGCGCGATACGCGGGCGTCAGGTGTACGCCGGATTCGGCAATCAGCCCCAGTCCGCGCCACTCGCTGTCGCCTTCGACGCTAAACACGTCGGCTATCGCCTGCTGTGCCCGTCTGTTACCTGCATCGGGCACCACGCGGCGATACTGATTTTCCACCACACTCAGGGCCGCTATTTTCTGCTCAACCAGCATGGTCACGCCTTGCAGTAGATCAAGTGGCTCGAAACCAGCCACCACTAACGGACGATTGTACTGTTCAGCGATAAAACCGTAGGCTTCTGTGCCGATCACCATGCTGACGTGTCCTGGTGCCAGGAAGGCGTCGATGCCGTTGTCCGGCGCTTCAAGCAGGCTACGCAGCGTGGGAATAAGCGTGATGTGCTGGCAGAAAAAGTAAAAGTTAGTGACGTTGCGGGCTTTCGCCTGCTGGAGAGTGATAGCGGTGGCGGGCATGGTGGTTTCAAAACCCAGCCCGAAAAAGACCACCTTACGCTCAGGATTAGCCATCGCCAGCGTAAGGGCATCCATCGGTGAGTAGACGATTCGCACGTCCGCGCCGCGCGCCTTCGCCTGGAGCAGCGAGCCATTTTTTCCCGGTACGCGCATGGCGTCGCCAAAGGTGCAAAAAATCACACCGGGGCGGCTGGCGATGTCGAGACAGCTGTCGATGCGCCCCATCGGCAGCACGCACACCGGGCAGCCGGGGCCGTGGATAAATTCGATGTTCTCCGGCAGCAGCTGGTCGAGGCCAAATTTAAAGATGGCGTGGGTGTGTCCGCCGCACACCTCCATGATCCGCAGCGGTTTTTCTTTCGTGTAGTCCAGCAGGGACGCGCGGGTTTTCAGGCGATCGATAAGCTGCAACACCTGCTCAGGCGCGCGATATTCATCAACGTAACGCATGTGTTATCGTTCCTCACCATACAGCAGGGCACCCACGTCCGGCTCAACGTCGAACATATTCTGTAGCGCGTCCAGCGTGTCGCGTGCTTCTTCCTCATTAATCACGCTCATGGCAAACCCCACGTGGACCAGCACCCACTGGCCGAGACGCGATGCGCCGGTCTCATCGTGGCTGCCCACCAGCGTCAGATCGACATCGCGCAGGATGCCGCAGACCTCCACTTTGGCCTGATTGCCGTCGATGGAATGAATTTGTCCGGGGACGCCTATGCACATCGTTCGCTCTCCAGCCAGTTCAGCCAGGCGTCCATCCCGTCGCCGCGCGTGGCGGAAACCAGCAGGATCTCAATGTCCGGGTTCACTTCCCGGGCGTAAGCCAGGCACTTATCCACGTCGAAATTCAGGTACGGCAGCAGGTCGACTTTGTTCAGCAGCATGAGGGAGGCGGCGGCAAACATATGTGGATACTTCAGCGGCTTGTCTTCCCCTTCGGTCACGGAGAGCACCGCCACTTTATGCCGCTCGCCGAGGTCGAAGCTTGCCGGGCAGACCAGGTTGCCGACGTTTTCAATAAACAGGATGCCGTTATCCGCCAGCGGCAGGCGCGGGGCGGCGTCGGCAATCATCTGCGCGTCCAGGTGGCAGCCCTTGCCGGTGTTGACCTGAATCGCAGGCGTACCGGTTTCGCGGATGCGCGCCGCGTCGTTTACCGTTTGCTGATCGCCTTCGATAACGGCGCAGGAGACTCGTTTATTCAGTCGTTTGAGGGTTTCGGTCAGCAGGGTGGTTTTACCGGAGCCGGGGCTGGAGACCAGGTTCAGTACCAGCTGTTGACGGGCGGCAAAGCGGGCACGATTGCGGGCGGCGAGCTGGTTATTTTTGTCCAGCACATTGATCTCCACCTCCAGCATCTCGCGCTGGCTGATGCCCGGCGCGTGGGTGCCCGCTTCGCCGTGGCCGTAATGCAGGTCGCCCGCGTCTGAACGCTGCGGCGCAAAGGTGATGCCGGTCAGTGCCGCAGCGGGACGCGGGGCAGGGGAAAAGGGCGCGGAGCGAAACGCGGAGTGGGGACGGTGTTCATCCCCTTCTATATACAGGTTGCCTTCAGCGCAACCGCAGGTACTACACATACATTACTCCTTCTCGATTTCGAGGCGTTGGATCTGCATACCGTCATCCGCCACGATGCGCAGCCCGCTGCTCTGGCACTGCGGACAGCGCTGTACCTTCGATGACAGCAGCGTGACGTACTGCTGACACTGCTCGCACCAGCACTCCGCCTGCTGCTCCTCGATATGCAGTGCGCAACCCTCCGCCAGCGTGCCGCGGCACACCAGCTCAAAACAGAAGGTGAGGGCGCTGGTCTCGACGCAGGAAAACGCCCCGACCTTCAGCCAGACGCCGGTCACGCGCTTCGCATGGTTCTGCACAGCCTGCTGTTCGATAAGTTCCAGTGCCCGCTGGCAGAGGGTGATTTCGTGCATGACGCCTCCTTAATGAATTGCCCCTTTAATGCAATAACAGTGCCAGCTTGATTTGCGTTACGGCGTGACGATGTCAACGCTGTCGAAATGACACGTCGACACCGCAGCGGTGACAGTGTGCATCTCTTTAAAATCCATTTAAATCAATAAATTAAAAACTGGCACGAAATCTGCTTAACAGCCGCTAACTCCATTAACCGGATACCTTTTATGACTATTTGGGAAATTAGCGAAAAAGCGGATTACATCGCGCAACGTCATCAGCAGCTTCAGGATCAGTGGCACCTCTACTGCAACTCTCTGATTCAGGGGATCACCCTGTCAAAAGCCCGTCTGCACCATGCCATGAGCTGCGCGGCGCAGGGGGATATGCGCTTTGTGTTGTTTGGACACTTCACGATTTTTGTCACCCTGGCGGAGAGCTTCAACAGCCACACCATTGAGTATTACGTTGAGACAAAAGAGGGTGAAAAACAGTGTATTGCGAAAGCCCAACTGATGGCCGACGGCATGGTGGACGGTCACGTCAGCACCCGCGATCGCCAGCAGGTGCTGGAGCACTATCTGGAGAAAATCGCGCCGGTTTATAACGGCCTCTACGCTGCCGTTGAGCACGATCAGCCGATCAACCTGAAACAGCTGATCGACGGAAAATCCTCCGCGAACGTGGCCTGAAGAGCGAGTGTCGAGAAGTGTCGATAAGACAGTTTTTTTTCGTCAAAAATGACCATCACCAGAGGATGACCCGGTGAACCGTTTTGTAATTGCTGACTCGACGGTCTGTATTGGCTGTCGAACCTGTGAGGCGGCGTGCTCGGAAACGCACCGCCTGCACGGGCTACAGTCCATGCCGCGCCTGCGCGTCATGCGTAATGAGAAAGAGTCTGCCCCGCAGCTCTGTCACCACTGTGAAGACGCGCCATGCGCAGGCGTCTGTCCCGTCAATGCCATCACCCGCGTTGACGGCGCGGTACAGCTGAACGAAAGCCTGTGCGTGAGCTGCAAGCTGTGCGGCATCGCCTGTCCGTTCGGTGCCATTGAGTTTTCCGGCAGCCGTCCGCTGCATATTCCGGCGAATGCCAACACCCCGAAAGCGCCGCCTGCGCCACCGGCACCGGCACGCGTGAGCACGCTGCTGGACTGGGTGCCGGGCATTCGCGCCGTCGCGGTGAAGTGCGACCTGTGCAGCTTCGATGAACAAGGTCCGGCCTGCGTGCGCACCTGTCCGACCAAAGCGTTAATTCTGGTTAATATTCGCGACATCGCCCGCACCAGCAAACGCAAGCGCGAGCTGACCATCAATACTGACGTCGGCGATCTTTCGCTGCTGCGGGCGCTTAACGAGGGGGCGAAATGAACGCGATAGTTATGATGACCAGCGGCGTGGCCTGGTTTGCCGCCGCCGCTGTCCTGGCGCTGCTCCTCTCCTTCCATAAAACGCTGAGCGGCTGGATCGCCGGTATCGGCGGGGCGGTCGGCAGCCTGATGACGCTGGCGGCGGGCGGCGTTGTCCTGATCGACGGCCAATCCGTCGACACCCTCATCCCGCTGATTCACCACGCCGTTGAGCTTACGCCGCTAAATGCCATCTGGCTGGTCACCTTTGGTCTGTGTGGGCTGTTTATCAGCCTGTTTAATATCGACTGGCACCGCCATCAGCATACCAACGCCAACGGCCTGCTGGTCAACCTGTTGATGGCCGCCGCGGTCTGCACTGTTGTCGCCAGCAACCTCGGCGCGCTGGTGGTGATGGCTGAAATCATGGCCCTGTGCGGCGTGTTCCTGACCGGATGCAGTGCCTCCGGCAAGCTGTGGTTTGCGCTCGGACGACTCGGCACGCTGCTGCTGGCGCTGGCCTGCTGGCTGGTGTGGCAGCGTTTCGGCACGCTGGACTTTGCCGTGCTTAACGGCCAGCCGCTGGGGAATGACGTCTGGCTGTTGGGCGTAGTCGGTTTTGGCCTGCTGGCCGGGATTATCCCGCTGCACGGCTGGGTGCCGCAGGCGCATGCCAATGCCTCGGCCCCGGCTGCCGCGCTGTTCTCCACCGTGGTAATGAAGGTCGGTCTGTTCGGCATTCTGACGATAACCCTGACGGGCGGCCAGCCGCCGCTGTGGTGGGGCGTGGCGCTGCTGATTGCGGGGATGATCACCGCATTTGTCGGCGGGCTGTACGCCCTGATGGAGCATAACATCCAGCGCCTGCTGGCGTACCACACCCTGGAGAATATCGGCATCATCCTGCTCGGCATGGGCGCGGGCGTCAGCGGGCTGGCGCTCAACCAGCCGGCGCTGATTGCCGCCGGGTTTATTGGCGGTCTGTATCACCTTATCAACCACAGCCTGTTTAAAAGCACCCTGTTCCTCGGGGCGGGCAGCATCTGGTTCCGCACCGGTCACCGCGATATTGAAAAGCTCGGCGGGATTGGCAAAAAAATGCCCGTCATTTCGCTGGCGATGCTGGTCGGGCTGATGGCGATGGCCGCGCTTCCGCCGCTGAACGGCTTTGCCGGGGAGTGGGTGATCTATCAATCCTTCTTCGCGCTCGGCCAGAGCGACGCGTTTATCGCGCGGCTGCTCGGCCCGCTGCTGGCGGTTGGGCTGGCGATTACCGGGGCGCTGGCGGTGATGTGTATGGCGAAGGTTTACGGCGTCACCTTCCTGGGCGCGCCGCGCACCCGCGAAGCGGAAAACGCCTGTTGCGCCCCGGTGCTGATGGCCACCAGCGTGGTCGCGCTGGCGCTGTGCTGTATCGCAGGTGGGGTTGCCGCGCCGTGGCTGCTGCCGCTTCTGGGCCACGCCATTCCGCTGCCGCTGGCTACGGCGCATACCGTCGTGTCCCAGCCGATGATGGCGCTGCTGCTGATTGCCGCGCCGCTCCTGCCGTTCGTGCTGATGCTGTTCTTCAGACGCGACCGTCTCGCCTCCCGCTCGCGCGGCGCGGCGTGGGCCTGCGGCTACGAACACGAGCAGTCGATGGTCATCACCGCCCACGGTTTCGCCATGCCGGTGAAGGAGAACTTCGCCGCCGTGCTGAAGCTGCGCCACTGGCTGAACCCGGTGGGCTGGGTGCCGGGCTGGCAGAGTGCCGCCGTGCCCGTGCTGTTCCGCCGCCTGGCGCTGATCGAGCTGGCGGTGCTGGTGGTGATTGTCATTTCACGAGGAGCCTGACATGAGTTTGTTACTGGCAATTCTTCAGGCGCTGGTGCTGTTTGCCGCCGCGCCGCTGCTGTCGGGCATCACGCGCGTGGCGCGCGCCCGGCTACACAACCGTCGCGGGCCTGGCGTGCTCCAGGAGTACCGCGATCTCTTCAAGCTGCTCTCCCGTCAGAGCGTCGCTCCGGATGCCGCAGGTTGGGTGTTCCGCCTGACGCCGTTCGTGATGGTCGGCGTGATGCTGACCATCGCCACCGCGCTGCCGGTAGTGACGGTGGGCTCGCCGCTGCCCGTGCTTGGCGATCTGATTACGCTGATCTACCTCTTCGCCATCGCGCGTTTCTTCTTTGCGATTGCGGGCCTGGACACCGGCAGCCCGTTTACGGGTATCGGCGCCAGTCGTGAGGCGATGCTCGGCGTGCTGGTTGAGCCAATTCTGCTGCTGGGGCTGTGGGTCGCCGCGCAGGTTGCTGGCTCGACCCACATCAGTTTCATCACCGACACCGTTTACCACTGGCCGGTTTCACGTTCGCTCCCGCTGGTGCTGGCGCTCTGCGCCTGCGCGTTCGCCACCTTTATCGAGATGGGCAAGCTGCCGTTCGATCTCGCGGAAGCGGAGCAGGAATTGCAGGAGGGGCCACTCACCGAGTACAGCGGCTACGGCTTTGCGGTGCTGAAGTGGGGCATCAGCCTCAAGCAGCTGGTGGTGTTGCAGATGTTCGTCGGCGTTTTCTTCCCGTGGGGGCAGATGACGCACTTCTCTGCGGGCGGCCTGCTGCTGGCCGTTGTGGTGGCTGCGCTCAAGCTGCTTATCGGCGTGCTGGTGATTGCCCTGTTTGAAAACAGCATGGCGCGCCTGCGTTTTGTCGAAACGTCACGCATTACCTGGGCTGGTTTTGGTTTTGCATTTTTAGCGTTCGTCTCCTTGCTGGTGGCGTGATTAAAGAGAGTGTTTATGTCTGAAGAAAAGAAAGGTCAGCAGTATCTCGCCGCGTTGCATCAGGCTTTCCCGGGCGTGGTGCTGGAGGAGTCCTGGCAAACCAAAGACCAGGTAACCGTCACCATTAAGGTGAACTACCTGCCGGAAGTGGTGGAGTTTCTCTACTACCAGCAGGGCGGCTGGCTGTCGGTGCTGTTCGGCAACGACGAGCGTCAGCTGTGCGGCAACTATGCGGTGTACTACGTGATGTCGATGGAGCAGGGCGAGAAGTGCTGGCTCACCGTGCGCGTCGAAGTTGACCCGAACAAGCCGGAGTACCCGTCCGTCACGCCGCGCGTACCCGCCGCCGTCTGGGGCGAGCGCGAAGTGCGCGACATGTACGGCCTGGTGCCGGTTGGTCTGCCTGACGAGCGTCGCCTGGTGCTGCCGGACGACTGGCCGGATGAACTCTATCCGCTGCGCAAGGACAGCATGGACTACCGCCAGCGTCCGGCCCCGACAACCGACAGCGAAACCTACGAGTTCATCAACGAGCTGGGCAGCAAGAAGAATAATGTGGTGCCGATCGGCCCGCTGCACGTCACCTCTGACGAACCGGGCCACTTCCGCCTGTTCGTCGACGGCGAAAACATTATCGACGCCGACTACCGCCTGTTCTACGTCCACCGCGGCATGGAGAAGCTGGCGGAGACCCGCATGGGCTACAACGAAGTCACGTTTCTTTCTGACCGCGTGTGCGGCATCTGCGGCTTTGCCCACAGCACCGCCTACACCACCTCGGTGGAGAACGGCATGGGGATCGTGGTGCCGGAACGCGCGCAGATGATCCGCGCCATTCTGCTGGAGGTGGAACGCCTGCACTCACACCTGCTGAACCTCGGCCTGGCCTGCCACTTCGTCGGCTTTGACTCCGGGTTTATGCAGTTCTTCCGCGTGCGTGAGGCATCAATGAAGATGGCGGAGATCCTCACCGGGGCGCGTAAAACCTACGGCCTGAACCTGATCGGCGGGATCCGCCGCGACCTGCTGAAAGACGACATGATCCAGACCCGCCAGCTGGCGCAGCAGATGCGCCGCGACGTGCAGGAGCTGGTGGACATGCTGCTCAGCACGCCAAACATCGAGCAGCGCACCGTCGGGATTGGTCGTCTTGACCCGGAAATCGCCCGCGACTTCAGCAACGTCGGCCCGATGGTGCGCGCCAGCGGCCACGCCCGCGACACCCGCGCCGATCACCCGTTCGTCGGCTACGGCCTGCTGCCGATGACCGTGCACAGCGAGCAGGGCTGCGACGTCATCTCCCGCCTGAAGGTGCGCATCAACGAGGTGTTTACCGCGCTGAACATGATCGACTACGGCCTCGATAACCTGCCGGGCGGCCCGCTGATGGTGGAAGGCTTCACCTACATTCCAAACCGCTTTGCCCTCGGATTCGCCGAAGCGCCGCGCGGGGATGACATTCACTGGAGCATGACCGGCGACAACCAGAAGCTCTACCGCTGGCGCTGCCGTGCGGCGACCTACGCCAACTGGCCAACCCTGCGCTACATGCTGCGCGGTAACACCGTCTCTGACGCGCCGCTGATCATCGGCAGCCTCGACCCGTGCTACTCCTGCACCGACCGCATGACCGTCGTGGACGTGCGCAAGAAGAAAAGCCAGGTGGTGCCGTACAAAGAGCTTGAGCGCTACAGCATCGAGCGTAAGAACTCGCCGCTGAAATAAGGACTCGTCATGTTTACCTTTATCAAAAAAGTGATCAAAACCGGCGCGCAGACCAGCAGTTATCCGCTGGAGCCGATCCCGGTGGATAAAAACTTTCGCGGCAAGCCGGAGCACAACCCGCAGCAGTGCATCGGCTGCGCGGCCTGCGTCAACGCCTGCCCGTCGAATGCCTTAACGGTGGAAACGGACCTGAAAACCGGCGAGCTGGCCTGGCAGTTTAACCTCGGGCGCTGCATCTTCTGCGGCCGCTGCGAGGAGGTCTGCCCGACGGTAGCCATTCGCCTGTCTCAGGAGTACGAGCTGGCGGTGTGGAAAAAAGAGGATTTCCTCCAGCAGTCGCGCTTTGCGCTGTGCAACTGCCGCGTCTGCAAGCGTCCGTTCGCCGTGCAAAAAGAGATCGACTACGCCATCGCGCTGCTGAAGCACAACGGCGACGTGCGTGCGGAGCATCACCGTGAAAGCTTCGAAACCTGCCCGGAGTGCAAACGTCAGAAATGCCTGCTGCCGTCTGACCGCATCGATTTAACCCGTCATATGAGAGAGGCCAGCTGATGGAAAACTTACTCGGCCCGCGCGACGCTAACGGCATTCCGGTACCGCTGACGGTGGAGGAGTCCATCGCCAGCATGAAGGCGTCGCTGCTGAAAAAAATCAAACGCTCGGCCTACGTCTATCGCGTGGACTGCGGCGGCTGCAACGGCTGTGAGATCGAAATCTTCGCCACCCTGTCGCCGCTGTTTGACGCCGAACGCTTCGGCATCAAAGTGGTGCCGTCCCCGCGCCACGCGGATATCCTGCTGTTCACCGGCGCGGTCACCCGCGCGATGCGCTCGCCTGCGCTGCGCGCCTGGCAGTCTGCGCCGGATCCGAAAATCTGCATCTCCTACGGCGCCTGCGGCAACAGCGGCGGCATCTTCCACGATCTTTACTGCGTCTGGGGCGGCACCGACAAAATCGTGCCGGTGGACGTTTACATTCCGGGCTGCCCGCCGACGCCCGCCGCCACGCTGTACGGTTTTGCCATGGCGCTCGGCCTGCTGGAGCAGAAGATCCACGCCCGCGAGCCGGGCGAGCTGGACAACCAGCCAGCCACTCTCCTGCACCCGGATATGGTGCAGCCGCTGCGTGTGAAGATCGACCGCACGGCGCGCAGGCTGGCGGGTTACCGCTATGGCCGTCAGATTGCCGACGATTATCTGCGCCTGCTGAGCCAGGGCGACCATCAGGTGGCGCGCTGGCTGGAGGCGGAAAACGATCCGCGTCTCAATGAGATCGTGGCAAACCTGAACAGTATTGTGGATGAGGCGCGTATCCGATGAGTGAAAAGGTGGTGTTCAGCCAGCTGAGCCGTAAGTTTATTGATGAGAACGATGCCACGCCGGATGCGGCGCAGCAGGTGGTCTATTACAGCCTGGCGATTGGGCACCACCTCGGGGTGATCGACTGCCTGGAGGCGGCGTTAAGCTGCCCGTGGCCCGAGTACCTGGCGTGGATCGCCACGCTGGAGGAGGGCAGCACGGCGCGGCGCAAAATGGAGGGCGTGCCTAAGTACGGTGAGATCGTCATCGACGCCAACCATATCACGATGCTCGCCAACGCCTTTGACGCGGCGCTGAGCGTACAAACCCCGGCGCAGCAGGCGTGGAGCAAAACGCTGCTCGGCATGCTGCACGATATTCATCAGGAGAGCGCCATCTACCTGATGGTGAGGAGATTACGTGACTGACGTTTTACTGTGTGTCGGCAACAGCATGATGGGCGACGACGGCGCGGGCCCGCTGCTGGCGGAGATGTGCGCCGCGAACCCGCCGGGCAACTGGGTGGTGATTGACGGCGGCAGCGCGCCGGAAAACGACGTGGTGGCCATTCGCGAGCTGCGCCCGGACAGGTTGTTAATCGTCGATGCCACCGATATGGGGCTCAACCCCGGCGAGATCCGCCTGATTGACCCGGACGACATCGCCGAGATGTTTATGATGACCACCCACAACATGCCGCTGAACTACCTGGTCGATCAAATTAAAGACGACGTGGGTGAGGTGCTGTTTCTGGGCATTCAGCCGGACATCGTCGGGTTTTATTATCCGATGACGCCGCCGGTGAAAGAGGCGGTGGACGTGGTGTATTCACGGCTTGCAGGGTGGGTTGGGGACGGGGGTTTTCAGCCCCTCACCCCGGCCCTCTCCCCAGAGGGGAGAGGGTGAAAACCGCATCGAGCAGTGTGTAGGCCGGGTAAGGCAACGCCGCCACCCGGCAAAACAGGCTACGCCAGATCCGCCCCGTTACTCGCAATCACCTTCTTATACCACCAGAACGATTTCTTGCGCTTGCGGTCCAGCGTGCCGTTCCCGGCGTCGTCGCGGTCGACGTAGACAAACCCGTAGCGCTTACTCATCTCCCCGGTTGAGGCCGAGACCAGGTCAATGCAGCCCCAGGTGGTGTAGCCCATCAGCGGGACGCCGTCCTCAATCGCGTCACCCATCGCACGGATATGCTCGCGCAGGTAGCTGATGCGGTAGTCGTCGTTGATCTCGCCGTTTTCATCAATGACGTCCTTCGCCCCGAGGCCGTTTTCCACCAGGAACAGCGGCTTCTGGTAGCGGTCATACATCATGTTCATGGTGATGCGCAGCCCGAGCGGGTCGATGCCCCAGCCCCACTCGCTCACCTGAATATGCGGGTTGCGCAGGGACTTCACGATGTTCGCCGCGCTGGTGTTGCCCGCGTTCATATCCGCCGACGCGCAGCGCGAGGCGTAATAACTGAACGAGACAAAGTCGACGGTGTTTTTCAGCAGGTCGTCGTCGCCGGGGTCTTTCACAATCACTACCCCTTTCTCGCGGAACACGCGGGCGGAGTAGGCCGGATAGCTGCCGCGCGCCTGCACGTCGATAAAGAACAGGTTCTCGCGGTCTTTCTCCAGTGCCATCCACACGTCTTCCGGCTTGCAGGAGTAGGGGTAGAAGTTACCGCCCGCCAGCATGCAGCCGACCTGGTTTTCCGGGTTCACCTCGTGGGCGATTTTGGTCGCCAGCGCGCTCGCCACCAGCTCGTGGTGCGCGGCCTGGTATTTCACCTGGTCTTCGTTTTCCCCTTCCTCAAACACCAGCCCCGCGCCGGAGAACGGGCTGTGCAGCATGATGTTGATTTCGTTGAAGGTCAGCCAGTATTTCACCAGCCCGTTAAACGCCTCGAAGCAGGTGCGGGCGTAGCGGGCGAAGAAATCCACCATCTTACGGTTGCGCCAGGAGCCGTACTCCGTCACCAGGTGCATCGGCACGTCGAAATGGCAGAGGGTCACCAGCGGCTCGATGTTGTACTTTTTGCACTCCTCGAACACCGCGCGGTAGAAGGCAATGCCCTCCCGATTTGGCAACGGTTCGTCGCCGTTCGGGTAGAGGCGGCTCCAGGCAATCGAGGTGCGGAACACCGTAAAGCCCATCTCCGCCATCAGGGCAATGTCTTCTTTGTAACGATGGTAAAAATCAATCGCCTCGTGGCTCGGGTAAAATTCGTCGTCACGCAACGAAAACCGTTTTTCCTTGCCGACTTTTACCGCCAGACGGTTTGCGCCGTGGGGGATCATATCGACCGTCGTCAGTCCTTTGCCGCCTTCACGGTAAGCCCCTTCACTCTGGTTGGCGGCAAGCGCGCCGCCCCATAAAAATCCTTGTGGAAAAACAGACATTCTTACCTCGCTTTCAGTTTATGCTTCTGCTGCTTTGTTCTGTACCGGTGCGGTTTGCAGGGCGCGTGCTTTTTCGGCTTCGTCTTCTACCGGGATATCTTCAAACCCTAACAGCAGGGTCAGCACGAACGACAGCACCACCGCCAGACCCATCACACCAAACACCCAGACGATGGTCATCGGGTTGGCCGGGTCGAAGAACTGCACGCTGGTGAACAGCCCCGGCGCCGCCATGGAGTGGCTGGCAAGACCGGCCATGCCGGCCACCGCGCCGCAGATAAAGCCGCTGATCAGGCTTGCAATCAGCGGACGCTTCAGGCGTACCGCCACGCCGTACAGCGCCGGTTCAGAGATCCCCGCCATGATGGCGGAGGCCGCAGCCGCCAGCGCCGTCTGGCGCAGCTCCGGGTTTTTGGTTTTCCACGCCACCGCCAGCGATGAACCGCCGAGCGACAGGTTGGCGCCGATTTCCGACGGCATCACCATCCCTTCTTTGCCCGTTTCGGCAATGGTCTGGATGATGGTCGGCGTAAACACGCGGTGCATCCCGGTCATCACCAGCAGCGGCCACAGCGCGCCCATAATGGCAACGGAGAGCCAGCCCAGATAGCCGTGAATGGTGTAGACCAGCGCGGAGATGGCGCTACCGATCCAGATCCCGAGCGGGCCAATCAGTACGATGGCGAGCGGGGCGGCAATCAGCACGATCAGCATCGGCTTGAGGAAGTTTTTGGTCACCGCCGGGGTGATGCGATCCACCCAGCGTTCGATATACGACAGGCACCAGGTCATCACCAGGGCCGGGATAACGGTATAGGTGTATTTCACCGCCGTCACCGGAATTAAGGCGAATTCTACATGCTCGCCCTGCGCCGCTTTCGCCATCAGCTCGATAAAGCTCGGGTGAACCAGTACGCCCGCAATGGCTATCGCCAGGGACATGTTGGTTTTGAACTTCACCGCTGCGGAAGCCGCCACCATCAGCGGCAGGAAGAAGAACGCGCCATCGCCGATAACGGTCAGGATCGTCAGCGTCGGGTCACCTTTGCCCATCACGCCGGTCATCTCAAGGATCATCGCCAGCAGCTTGACCATCGACCCGCCGATGATCGCCGGGATCAGCGGAGACATGGTGCCGATCAGCGCGTCGAGGATCCCGGCGCCAATCCGGCGCAGCGTAAGCTTCTGTGGACCTTCCGCTACGGCAGGTTGCAGGTTGGCGGGCAGCAGGCTCACCACTTCACGGTATGCCTGGGATACGGTGTTGCCGATGATCACCTGGCACTGGTTGTCGTTGCGCACCACGCCGAGCACGCCGCTGATGCTTTTCAGACGCGCGGCGTCGGTAAGGCTTTCGTCTTTCAGAACGAAGCGCAGGCGCGTCATGCAGTGGGTGACGGCGACGATGTTCTCTTTACCGCCCAGCGCGCTAACCACGTCATTTGCCAGCGCAGCGTAATTTTTTGCCATCGGATGTGATCCTGTTATCGTTGTGAGAAGTGTAGGAAACCGGTTTCACACAATCATCATGAGTTTCTTTTAATGAAACAAGACCACTTTTTATGCATTTTTTCGTTTCGTGATGACGATCACTCGTGGCCGTAAAAAGCGTGATAACGCCGCTGCGACAATTTTTCTGCGGTGAAGTACACTGCGGCTCATCGGTTTTGAATGGAATAACACTATGACCACGATGCTGGAAGTGGCGAAGCGGGCAGGCGTGTCGAAAGCGACGGTCTCCCGGGTGCTGTCGGGGAACGGTTACGTCAGCCAGGAGACGAAAGACCGCGTGTTTCAGGCCATCGAAGAGAGCGGGTATCGCCCCAATCTGCTGGCGCGAAACCTGGCGACCAAACGCACCCAGACCCTGGGGCTGGTGGTGACAAACACCCTGTACCATGGGGTCTACTTTAGCGAGCTGCTGTTTAACGCCGCGCGGATGACGGAAGAGAAGGGGCGTCAGCTGATCCTGGCGGACGGCAAGCACAGCGCCGAAGAGGAGCGCGAGGCGATCCAGTACCTGCTCGACATGCGCTGCGACGCGGTGATCATCTACCCGCGTTTTCTGAGCGTGGAAGCGCTGGACCAAATTATTGAGAAATGCGAGCAGCCGATTATGGTGCTCAACCGCCGTTTGCGGAAAAACAGCAGCCACAGCGTCTGGTCCGATCATAAAGCGTCGTGTCAGGACGCAGTATCGCAGCTGATTGAGAAAGGCCACCGGGAGATTGCGTTTATCACCGGTTCGCTGGATTCCCCCACCGGGGTGGAGCGTCTTTCCGGCTACAAGGACGCGCTGGCGCAACACGGCATTGCCCTGCGTGACGCGCTGATCGCCGAAGGGAAGTGGAGCCCGGCCAGCGGCGCGGCGGCGGTCTCTCAGCTGCTCACCCGCGGCGAAACGTTTACCGCGCTGGTGGCGAGTAACGACGATATGGCGATTGGTGCCATCAGGCAGTTGCACGAGAGCGGCGTCGCCACGCCGGGCGCGGTGTCCGTCATCGGCTTTGACGACGTGGCAATCGCGCCCTATATCGTGCCGTCCCTCTCCAGCGTGCGTATTCCGGTAACGGAGATGATCCAGGAGACCATCAGCCGCCTGATCTTCATGCTCGACGGCGGTGAGTTTAAGCCTCAGCAAACTTTTTCCGGCGAGCTTATCCTGCGCGGCTCCGTCATTGACGGCCCGCATCGCTGACGTCGACATCTGTCATCGTCACAAATGACGATGACAGATCCTCTTCTTTTTTATTTCGCTTTAAAATCAATGTATTAAATATTGGCACGGTTTATGAATAGCTTCGCGCATAACAGTTATGCCGGAGAAGCAGATGAACCGTTTTATTATGGCCGATGCCAGCAAATGCATTGGTTGCCGTACCTGTGAAGTGGCGTGCGTGGTTTCCCATCAGGCGGAGCAGGATTGCGCCTCCCTGACCCCCGATACCTTCCTGCCGCGCATCCACGTCATTAAAGGCGTGAATATTTCCACTGCCGCTATCTGTCGCCAGTGCGAAGACGCGCCGTGCGCCAACGTCTGTCCGAACGGGGCGATTAAGCGCGAGAAAGGCTTCGTGCATGTGATGCAGGAGCGCTGCATCGGGTGCAAAACCTGTGTGGTGGCGTGTCCGTATGGCGCGATGGAGGTGGTCGTTCGCCCGGTGGTGCGCAACAGCGGTATCGGGCTCAGCGTGCGCGCGGAGAAAGCCGAAGCCAATAAATGTGACCTCTGCTACCACCGCGACGCCGGTCCGGCGTGTATGGAAGCCTGTCCGACGCATGCGCTGGTCTGCGTCGATCGCGATAAGCTCGAACAGATGAGTGCCGAAAAACGCCGCCGTGCGGCGTTCGACACCTCGTCATCGCTGCTGTTTTAAGCTGCAATGCGCGTTAACGGCGTACAGCTTCGGGTGCGCGGCAAGGTGCAGGGGGTAGGATTTCGTCCCTTCGTCTGGCAGCTTGCACACCAGCTGGGGCTGGCGGGCGACGTGTGCAACGACGGAGAGGGTGTCCTGGTGCGTCTCGCGGGTAGTGGGGGTGACTTTACCGCGAGACTGCGCCAGGACTGCCCACCGCTGGCGCGCATCGATCGCGTTGAAACGCAGCCGTACAGCTGGAATACGCTGCCGGATGAGTTTGTCATCCGCCACAGCGAGAGCGGGGCGATGGATACGCAAATCGTCCCGGATGCCGCCACCTGTCCCGCGTGCCTGGCGGAGATGCGCGATCCGCGCGAGCGCCGTTATCGCTACCCGTTTATCAACTGCACCCACTGCGGGCCGCGGTTTACCATTATCCGCGCCATGCCCTATGACCGCCCGGCCACGTCAATGGCGCCATTCCCGCTCTGTGTGCCCTGTGAAACGGAGTACCGCAACCCGGCTGACCGGCGTTTTCACGCCCAGCCGGTGGCCTGCCCGGACTGCGGGCCGCAGCTGGAGTGGCAAGCCGGGGATGCTGCCACCACCCGCGAATCGGCGTTAAGCGCGGCGGTGGAGAGATTGAAAAACGGCGGGATTGTGGCGGTCAAAGGGCTGGGCGGATTTCACCTGGTCTGCGACGCGCTTAACCCACAGGCGATTCGGAAATTGCGGGCACGCAAGCAGCGCCCGACCAAGCCGCTGGCGGTGATGATCCCGCATGCGAACGATCTGCCGGAGGCCATCCAGACGCTGTTACGTTCACCCGCTGCGCCGATTGTGCTGACGCCAAAAGCCTGCCTTCCTGCGTTTCCTGAGGAGATTGCGCCGGGGCTGACTACGGTCGGCGTAATGCTACCTGCGAACCCGCTCCAGCATTTGCTGATGTTGGACTGCCAGCGCCCGCTGGTGATGACCTCCGGCAACCTCAGCGGCCATCCACCCGCCATAAGCAACCAGCAGGCGCTGGAAGAACTCAGTGACATCGCTGACGGCTTCCTGCTGCACAACCGCGATATTCTTCAACGGATGGATGATTCAGTAATGGATCGGGACGGTGCGATGCTGCGTCGCGCACGCGGTTTTGTGCCGGATGCCATCACATTGCCCGCCGGATTCCGCGACATCTCGCCCATGTTATGCACCGGCGCGGAGATGAAAAATACCTTCTGCCTGGTACGTGGCAACCAGGCGGTGCCGAGCCAGCATTTTGGCGATCTGAGCGACGAGGGCGTAGAGGCGCAGTGGCGCAGTGCGCTCTCGACGATGCAGGACATCTACGCCTTCCAGCCAGAGCGCGTGGTGTGCGATGCCCATCCGGGATATCACGCCCGACAGTGGGCCCGGGCGCAGGCGCTGCCCGTTGAGACCGTGCTGCATCATCATGCGCATGCAGCGGCGTGTCTGGCGGAGAATGGCTGGCCGCTCGACGGCGGGGATGTTATTGCCCTGACGCTGGATGGGATCGGTATGGGTGAGAACGGCGCGATGTGGGGCGGCGAGTGCCTGCGGGTGAACTATCGCGACTGCGAACGGCTGGGCGGTCTGCCAGCCGTTGCGCTGCCGGGGGGCGATCTGGCGGCAAAACAGCCGTGGCGCAATTTGCTCGCCCACTGTCTGGCGTTCCTACCTGACTGGCAGCAGTACCCGGAAACAGAGGCGGTACAGTGTCAAAACTGGCCGCTGCTGGCAACGGCAGTGTCGCGCGGTATCAATGCGCCGCGGGCCTCCTCCTGTGGTCGTCTGTTTGACGCCGTGGCCTGTGCGCTGGGCATTGAAACGCAACGCTATGAGGGCGAAGCCGCATGCCGGCTGGAGGCGCTGGCCGAACGCTGTCCAGGGGTTGATCATCCGGTGACGCTCAAGACGGATAACCTTGCGCTGTTCTGGCAGCAGTGGCTGGCCTGGCGGGCGGAGCCCGGCGAGCGCGCCTGGGCCTTTCACGATGCGCTGGCAAAAGGGCTGAGCGAACTGGCGGCAACGCATGCGCGCCGACGGTCGCTCTCTACGGTGTGCTTCAGCGGAGGTGTCCTTCACAACCGCCTGCTACGCGCGCGCCTTCGTCATTACCTTTCTGATTTCACGCTTCTTTTTCCTTCGCGCCTGCCCGCAGGCGACGGAGCGATCTCCTTCGGGCAGGCGGTGGTTGCTGCCGCCCGATCATGTTCACAAAGGATTTAAAATGTTACGACTTTTACGCAATGAACCTCGTGCAGCGTGCCTGCTGCTGGCTCTGGTGATGGCTAACCTGCTGGCCTGGGGGCTGGCGTGGCACACCTTTAGCGGCAGTACGGCGCTGATGGCGGCCAGCCTGCTGGCCTGGTGTTACGGACTGCGTCATGCGGTGGATGCCGACCATATCGCCGCGATTGATACCGTGACGCGTAAGATGATGCAGCAGGGCAAGCGCCCGTCCGGCGTGGGCGCATGGTTTTCCCTCGGACACTCCACCATCGTGGTGCTGGCCTCCATTGCCATCGCCGCCACCGCCACGGCGTTTCAGAAAAATATGGAATGGTTCCACGAAACCGGCAGCCTGATTGGCACCGCCGTCTCCGCCACCTTCCTGCTGGCGATGGCGCTGGTGAATATGGTGATCCTGCGCGGCGTCTGGCGCAGTTTTCAGGCACTGAAACACGGCAGGCCCGTGCAGGGCGACATCACGCTGCCTGCCCAGGGTGGCGTCATGAACTGGCTGTTCGGCAAAACCTTCCGCCTCGTCAATAAAAGCTGGCAGATGTATCTGGTGGGCTTCCTGTTTGGCCTCGGCTTTGACACGGCCACCGAAATCGGCGTGCTGGGGATCTCCGCCGCCAGCGCCTCCAGCGGGATGTCGGTGTGGTCGATCATGATCTTCCCGGCGCTCTTCGCCAGCGGCATGGCGCTGGTGGATACGCTCGATAACCTGCTGATGGTGGGTGCCTATGGCTGGGCGTTTAACAAGCCACAGCGCAAGCTGTACTACAACATGACCATCACCGGCACTTCGGTGGTGGTGGCGCTGTTTATCGGCGGGCTGGAAGCGCTGGGTCTGCTGATGGACAAGTTCGCCCTCAGCGGCGGCGTGTGGGATATGATTGGCGCGGTGAACGATAACCTGGGCGACGCCGGGTTTGTGGTGGTCGGGCTGTTTGTCGCCTGCTGGCTGATCTCAATGGCGAACTACCGCTGGCGCGGTTATGACGCGCTGGTGGTGCGGTCCTGAACCACGCAGCCCTGTTTTTACCCGGCGGCGCTACGCTTGCGCGGGCCTACAAGGTTTACCGTTATGGTGTTAAGTAGGCCGGGTAAGCGGAGCGCCACCCGGCATGACGAGGGTTAAGCAGGTAACGATTTCAGCAGCGCGAAGGCCTCCTTCATTCTGTCTTCGCTGACCACAAAGGCGCGCATCTGACCGACAGTATCGGTGCCGCGCGCCACCATGCCCTGAGGCGAAAGGACAATCTCCCAGTTCAGATCCTGACGCTGCGTTTCACCTGCGAGATGCAGCGGTAGTTCCGGCGTTTTTACCTTCACCAGCATGGCGGGTAATTTCACCGGGGCGTTGCCGCCGAGCAGGTTTTTCGCCAGGAACATGGCGCTTAACTGAATCGGTTGCAGGAACGGCAGCACCTGGCCGTTAATTTCCGCGCAGTCGCCCAGGGCATAAATGTCCGGCTGGGTGGTTTGCAGGTAGCTGTCTACCTTCACGCCGCGATTGATCTCTGCGCCTGCGCGGTGCGCCAGCGCGGTTTCCGGGCGCAGCCCCGTCGCCGCAATAACCACATCCACTTCCACCCTGCGGGTGCGGTCGAGCGTCGCACAAATGCCGGTTTCGGTTTTGCTCAGGCTCTGCAACTGCGATTTCAGCAGCAGATGCACGCCCATGTCGGTCAGACGATGCTGTAAGCGACTGCTTACTTCTGCCGGCATCAGCGCTGACAGAATGCTGGCCGCGTGGTCAACCAGGGTGACGGATTTTCCCGCCCGGCAGAAGTCCATCGCCAGCTCGGTGCCAATCAGCCCGCCGCCGACAATCATCACCCGCATGGCGTCGCGTAACAGGGTCTCGCTGGCCTGATACTCCTGCTGACTGTTGAGCGTGACCATCAGCTCGCGGCCCTCAACCGGCGGCACAAACGCCGATGCCCCCGTCGCCAGCACCAGCTTGTCGTACTGCCAGGTTTTATCTTTCGCGTTCACCACGTGGGCGTCGGCGTCGATATCGGTGACCCAGGTGTACGGAAACAGACGCAGATTAAATTGTTCTGCAAACTCCCCCGCCGTCTGGCGGGTGAGATCGTCGGCGCGCTGATTTTGGCTAATGACGTGGCTTAAATCAGGCTTGTTGTACTCATCCATGCTGTCGGCGGCGATCACCGTCAACGGCACGTTAGCATCCTGTTTGCGGATATTTTTCACCAGCTGGCGGGCGGCAAAGCCCGAGCCGATAATGACGATGCCGTGGCTCATTTTGCCTCCGTTGCCAGAACATCAAAGACGTCTTTTCCGAGGGAACATTCCGGGCAGAGGAAGTTGTCCGGCACCTCGCTCCACGGTGTACCCGGCGCGACATCCTGCAACGGCTCGCCCAGCTCGGGATCGTAAATCCACTGGCAGACGCTGCACTGCATGCAGGGGCCGAGGTCGGCAGCGGCAGGAGCGGCTTCTGCTACGGCTTCCGGCGCAGCAGCCGCGGCGGGTGCGGTTTCCGGCAGCGGCGCAAGCGCCCACTGGCGGGCAATGTCGCGACCGTGCTGGCGACAGATTTCCAGCGCGTCGAGATCCGGACGCCATTTCGCCTTCAGGCTCAGGGACATCTCAAAACCGGCATCCTGTAAACGGGTGGAGAGACGGTCTACCGCGCCGCCGCTCCAGCCGTGTGAACCAAAGGCGCTGGCGCGTTTGTTACGGAAGCGCAGGCCGGTCATCTCTTCCACCAGTCCGGCAATTTTCGGCATCATCACGTTATTCATGGTGGAGGTACCCACCAGCACGCCTTTGGAGCGGAAGACGTTGGTCAATACCTCATTCTTATCGCTGCGCGCCACGTTGAAGATTTTCACTGCCACGTTCGGGTCCACTTCGTTGATGCCCTGGGCAATGGCGTCCGCCATCATGCGGGTGTTGTTGGACATGGTGTCGTAGAAGATGGTGATGCGGTCTTCCTGATAGTCCGCCGCCCACTTCAGGTACAGCTCGACGATCTGGGTTGGATTTTCACGCCATACCACGCCGTGGGAGGTGGCAATCATATCCACCGGCAGGTTGAAGCCGAGGATCTCGGTGATTTTTGGCGTGACCAGACGGCTGAACGGCGTCAGGATGTTGGCGTAGTAGCGCTGGCACTGTTCGAACAGCTCGGTCTGATCCACTTCGTCGTTGAACAGACGTTCGTCGCAGTAGTGCTGGCCGAAGGCGTCGTTGCTGAACAGCACCGCGTCACCGGTCATGTAGGTCATCATGCTGTCCGGCCAGTGCAGCATTGGGGTTTCCACGAAGATCAGCTGTTTGCCGTTGCCGATATCCAGCGTGTCGCCGGTTTTTACAGTGTGGAAGTTCCACTCTGGATGGTGGTGGTGGCCGTTGATGGAGTCAATGGCATTGGTGGTGCAGTAGATCGGGGTATCCGGAATGTGGGACATCAGCTCGGTCAGCGCCCCGGCGTGATCCTCTTCCGCGTGGTTGATGATGATGTAGTCGATGTCGTTCAGATCGATTTCGCTGCGCAGGTTCTGCACGAACTCGCGGCTGAATTTGTGATCGACGGTATCGATCAGGACGTTTTTACCTTCGCGAATGAGGTAGCTGTTGTAGCTGCTGCCGCGCAGCGTTTTGTATTCCGTCCCGTGAAAATCACGTACTTCCCAGTCACGTTGACCCACCCAATGAATGTTATTTTTAACCAGAATAGACATAGCAACCTCAACTTAATACGGCGTTTTCAAATAAGATGACTGTCATATATCAAGTTGCGTGCCAGTTTTTTAACTTATTGAAAATAATGAATTTGTGTTTTGATTCTCCCTAATTGGTAGTCATTTTGACTATCTTAAAAATTGTCAATATGACACTATGTATTGTCAAAATGACAGTGAGGCAGAGATGAGCTTTTCCGTAGATGTGCTGGCGAAGATCGCCATAGAACTGCAAACCGGTATTGGTCATCAGGACCGCTTTCAACGGCTGATCTCCACGTTGCGTCACGTGCTGGATTGCGATGCCTCGGCGCTGCTGCGTTACGAAGGGCGGCAGTTTATTCCGCTGGCTATCGACGGTCTGGCGAAGGACGTACTCGGGCGGCGCTTTACCCTGGAGGGCCACCCGCGTCTGGAAACCATCGCCCGTGCGGGTGACGTGGTGCGTTTCCCGGCAGACAGCGATCTGCCCGATCCGTACGACGGCCTGATCCCCGGCCAGGAGAGCCTGAAGGTTCACGCCTGTATCGGCCTGCCGCTGTTTGCCGGGCAGAACCTGATTGGCGCGTTAACCCTCGATGGCATGTCGCCGGATCAGTTCGATACCTTCAGCGACGAAGAGCTACGGCTGATTGCCGCGCTGGCGGCCGGGGCGCTGAACAACGCCCTGCTGATAGAACAGCTGGAGAGCCAGAATATTCTTCCGGGTAGCCCGACGGCGTTTGAGCAGGTGGCGCACACCGAAATGATTGGCCTTTCGCCGGGCATGGCGCAGCTTAAAAAAGAGATTGAGATTGTCGCCGCGTCTGATTTGAACGTGCTGATCTTCGGGGAGACCGGCACCGGTAAAGAGCTGGTGGCGAAAGCGATCCACGAAGCCTCGCCCCGTGCGGTGAACCCGCTGGTGTATCTCAACTGCGCGGCGCTGCCGGAAAGCGTGGCGGAAAGCGAGCTGTTCGGACACGTCAAAGGGGCCTTTACCGGGGCGATCAGCAACCGCAGCGGCAAGTTCGAAATGGCTGATAACGGCACGCTGTTCCTCGATGAAATTGGCGAACTCTCCCTTTCGCTCCAGGCCAAACTGCTGCGGGTGTTGCAGTATGGCGATATTCAACGCGTGGGTGACGATCGCAGCTTACGCGTGGATGTGCGCGTGCTGGCGGCGACGAACCGCGATCTGCGCGAAGAGGTGCTGGCGGGCAATTTCCGCGCCGATCTGTTCCACCGTCTGAGCGTGTTCCCGCTCACGGTGCCGCCGCTGCGCGAGCGGGGCGATGATGTGGTGCTGCTGGCGGGCTTTTTCTGCGAACAGTGTCGGCTCAAAATGGGGCTTTCCCGCGTGGTGCTAAGCCCCGGCGCGAGGACGCACCTGCTGAGCTACGGCTGGCCGGGTAACGTGCGTGAACTGGAACATGCGATTCACCGCGCGGTGGTGCTGGCGCGGGCTACGCGTTCGGGGGATGAAGTGGTTATCCATGCGCGCCATTTCGCGCTGCATGAGGAAACGACGCCGTCCGTGAAGCCAGTGATACCTGAGAGCGTGAACGAAAACCTGCGCGAGGCGACGGATGCGTTCCAGCGTCAGATGATCACCCGCGCCCTGGAGCAGAATAACCGCAGCTGGGCGGCATGCGCGCGGGCGCTGGAGATGGACGTCGCCAACCTTCACAGGCTGGCGAAACGTCTGGGGCTTAAGGGTTAAATAATCCCCGCCTGGTAGAAGTCTTGCAGGTTGATCGCGCCGCACAGCCTGCCGTGCTCGTCCACCACCGGCGCGGCGGTGATTTTGCGCTTCATCAGCACCTCTTTGGCTTCAATGGCGCGGCTGTCGGCATTCAGCGTCAGCCCGCCCCGGGTCATTGCTTCGGATACCCGCGCCTCCAGCTTGCCGCCGCCCACCAGCCAGCGGCGCAGGTCGCCGTCGGTGAAGACGCCCTTCACCTGGCGGTCGTTGTCGCATACCGCAACCAGCCCCAGCCCGGTGCGGCTCAGCTCCAGCATGGCGTCCATCACGCTGGTGTCGAGTTTGACCTGAGGAATGGCATCGTCCGTGCGCATCAGATGGTGAACCTTGTTGAGCAGACGTGCCCCAAGCGCGCCAGCAGGATGGGAACGGGCGAAATCCTCTTCGTTAAAGCCGCGGGCCTGCATAACCGCCATCGCCAGCGCGTCGCCCATCATCAGCGTGTTGACGGTGCTGGAGGTCGGTGCCAGGTGCATCGGGCAGGCTTCGCGCTCAACGGAAATATCCAGCGTTGCTTTCGCGGCCAGCGCCAGCGGCGAACGGGATTTGCCGGTCATCGCTAACAGGGCCACCGATTTTTCTTGCAGGCGAGGGATGATGAGATCCAGCTCTTTGGCTGAACCGGAGTAGGAGATAAACAGCATCACGTCGCGGCTTTCGATCATCCCCAGATCGCCGTGCAGCGCTTCGGCAGGATGCACGAAGAACGCCGGTGTGCCGGTGCTGGCAAGCGTCGCGGCAATCTTCTTGCCGATATGACCGGATTTACCGATACCCGCCACGATCACTTTGCCCTCGCAGTGGATAATGGTGTTGGCTGCACGAACAAAATCCTCACCCAGACGCTCCGGCAGGCGGCTGGCTTCCTGTAGCTCCAGCAGCAGAGTCTGGCGGCCTGCGTTTAACAGAAAATCACTCATTTTTCTCTCCGGTTACGATCACGTCGATGCCCTTCGCTTCCAGCGCTTTTTTAAATGCCGGATCGATACCTGCGTCGGTAATCAGCTTATCGACGCTTTCAAGGCTACAGACAATGTTGGGGCTTTTACGGCCAAACTTCGACGAGTCCGCCATCAAAATCACTTCCCGCGCGGCGTTGCACATCGCTTTGCTGACGCTGAACACCTCGTTGAAGGTGGTCACGCCCGCGTTGAGGTCGATGCCGTCCGTGCCCATAAACAGCTTATCGAAGCTGAAGTGGTCGAAGGCATTCTCCGCCAGCTGCCCGTGAAACGACGCGGATTTTTTACGGAAGGTGCCACCGGGCATCAGGATGGTCTGCTCGCTGTCGAACTCTGACAGGGCATTGACGATGTGCAGGCTGTTGGTCATCACGGTGATGTTATTAAAGCGGCTGAGCAGCGGGATCATCTGCAGGACGGTACTGCCAGCGTCGAGGATGATGGAATCGCCGTCCTGGATAAATTTGACCGCGGCTTCGGCAATCAGCGCTTTCTGGTGCGTATTAATCAGCGTCTTGTGATCGATAGGCGGGTCGGCTTCGTCTTTATTGAGCACCACGCCGCCGTAGGTACGAATGACGGCGCCGGAGTTTTCGAGCAACACCAGGTCCTTGCGTATTGTCGTGCCGGTGGTGTCAAAGTAGTGGGCCAGATCCTCTACCGAGCACTTTCCCTGCTTTTGCAGATGCTCAAGTATGGCCGCCTGCCGCTGACGTGGTTTCATAGGCGCTTCGTTCCTTACGTTGCGAAATGATAATTCCGCAAGTTTATAACTTTCACAACGAAATTATCCATGTTTCAGATTAAGCGCTAATGATAGTGCATTCTGACAGAGTGAATCATGGGGGAAGATCACATCAGGTTGTAATTCATGCAGCAACATGCCGTTGATCGCCTGGATTTTCACCGGGCGGGCAAAGACGGTCATGCCGCGCATGATGAGGGAATCGCAGACCTTATTGTTTTCATCCAGCGCAACAGCGACGACAACCCGCGGTTTGAAGCGTCCGCCGGAACGCCCGACGCCCACACGGCCTTTCTGGCACAGGGCGTCAAACGCGCGGTTAAACTGATGGATCTGCCAGCCGCCAAACGCCATCTGGCAGATCCAGGCGAGGGCGGCGAAGGTGATTAATGCGGTTACCATATCGACTCCTTAATTGCCGGGTGGCGGCTGCGCCTTACCCGGCCTACGGGGGTTGTAGCCCCGGTAAGTGCAGCGCCACCGGGGATTAAACTCAGAACATCACCTGCCCACCGGTGACGTTAATCGACTGCCCGGTGCAGTACGAGGCTTTCGGGCTGGCGTAAAACAGCAGCATGTTCAGCACGTCCTGATAATCACATCCGCGCTTGAGCGGCACTTTGTCGATGTAGTACTGCTCCACTTCTTCAGCTTTGATGCCGAGCTTGGAGGCGTACTGCGGCAGCAGGGACTGGAACATCGGTGATTTCAACAGGTTACCCAGCATCAGCGAGTGAACGGTGATGCCGTATTCGGCCAGATCCAGCGCCAGAGACTGCGTCAGCCCCACGCCGCCAAACTTCGCCGCGCTGTAGCCGGAGTTGTGCTTGCTGCCCACTTTCCCGGATTTCGAGTTGATCTGAATGATGCGCCCCTGAATACCATCGCGGATCATCAGCCGGGAAAACTCACGGGCGCAGAGGAAATAGCCCACCAGATTCACCTGCAACGAGCGGTCAAAATCCCCCAGTTCGAAATCGCTGATAAAGGCCGCTTTCGCGATCCCCGCGCTGTAGACCAGCAGGTCGATACGCCCAAATATCTCATCCACGCCGCGGGCCAGTGCCATCACGCTCTGCTCGCTGGTGGCGTCGGCACCAAATCCGTACGCCATCCCTTCGCCAAACTCGGTGTTGATGGCGTCCGCCACGCGGGCGGCTTTTTCACTCTGAATGTCCACAACCGCCACGCGGTAACCCTCTGCGGCAAGCCCACGGCAGAGGAACTCGCCTAAGGTTTGTCCCCCACCAATGACAACGGCAACCTGACTCATGTGTTTCTCCTTAATTACGCAACAAATTTTAACGTACAGCCTGGTGTGACAGCCTGCGGAACCGGCCCCTCAACGTGAACCGTGCCGGGATACTCCGCCTGCGGCTGCCCGTCAAAACGCAGGGTGATGTGCCCCAGCTCGCGCAGGTTTTGTTCAGCGACGTCGCCGACGGCGGTCACGGCATAGCGCGCCTCGCCCAGCTCAAGCTGGCTCCCGGCCTTCAGCTCGCCGTTTAGCTCGCCGTGGCAGTGGATAAAGCAAAACTCTTCGATATCCGCAGGCGCCCCTTCGCGGAAGGTGATCAGCATCTGGTCGCTCAGCGCATCGGCCGCGCTCAGGCCGATGCGGGTAATGGTGGTCTGGTAAATCACGGTCATGGCAGGAACCTCTTATTGATAAATAAAGCCGGAGACAAACCAGGCAATCAGCACCGTTGGCGCGCCCGTCAGGAAGCGGCTCACCAGCACGGAGGGGACGCCCACGCGCACGGTGTCCTGACGTGCTTCGGCCAGCGACAGCCCGACGGGGATGAAGTCGCACGCCGCCTGAGCGTTAATGGCGAAAAGGGCTGGCAGAGCGAGGTGCGGGGGAATGTTGCCCAGACCAATCTGTACGCCAATCAGCACGCCGATGACCTGGGCAATCACCGCGCCCGGGCCGAGAAACGGCGACAGCAGCGGGAAGGAGCAGATCAGCGCCAGCGTCACCAGGCCGAGCGGGTGGCTGGCGAGCGGGGCGAGGCCGTGGGCAATCCAGTCGCCGAGGCCGGAGGCCATGATGATACCGATCAGCGCCGAGACGAACGCCATAAACGGCAGAATGGTTTTCAGCACCGTGTCGATGGTGTCGCGCCCGGACTGGAACAGCACCGCCACGGCGGACCCCATCCCCATCCCGACCTTCGCCAGCAGGCCATCGCTCTGCTCGGTGATTTTTTTGCTGGTGTCGTACTCGCGCGAGGCCGCTTTTTGCGGCGCGGATGTGCCATTCACCAGCGTGATGTTGTCCTCCTTCACCCCAGAGACATAAATATCCTCAAGGATGTACTGCGCCAGCGGGCCGGATTTCCCGGTGGAGTGAATATTTACCGTCGGAATGCGGCGCTTCGGATAGATGCCGCAGCGCAGCGTGCCGCCGCAGTCGATCACCGCCACGCCGATTTCCGCTTCCGGCGGTTCGCCTTCCTTGAAGCCGTCGACCGCTTCCCAACCCGTCAGCTCGTGCAGCCTGTCGACGATCGCCGGGCGCGTGCCTGCGGTGATGTACACAATCTTTTTGCCTTCGGTGGCGTCGAACTCCAGCGGGCCGCCCCAGCCGCCCGTGCCTTTCTCAATGCGGATCCGGTTCATGCTGTAGCTCCTGAAAGATGGACTTTCTGTTCAAGCTGGATGCCCATTTTTTTCTCAAAAATGGCGGTGGTGAGATCCGTCACCCAGCCGCGGAAGAAGTTGGTGACCAGACCGACCAGCAGGTAGCTCACCGCCAGCGGGCCGAGCGGCAGGCCAAGCGTGGTAAGGCCGCTGGCGATCCCGAGATAAACGAACAGCTCGCCGGGGTTGATGTGCGGGAACAGGCCGTTCATGGAATGGCAGCTGTAGGAGGCGGCGGCGTAATAGCTCGGCTTGTACTTCTCTGGCATAAAGCGGCCGAGGCTTAAGGTCATCGGGTTGCAGAACACAAAGGTGCCGATGAAGGGCAGGATCAGGTAGCGGGACAGCGGGTTTCCGGCGCAGCGCTGGGCGAAGCGTTCAATACGCTGCTGGCCGATAAAGTTAATCAGCGCGTTCATGATTACCAGCAGGCTGATCAGCAGGGGCAGGATCCCGGTCACCATGCCGGTGAATACCTCGCCGCCTTTCTGAAAAAGCCCGATGAACCACTCGGCGCCGTGGGTGATGGTTTCTATCATTCTTCTCTCCTGTAGGGCGTTTGTTTTTGTCTGTTCGGGGCTAATAATAATCAAATTGAAAGCTTTTAAAGTGTTAATTAGATCTCACAATGAAAGAAAAATGGATTAATTTGAAAGATAATTGGTGGGGCGAATGATTTTCGATGGAAAAAAGCGCGGATTTGCGTTGGGGAGGTGTGTACCGCTTCCTTGAGGTGTTGCGGATGCTTTACCATACTGGGTTCTTACCGAACTCGTTAAATGGATGCCACATGTTCAAGCGTCGTTATGCAGCGCTGTTACCTGCGCTTATTCTCCTGTCCGCCTGTAGTAGCAAACCCAGGACTGAAGCTGTTCAACAAACGGCGGGCGCGCCTTCCGGCGGGTTTCTGCTTGAGCCGCAGCACAATATGATGCAGATGGGCGGCGACTTCGCGAATAACCCTGCGGCCGAACAGTTCATCGATAAAATGGTGAGCAAGCACGGTTTTGATCGCCAGCAGCTGCATGCCATTTTGTCTCAGGCGAAGCGTCTGGACTACGTGCTGCGCCTGATGGACAGGCAGGCGCCGACGGCCCAGGTGCCGACCGGGCCAAACGGGGCGTGGCTGCGCTATCGCAAACAGTTTATTACCCCGGACAACGTGCAAAATGGCGTGGTGTTCTGGAATCAGTATGAAGACGCCCTGAATCGTGCGTGGCAGGTCTATGGCGTGCCGCCGGAGATCATCGTCGGTATTATTGGGGTCGAGACTCGCTGGGGACGCATTATGGGTAAAACCCGCATCCTCGATGCGCTGGCGACGCTCTCCTTCAACTACCCGCGCCGCGCCGAGTATTTCTCCTCTGAACTGGAAACCTTCCTGCTGATGGCGCGAGACGAACAGGACGATCCGTTAGATCTGAAAGGGTCGTTCGCCGGTGCGATGGGCTACGGCCAGTTTATGCCGTCCTCCTATAAGCAGTACGCGGTAGATTTTAACGGGGATGGTCACATCAACCTGTGGGATCCCGAAGACGCCATTGGCAGCGTGGCCAACTACTTCAAAGCGCACGGCTGGACGCCGGGCGGCCAGGTGGCGGTGCAGGCGAACGGCGAGGCGTTTGGTCTGGAAAACGGATTTAAAACCAAATACAGCGTTGCGCAGCTTGCAGCGGCAGGCTTAACGCCGTCGCAGCCGCTGGGCAATGTTGACCAGGTGAGCCTGCTGCGCCTGGATGTCGGAACCGGTTATCAGTACTGGTTCGGACTGCCGAACTTCTACACCATTACCCGCTACAACCACAGCACGCACTATGCGATGGCGGTGTGGCAGCTGGGGCTGGCGGTGTCTCAGGCGCGTGTGCCGGCAGCGTCACCGTTTAGCCAGTAAGTTACCCCGACGGGTAAGCCGGGTAAGGCAACGCCGCCACCCGGCATGGCTGCCCGCACGGTGCGGCCTGATGCCCTCACCCTGACCCTCTCCCACGGGAGAGGGAAGTTTGCAGAAACATTTCGCCACATTCTCATTTCACTCCCGCCGTTTACATCTCAATCGCCTTTCATTATTGTTATGTTATAACATTATTGAATTGAGATATCCATGTCCCTGTTTTCTCTCTCATCCTCGCTTCGGCTGCTGCTGGCGCTGGTGCTCATTCTGTTTCTCGGCCTGGCCGTGCGCTGGGCGGTGGCGTTGCCATGATCGTGATGAACGACCTGGTGGCGGGTTACGATCGCCAGCCCGTTACGCGCGCACTGTCCGGCGTGATTGAACGCGGGAGCATGACCGCCATCGTCGGGGCCAACGGCTGCGGCAAATCCACGCTGCTGAAAACGCTCGCTGGCTTTCTTCCGCCCGTCAGCGGTACGTTTCGCTGGCAGGGGAGACGTCCGGTGGTGGGCTGGCTGGCGCAGCGTCACGCGCTGGAGGCGCAATTTCCTCTGACCGTGCAGGACGTGGTGAGCATGGGCTGCTGGCCAGCAATCTCGCTATTTGCCAGTTTTCGTCGGGATACCCGCATGCGCATTGCCGGCGCGCTTGAGCGCGTGGGGCTGGCGTCCATGGCGTTCTCTACCATAGATGAACTTTCCGGCGGCCAGTTTCAGCGCATGCTGTTTGCCCGCGTTTTGGTGCAGCAGGCGCCGCTGGTGATGCTGGATGAGCCTTTCACCGGCGTCGATGAAGCGACCTGCAACGTGCTGATGGATCTGATGCTGGAGATGTATATGCAGGGGCAGACCCTGCTGGCGGTACTGCACGACAGCGAACGCGTCTCGCGCCACTTCCCACAAACGCTGCGGCTGGATGCTGATACGCCGCACTGGAAAACCGAGCGGGTGAGGGTGGCATGATCTGGCATCTCTTCTTCCAGCCGTTTATTGAGTACGGCTTTATGCGGCGCGCGCTGGTGGTTTGCCTGGCGCTCTCCGTCAGCACCACTGCGCTGGGGGTATTCCTTCAGCTGCGTCGGATGAGCCTGATGGGGGACGCCCTTTCTCATGCCATTTTGCCGGGTGTCGCGGTGGGCTATCTGCTCAGCGGTATGTCGCTTCTGGCAATGACTGTCGGCGGGTTTATTGCCGGGATCGCCGTTGCGCTGGTGGCCGGGCTGGTCAGCCGCCGCACGCCCCTTAAAGAGGATGCCAGCTTCGCGGGGTTTTACCTGGGTTCCCTGGCGCTGGGCGTCACGCTGGTGTCGCTGCGCGGTTCAAATGTCGATCTGCTTCATCTTCTGTTTGGCTCCATTCTCGCCGTGGATAGCGCGTCAGCCCTGTTCGTGACGGGCGTTTGCATGTTCACGCTCCTCACGCTGGCGATGTTTTATCGTGGGCTGGTCAGCGAAGCGTTCGATACCGCGTGGTTGCAGGTGAACGCGCGCTGGCTGCCCGGGATGTTACACGGTCTGTTTCTGGCGCTGCTGGTGCTCAACCTGGTGGCCGGTTTTCAGGTGCTCGGCACGTTGATGGCCGTCGGGCTGATGATGTTACCCGCCGTGGCGGCACGCTGCTGGGTGCGCACCCTGCCAGGGTTACTTCTGATGGCGGGTATCAGCGGTATTTTTTGCGCGTGGCTGGGCTTAAGCCTTTCCTGGGCAGTGAGTCTGCCCGCCGGGCCCTCCATTGTGCTGACCGCCAGCGCATTGTTCTTTATTTCCGTTTTATTTGGCACGCGCAGCAGGCTGGCGGATAGCCTGCGGGCGCTTTTTTAACGCAAGGGGAAACGATGAAACGTACAGGGTTAGCCGTGGCGCTCGCGCTCGGCATGATGACGCACGGCGTAATGGCGAAAACGCTTAATGTGGTGACCAGCTTTTCCATCCTGGGAGACATCACGCAGCAGGTTGGCGGCGATCGTGTGAAGGTGACGACGCTGGTGGGGCCGGACGGTGATCCCCATACTTTCGAACCCTCGCCCAAAGACAGCGCGGCGCTGAGTAAAGCCGACGTGGTGGTGGTCAATGGGCTGGGGCTGGAAGGCTGGCTCGATCGTCTGGTGAAAGCCTCCGGATTCAAAGGCCAGCTGGTGGTTGCTTCGGACGGCGTGAAAACGCACACTCTGGAAGAGGACGGTAAAACCGTGACCGATCCGCACGCGTGGAACAGCGCGGCGAACGGCGCGCTGTATGCGCAAAATATTCTCTCAGGGCTGGTGAAGGCCGATCCTGAAGATACGGCGGCGCTTGAAGCTACCGGTAAACCCTATATTGCGCATCTCTCTCAGCTGGACGGTTGGGCTAAAAAGCGTTTCAGCGACATCCCACAGGCGAAGCGCAAAGTGCTGACCAGCCACGACGCTTTCGGCTATTTCAGCCGCGCCTACGGCGTGACGTTTATGGCGCCGCAGGGGCTGTCGTCTGAGAGTGAAGCCAGCGCGGCGCAGGTAGCGGAGATCATCAATCAGATTAAAGCTGACGGTGTGAAAACCTGGTTTATGGAAAACCAGCTTGATCCGCGCCTGGTGAAGCAGATTGCGACCGCCACGGGCGCCCAGCCGGGCGGTGAACTTTACCCGGAAGCGCTGTCCGCGAAGGGCGGCGTGGCGGACACCTACGTCAAGGCGTTTCGCCACAATGTGGATACCCTCGCTAACAGCATGAAATAAGCGTCTCTCTGGCCGATGCGCCCGCATCGGCTTTTTTCTGAAGCCCCCTCGTAAAACCCGACGCGCATCCCCATATTTGATGAGAAAGTGCTATCTTGTGCTGCATGTTTTTCTAAGGCCTGGAGCGAGAATGACTGACCATGAATTGATGCAGCTAAGCGAAGTGGTGGGGCTGGCGCTGAAACAGCGCGGCGCGACTCTCACGACCGCAGAATCCTGCACCGGCGGCTGGGTGGCGAAAGCAATTACCGATATTGCTGGCAGTTCCGCCTGGTTTGAACGCGGCTTTGTGACCTACAGTAACGAGGCTAAAGCGCAGATGATTGGCGTGCGTGAAGCCACGCTTGAGCAGCATGGCGCGGTCAGCGAGCCGGTGGTGATCGAAATGGCGATTGGCGCGCTGAAAGAGGCGCGCGCAGATTACGCTATCTCCATCAGCGGTATCGCGGGGCCGGACGGCGGCAGCGACGTGAAGCCTGTCGGCACCGTCTGGTTTGGCTTTGCCACCTCAAAAGGTGAAGGGATCACCCGCCGGGAATGCTTCAGCGGCGATCGCGAAAGCGTGCGTCGTCAGGCAACGGAATACGCGTTAAAAACGCTCTGGCAACAATTTCTACAAAATACTTGATACTGTATGATTATACAGTATAATTGCCTCAACAGAACAGAAGTCCATGGTGAAGCGCAGTTGCTTCTCCCGGCATGACAGGAGTAATAATGGCTATCGACGAAAACAAACAGAAAGCGTTGGCGGCAGCACTGGGCCAGATCGAAAAGCAATTCGGTAAAGGCTCCATCATGCGCCTGGGTGAAGACCGTTCCATGGACGTGGAAACTATCTCCACTGGTTCGCTTTCTCTTGATATCGCACTGGGCGCTGGCGGTTTGCCGATGGGCCGTATCGTAGAAATCTACGGTCCGGAATCCTCGGGTAAAACCACCCTGACGTTGCAGGTTGTTGCGGCGGCACAGCGCGAAGGTAAAACCTGTGCGTTTATCGATGCCGAGCACGCGCTGGACCCGGTCTATGCCCGTAAACTGGGCGTTGATATCGACAACCTGCTGTGCTCACAGCCGGACACCGGCGAGCAGGCCCTGGAAATTTGTGACGCGCTGGCGCGCTCAGGTGCGGTTGACGTGATCATCGTCGACTCCGTTGCGGCGCTGACGCCAAAAGCGGAAATTGAAGGTGAAATCGGTGACTCTCACATGGGCCTCGCGGCACGTATGATGAGCCAGGCGATGCGTAAGCTGGCGGGTAACCTGAAGCAGTCCAATACGCTGCTGATCTTCATCAACCAGATCCGTATGAAAATTGGTGTAATGTTCGGTAACCCGGAAACCACCACCGGCGGTAACGCTCTGAAATTCTACGCTTCTGTCCGTCTGGATATCCGCCGTATCGGCGCGGTGAAAGAGGGGGATAACGTCGTCGGTAGCGAAACCCGCGTGAAGGTTGTGAAGAACAAAATCGCAGCACCGTTCAAACAGGCTGAATTCCAGATCCTCTACGGCGAAGGTATCAACTTCCTCGGCGAGCTGGTTGACCTGGGCGTGAAAGAGAAGCTGATTGAAAAAGCGGGCGCATGGTACAGCTACAACGGTGACAAGATTGGTCAGGGTAAAGCGAATGCTATCTCCTGGCTGAAAGAGAACCCGGCGGCGGCGAAAGAGATTGAGAAGAAGGTGCGTGAACTCCTGCTGAGCAACCAGGACTCTAAACCTGATTTCGTGGTCGACGGCGCGGATGCTGAAGAAACCAACGAAGACTTTTAATCCTCTCGGATAAAAATGAAGGGCTGCTGATGCGGCCCTTTTTGCATTTCTGAATCGACAGGTTTTTTATGAGTGAACCGACATCACGCCGACCAGCCTACTCACGCTTGCTGGATCGGGCCGTGCGTATTCTTGCCGTGCGTGACCATAGCGAACAGGAGCTGCGGCGGAAACTGTCAGCGCCCGTCATGAGCAAAAACGGTCCGGAAGACATTGATGCCACCGCGGAAGATTATGACCGCGTGGTTGCCTGGTGCTACGAGCATCACTATCTGGATGATGGCCGTTTTGCCGCTCGCTTTCTTGCCAGCCGTGGTCGTAAAGGCTATGGGCCAGCGCGTATCCGCCAGGAGCTGAACCAGAAAGGTGTAGCCCGTGAATCGATTGAAAAAGCCATGCGCGAAAGTGAAATCGACTGGTGCGAACTGGCGCGTGAGCAGGCGGTACGAAAGTACGGTGAGCCGCTGCCGCGTGAATTTTCAGAAAAAGTTAAAATCCAGCGCTTTTTACTCTACCGCGGCTTCCTGATGGAAGATATTCAGGATATCTGGCGTAATTTTACCGATTGAACGCATGCGGGATTTTACTTCCCACTAAAGAAAACTTATCTTATTCCCACTTTTTCCAGTAGCTGGTCCGTCCAACTGTTTACAGATACAGATCTGCTGCGACATTTCGTTAGCTTGATTTCAGGATAATTATGAGCAAGAGCACCGCTGAGATCCGTCAGGCGTTTCTCGATTTTTTCCATAGTAAGGGACACCAGGTTGTTGCCAGCAGCTCCCTGGTACCGAACAATGACCCGACTCTGCTGTTTACCAACGCCGGGATGAACCAGTTCAAGGATGTGTTCCTTGGTCTCGACAAGCGTAATTATTCCCGCGCCACAACCTCACAGCGTTGCGTGCGTGCGGGCGGTAAACACAACGATCTGGAAAACGTCGGTTACACCGCGCGCCACCACACTTTCTTCGAAATGCTGGGTAACTTCAGCTTCGGCGACTACTTCAAACACGACGCCATTCAATATGCGTGGGAACTGCTGACCGGTGAAAACTGGTTTAATCTGCCGAAAGAGCGTCTGTGGGTGACCGTGTATGAGACCGATGACGAAGCGTTCGACATCTGGGAAAAAGAAGTGGGTATCCCTCGCGAACGTATCATCCGTATCGGTGACAACAAAGGCGCGCCTTACGCGTCTGATAACTTCTGGCAGATGGGTGACACCGGCCCTTGCGGTCCGTGCACCGAGATCTTCTACGATCATGGTGACCACATCTGGGGCGGCCCTCCGGGAAGCGCGGAAGAAGATGGCGATCGCTACATTGAGATCTGGAACATTGTCTTCATGCAGTTCAACCGTCAGGCCGACGGCACCATGGAGCCGCTGCCAAAACCGTCCGTAGATACCGGTATGGGTCTTGAGCGTATCGCGGCCGTTCTGCAACACGTTAACTCCAACTATGAGATTGACCTGTTCAGCACCCTGATCAAAGCCGTTGCCGAAGTGACGGGCGCAACCGATCTGAACAACAAATCACTGCGCGTTATCGCAGACCATATTCGTTCCTGTGCGTTCCTGATTGCTGACGGCGTTATCCCGTCGAATGAAAACCGTGGCTATGTGCTGCGTCGTATCATTCGTCGTGCGATCCGTCATGGCAACATGCTGGGCGCGAAGGACACCTTCTTCTATAAACTCGTTGGGCCACTGATTGGCGTGATGGGCTCTGCCGGTGACGAGCTGAAACGCCAGCAGGCGCAGGTTGAACAGGTTCTGAAAACCGAAGAAGAGCAGTTTGCCCGTACGCTGGAGCGCGGACTGGCGCTGCTGGACGACGAGCTGGCGAAACTCAAGGGCGACACGCTGGATGGCGAAACCGCTTTCCGCCTGTACGACACCTACGGCTTCCCGGTTGACCTGACGGCGGACGTTTGCCGCGAGCGCAACATCAAAGTTGACGAAGCAGGCTTTGAAGCCGCAATGGAAGAGCAGCGTCGTCGTGCGCGTGAATCCAGCGGTTTTGGCGCGGACTACAACGCGATGATCCGCGTTGATAGCGCGTCTGAATTTAAAGGCTACGAAGAGCTGGCTCTGACCAGCAACGTGACCGCGCTGTTTGTTGACGGTAAAGCCGTAGACAGCATTAGCGCAGGTCAGGACGCGGTTGTTATCCTGGATAAAACACCTTTCTATGCGGAATCCGGCGGCCAGGTTGGCGATAAAGGCGAACTGAAAGGCAATGGCTTCAGCTTCAGCGTAAGCGATACCCAGAAATACGGTCAGGCAATTGGTCACCAGGGCAAACTGGTTTCCGGTTCTCTGAAAGTGGGCGAGGGCGTTCAGGCCAACGTTGACGAAGCTCGCCGCGCGCGCATCCGTCTGAACCACTCGGCAACCCACCTGATGCACGCAGCCCTGCGCGAAGTGCTGGGTACGCACGTTGCACAGAAAGGTTCTCTGGTTAACGACAAAGTGCTGCGTTTCGACTTCTCGCATTTTGAAGCGATGAAGCCGTCTGAAATTCGTGCGGTGGAAGACCTGGTGAATGCCCAGATCCGCCGCAACCTGCCAATCGAAACCCACATCATGGATCTTGAGGCAGCGAAGAAGAAAGGTGCGATGGCGCTGTTTGGCGAGAAATATGACGACCGCGTTCGCGTGCTGAGCATGGGCGACTTCTCTACCGAACTGTGTGGCGGTACTCACGCATCCCGCACCGGTGACATCGGCTTGTTCCGCATCGTTTCCGAGTCGGGTACGGCGGCAGGCGTGCGTCGTATTGAGGCGGTGACCGGGGAAGGTGCAATTGCCAGCCTGCATGCGCAGAGCGACCAGCTGCACGAGATCGCGCAGCTGCTGAAAGGCGATAGCCAGAACCTGGGCGAGAAAGTGCGTGTCGCGCTGGATCGTACCCGTCAGCTGGAAAAAGAACTCCAGCAGCTGAAAGAACAGGCTGCGGCGCAGGAGAGCGCAAACCTCTCCAGCAAAGCGGTAGACATTAAGGGCGTCAAACTGCTGGTCAGCGACCTGGCGGGCGTTGAGCCTAAGATGCTGCGTACCATGGTCGACGATCTGAAGAACCAGCTTGGTTCGACGGTTATCGTGCTGGCAACGGTCGCAGAGGGTAAGGTTTCTCTGATTGCGGGCGTCTCTAAGGATGTGACGGATCGTGTCAAAGCAGGGGAACTGATTGGCATGGTCGCCCAGCAGGTGGGTGGCAAAGGTGGCGGTCGTCCGGACATGGCGCAAGCCGGTGGTACGGATGCGGCGGCACTTCCCGCGGCATTAGCCAGCGTTGAAAGCTGGGTAAGCGCGAAACTGTAATAACTACAAAGCACAAGCAGACGCCATAGCGGTAACGTTATGGCGTCTTGCTCACTGCGCTATCGATAACGATAAAGTCAGGTTGAGTTTGTGTATATCGGCTAAACTTACGTTTAACAGAATGTGATGCCGTGACTGCTTACACTTTACGTGTTTGTCATCGCTTACTTTTTGGCGTTATATGATGGATAATGCCGGGATACAAGAGACCCGACTCTTTTAATCTTTCAAGGAGCAAAGAATGCTGATTCTGACTCGTCGAGTTGGTGAGACCCTCATGATTGGGGATGAGGTCACCGTGACAGTTTTAGGGGTAAAGGGTAACCAGGTACGTATTGGTGTTAACGCTCCTAAAGAAGTATCTGTCCACCGTGAAGAGATCTACCAGCGTATCCAGGCTGAAAAATCCCAGCAGTCCAGTTACTGATATTGTCGCGTCTCGCTGTCGGGCGAGACGCAACCCTCCCGCTATTTTTCCTGCATAAAGTTACCGTTCTATTTCAAACGCTTCGTTTTTGACCACTCTCATAATCTTATCTCATCCAAATGACACGCTTCTCTCAACACAAGTCTGTGAAGATGCCTGCAAAATCCGCTTATAAAACACTCTCTTTGCGGCTTTTACATGCGAATTGCGTGCGAATTGTGCAAACGAAAAAAGCATGTGGAAAATTGTTTGACTTATAAGTCCCAGAAAGTAATATATGCGCCACGCAGCGACGAGAAGCTCTTAACGAGTTGCTCGAAGCACTCGAAAGAGGCGTTGTGTGGTGAGGTGGCCGAGAGGCTGAAGGCGCTCCCCTGCTAAGGGAGTATGCGGTCAAAAGCTGCATCCGGGGTTCGAATCCCCGCCTCACCGCCATTTTGCATCCGTAGCTCAGCTGGATAGAGTACTCGGCTACGAACCGAGCGGTCGGAGGTTCGAATCCTCCCGGATGCACCATCTATTACTTCATATTGCTTTCGAAGTGATATGAATATCGAGCAGTACAGTAGTAAATCCCGATGCATCCGTAGCTCAGCTGGATAGAGTACTCGGCTACGAACCGAGCGGTCGGAGGTTCGAATCCTCCCGGATGCACCATCTATTACTTCATATTGCTTTCGAAGTGATATGAATATCGAGCAGTATAGTAGTAAATCCCGATGCATCCGTAGCTCAGCTGGATAGAGTACTCGGCTACGAACCGAGCGGTCGGAGGTTCGAATCCTCCCGGATGCACCATCTATTACTTCATATTGCTTTCGAAGTGATATGAATATCGAGCAGTACAGTAGTAAATCCCGATGCATCCGTAGCTCAGCTGGATAGAGTACTCGGCTACGAACCGAGCGGTCGGAGGTTCGAATCCTCCCGGATGCACCATTTTTTAATTCATATTGCTTTTGAAGTGATATGAGTATCGAGAAGTACAGCAGCAAATCCCGATGCATCCGTAGCTCAGCTGGATAGAGTACTCGGCTACGAACCGAGCGGTCGGAGGTTCGAATCCTCCCGGATGCACCATCTCTTCTTGTGATCCCCTTCGATGTTTAGTTCTTAATCACTCTCATTGTTATCACTTCGCAATCAGCGACAAAAATCCCCTTTTACGATAAAGTAATGCTTTGTTAATCGTTTAGCGAGAGCACGATGTACGCACAGTATGACGGTTTGATCTTCGACATGGACGGCACCCTCCTGGATACCGAACCCACGCATCGTCAGGCCTGGACCGAAGTCCTGGGCCGTTACGGTATGCGCTTCGATTTACAGGCGATGATTGCCCTCAACGGATCGCCCACCTGGCGTATCGCACAGGCCGTGATTGAGCTGAATCAGGCCGATCTCGACCCGCACCAGCTCGCGCGTGAAAAAACCGACGCGGTAAAAGCCATACTGTTAGACACCGTGCAGCCTTTACCACTCATTGACGTTGTCAAGGAGTGGCACGGCCTTCGTCCTATGTCTGTCGGTACGGGCAGCGAGAGCGCGATTGCTGAAGCGCTACTCAAACACCTTGGCCTGCGCCACTATTTTTCTGCCGTCGTTGCCGCCGATCATGTTAAACATCACAAACCCGCACCGGATACCTTCCTGCGCTGTGCAGAATTAATGGGTGTACCACCTGCAAAATGCGTGGTGTTTGAAGATGCTGATTTTGGCATTCAGGCCGCGCGTGATGCCGGAATGGCGGCGGTGGATGTTCGCTTACTGTGAGTGACGCGCTGTCACTCGCTTCATTATTCGCCAGCAGTTTTTTAAGCTCCACCCTCTTACCGGGGAATTCGGAAGTGGTGCTGGTGGCGATGCTGTTGTCCGGCGTGAGTCAGCCCTGGTTGCTGGTCTTAATAGCAACAATGGGTAATAGCCTTGGAGGGCTGACTAACGTTATTCTTGGACGTTTCTTTCCGCTACGCGAAAAATCTCGCTGGCAGGAAAAGGCAGTGGGCTGGCTAAAACGCTATGGCGCTGCCACGCTGTTATTAAGCTGGATGCCTGTAATAGGCGATTTACTGTGTCTGCTGGCGGGATGGATGCGCATCTCCTGGGGACCGGTACTCTTTTTTTTGTGCCTTGGCAAGGCGTTACGCTATGTTTTACTGGCATGGGTAACACTACAGGGTATGACGTGGTGGCACTAATTGGTGGAATGAATTCGCGACCTTCAATCGTCAACCATTACAATTATGCTGAGTGACAATTTTTTGACAGGCGGGAGGTCAAATTGATCCCGGACGTATCACAGGCGCTGGCCTGGCTGGAAAATCACCCTCAGGCACTGAAGGGGATTCAGCGTGGGCTTGAGCGCGAAACGCTGCGCGTAAATGCGGATGGTAGCTTAGCGACTACGGGACACCCGAAGGCGTTAGGCTCGGCGCTGACACATAAATGGATCACAACCGATTTCGCCGAAGCGCTGCTGGAGTTCATTACGCCAGTAGACGGTGATATTGATCATATGCTGACGATCATGCGCGACGTGCATCGCTTCACCGCCCGCAACCTCGGCGACGAGCGTATGTGGCCGCTCAGCATGCCGTGCTATATCGAGCAGGGGCAGGATATCGAGCTGGCTCAGTACGGCACCTCGAATATTGGACGGCTGAAAACGCTGTATCGCGAAGGACTGAAAAACCGCTACGGCGCACTGATGCAGACGATCTCTGGCGTGCACTACAATTTCTCTCTGCCGATGGCGTTCTGGCAGGCGAAGTGCGGTGAAACGGATAAAGAAGCGATCTCCGCGGGCTACTTCCGCCTGATCCGCAACTACTACCGTTTTGGCTGGGTTATTCCGTATCTGTTCGGCGCGTCCCCGGCTATCTGTTCATCGTTCCTGCAAGGGAAACCGACCACGCTGCCGTTCGAGAAGACTGAGTGTGGCATGTACTATCTGCCGTACGCGACCTCGCTGCGCCTGAGCGACCTTGGCTATACCAATAAGTCGCAAAGCAATCTCGGAATTACGTTTAACGATCTGCACGAATATGTGGCAGGCCTGAAGCGGGCGATAAAAACCCCGTCGGAAGAGTACGAAAAAATCGGCCTCGAAAAAGACGGCAAGCGCCTGCAAATTAACACCAACGTATTGCAGATTGAAAATGAACTGTATGCGCCGATTCGTCCGAAGCGCGTGACGCGCAGCGGTGAAACGCCGTCTGATGCGCTACAGCGCGGCGGGATCGAATACATTGAAGTGCGCTCACTGGATATTAACCCGTTCTCACCGATTGGCGTTGACGAGCAGCAGGTTCGCTTCCTTGACCTGTTTATGGTCTGGTGCGTACTGGCGGATGCGCCGGAAATGAGTTCCGACGAACTGCTGTGTACTCGTGCCAACTGGAATCGCGTGATTCTGGAAGGGCGCAAGCCGGGTCTGACGTTAGGTATTGGCTGTGAAACGGCCCAGTTCCCACTGTCTAAGGTAGGGAAGGATCTGTTCCATGACCTGAAGCGCGTAGCCCAGACGCTGGATAGCGTGTACGGCGGCGAAGCTTACCAGAAGGTCTGCGACGAACTGATTGAAAGCTTTGATAACCCGGAACTGACATTCTCAGCACGTATTCTGCGTTCTATGATTGAACAGGGAATTGGTGGCACAGGGCGTTCACTCTCAGCGGAGTACCGTGAGATGCTGATGCAGGAGCCGTTAGAGATCCTGAGCGAAGCGGATTTTGTGGCAGAGCGCGATGCGTCCGTTGTGCGTCAGAAAGAGGTCGAAGCGGCGGATACGGAGTCGTTTGAGGCGTTTCTGGCGAAGCAGGCCTGAACCAAAAGAAAAAGGCCACATCGCTGTGGCCAAAATATACATCTCTGAATTCAGGGATGATGATAACAAATGCGCGTCTTTCATATACTCAGACGCGCATTCTGTAGAAGAGTTCAGTTTATTTTAAAAAAAATCACTATCGGAGGTGACGTATGCCGTTATTAGATAGCTTTACTGTCGACCATACCCGTATGGAAGCACCAGCAGTCCGCGTGGCGAAGACCATGAACACGCCGCACGGCGACACGATCACCGTTTTCGACCTGCGCTTCTGCGTGCCGAATAAAGAAGTGATGCCAGAGAAAGGCATTCACACGCTGGAACACCTTTTCGCCGGATTCATGCGCGACCACCTGAACGGCAACGGCGTGGAGATCATCGATATCTCTCCGATGGGCTGCCGCACCGGTTTCTACATGAGCCTGATTGGTCAGCCTGAAGAGAAACGCGTCGCGGATGCGTGGAAAGCGGCCATGGAAGACGTGCTGAAGGTGAAAGAGCAGAACCAGATCCCAGAGCTGAACGTTTACCAGTGCGGTACTTACCAGATGCACTCTCTGGAAGAAGCTCAGGAGATTGCCCGCCATATCATCGAACGTGATGTTCGTGTAAACAGCAACGACGAGCTGGCCCTGCCAAAAGAAAAACTTCAGGAACTGCACATTTAGTATTGTGCCTGTGGATGCCCGGTGGCGCTTCGCTGACCGGGCCTACAATACTGATGACGACAACCACGGCCAGCTCCGCGCTGGCGACGCCGGTATCGCGATCGTTTTGCGGATGCACGCTGATACAGACGTCGCTGCGGCGGCTGAAGTGGTGGCAGAAATATTCGATCTGGTCGAGATAGACGTTCGGCGTGCTCACTTCGACGTAAGTCTGTCGAGAGCCAGCGCGTGGCGCGGGTGTGTTCAGCATGGTACGCTCCTGTTGTCTTTTCACTCTCGTGAATCAATTTCAGGCGCGCTGCTTTATCGGAACTGACAATCGCTGTCGCGTTTTGGACACGGTGCGGTGTTTTGCCGGATGGCGGCTACGCCTTATCCGGCCTACGTTCGTAGGCCCGGTAAGCGTAGCGCCACCGGGCAACCCGTGCACAGGGCTAGTGCGCTCCACCGCCCCCGCTACCGGCACCAAACGGTGGTTTGGCAAACCACACCAGCCCCAGCAGGACGATGAAGATCCCCGCCGATATCCAGAAAATCTCGTTTGCCGAGATAATCAGCCCCTGGTTGGTGATCTGCTGGGCAAGCCAGCCGGACGCCTGCTGCTCCGTCATCCCCATCCCCTCAAGCTGGCTATACATCTGCTGAGCGTTAGGGTTGAACGGGTTCACCGCTTCGGTCAGCTGGGCATGGTGCATCGCTTCCCGGTTGGTCCACAGCGTGGTGGTGATCGATGTCCCGATGGAGCCCGCCAGCGTACGGGTGAAGTTCGACAGGCTCGATGCCGCCGCCATCCGCTCAGGCGGCAAGCCGGAAAGCGTAATGGTGGTCAGTGGCATAAAGAAGCACGCCACAGCAAAGCCCTGAATAAACTGCGGCCACGCGGAGGCGCCAAAGTCCATTCCCGGTTCAAACGTATACGCGCGCCAGTAGAAGCACACGGCGTACATGATGAAGCTGAACGTCACCAGCCTGCGCATGTCGAGCTTATGGGCGAAACGGCCAATAATCGGCGACAGCAGAACCGGAATTAACCCCACCGGCGCGGAGGCCAGCCCCGCCCAGGTTGCGGTATAGCCGTACACCTCCTGCAACAGCTGCGGCAGCAGAACAATCGCGCCGAAGTAGAGCATATAGGCGAGGCTGATACAGAGGCAGCCGATGGTGAAGTTTCGCGATTTAAACAGCGAGAGGTCGACTATCGGATTTTCGTCCGTCAGTTCCCAGACAATCAGGAAGCTGATGGCAACCACGGCGACCACCGTCAGCACGATGATTTCCGTAGAGGCGAACCAGTCCAGCTCTTTGCCGCGGTCGAGCATGATTTGCAGGCTGCCGATGCCGACAACCAGCAGTGCCAGCCCGATGCCGTCGATCCGCCGCTGTTCGGTCCGCGTTTCGCGACCACGCAGAGACTGTAGCGTCATCAGCACCACCAGCGCACCGATGGGTACGTTGATGAAGAAGATCCAGCCCCAGTGATAGTTATCGCTGATATAGCCGCCGAGGATTGGCCCGCAAATTGGGGCGACAATCACCGTCATCGACCACAGCGCGAGCGCGATGGAGCGCTTGGCGGGCGGATAGTTGTTCAGCAGTAAACTCTGCGACAGCGGAATCAACGGCCCGGCGACAATCCCCTGGATGACGCGGAAGAAAATCAGCATCGTCAGGCTGCTGGACATGCCGCAAGCCCAGGAGGCCAGCACGAACAGGATCGTCGACCAGAGGAACAGCTTCACTTCACCGACGCGCTTCGCCAGCCAGCCGGTGATGGGAATAGAGATGGCGTTCGCCACCCCGAATGAGGTAATGACCCAGGTCCCCTGGCTCAGCGATGAGCCAAGGTTCCCGGCGATCGTAGGGATCGCCACGTTTGCGATGGTGGAGTCCAGCACCTGCATGAATGTCGCCAGCGACAGCGCAATGGTCATAATGACCAGCTGCGCCCCCTCAAGCGGTTTTTGCGGCTTTTGCTGTTGCATAACGCTCACCTTCGGCTTAACCGGCGTTTGCCTTCACGATGTCATCGATCAGCTTATTGACCGGATCGAGGCTAATTTCACGGGCGTTACTTTCATAAGCTGGCGTGCTGCGCACCTGGCTTGCGAGGATCTGACCGTCGCGGTTGGCGGTATCGACCGTCACCAGCGTGGAAAGGCCAATTCGCAGCGGATGGTCTGCCAGCTGCTTAGGATCCAGCTCGATACGTACAGGCAAGCGCTGTACCACTTTGATCCAGTTGCCGGTGGCGTTCTGTGCAGGCAGCAGGCTGAAGGCGCTGCCGGTCCCCATGTCCAGACCGACTACTTTACCGGTGTACTTCACGTCATCGCCGTAGATATCGCTGACCACGGTTGCGGTCTGGCCGATACGCATATGCGCCAGCTGGGTCTCTTTGAAGTTCGCGTCCACCCACAGGTTGTTCGCCGGAACGACCGCCATCAGCGGCGTGGTGGTGCTAATTTGCGCACCCGGCTGCACGGAACGACGGGAAACGTAACCGGTCATCGGGCTGACGATTTTGGTACGTTGCAGGGCAAGCCATGCGTTACGCACTTCGGTCGCCGCCTGTTTCACCGCCGGCTGGTTTTCCAGAGAGGTGCCCAGCACCATCGCCTGGTTGGCGTTGTACTGTTGGATCGCCACGTCCAGCTGCGCCTGTGCGCTTGCCACCGCATCGCGTGCGTGCTGCAACTCTTCACGGCCAATCAGGTTGGCGGTGCCGAGAGGAACACGACGCTTGAGGTCGCTCTGCGCCTGGGCCAGGGCCGTTTTCTGCACGTCGATATTGGCCTGAAGCTGTTTGCTGTTGATCATCAGCTGGCGGGTCTGGCGAACGCTGGAGGCCAGCGCCGTCTGTGCTTTTTCAAACGCCTGTTGGGCGTCGGTCGGATCAAGCGTGACCAGCACATCCCCTTTTTTCACAAAGTCGGTGTTGTCAGCCCAGACTTTCGTCACGCTGCCTGACACCTGGGCCATGATTTGAACCTGATTCCCTGCCACGTATGCATCGTCTGTCTCTTCAACATGACGCAAGACTAAAAACCAATAGATCCCATATGCCACGGCAATAATAATAAAGAGCAAGGTCAGCAGAATAAGGGCGCTCTTACGTTTGCCCTTCTTGTTGACCGGTTGCTGCGGGGGGGTGTTCTCCGCATTTGCGCTCATTGTTGTTCTCCACGATCTTTTTATTTTCACATCGGCTGAGCCGACCTGTTGTCAGAAAGGCCAGCAGTTTCACGTGCTGGCCTGTCAGTTTTTCTTTTGCAATCTGGAATGTTGAGCGGATCGTCGCGTTAGCGCAGCGCCTCAAGAATGACGCCATCTTCATCCATCTGGTCCAGACGGGTGAGCAGCTTGCGAGTAATGTGCTCAAGCTGGTCGCGCTCGGCGGTGCTGAGGGCAGACCAAAGCTGGTGCAGGCAGTTATGCTGCGGTGGCAGCACTTCGCGCAGGAATTCGTGACCTTTCTCGGTCAGTTGCAGATGCAGGCAGCGGCGATCGTTATCGCTCTCACGGCGCTCTATCCAGCCGCGCTTCTCCAACTCATCAGCAATACGGGTTGCATTGGTACGGGATGAACCCAGCGCGCAGCTCAGTTCAGACGGCTGAATGCTGTGGTTTTCCTGAGACTCAAGCGTAATCAACGCCATAAACAACGTCTCGTTAATCCCTTGCGCTTTCAGCATCTTGTTACGATTTTCCAGCAGCTTACCCTGCATGTGCATGCACAGGCGGGTCAGCAGGATCTCCTGATACGGGAAGTCCTCATGACGACTGGCGCGGAACTTAAGCATTTGTTCAATGGGCGTAAACGAACTATCCATTTTGGGCATAACCTCATTAATTACAGCCGATATAGTAACGATAGTGACAAATAATGTAAATGAATTATTTGTGCGGTTATATCCGCCAAACGTATGTCACCATCAGAAAGCGCCGGGTAAATCCGTGACCCGGTGAGCACAGAAAGTGTGGGGTGTGTACCCGCGAAAGAGGGGATGTGAGGACAGGGGTCTGAACTATTCATGCCGGTAGTAAATATGTCACCCACAGTAAAATTTCTGGGATAAATGATTACCGTTACCTTAACAGATGCAGGCCCCCTTTACACCCCAGGGGGCCCAAAGCAATGTAAAACTTAGTGAATTGCTTCCTGGCGGTGATAGCCGCGCCACCATACCAGCAGATTTATCGCCGCCACGATGGCGCCGATTGCGCACACGCCCGTCCAGCCCGCATGCTGCCAGGCGGAGGCTGAGATTAGCGAGCCCGCCGCGCCGCCGATAAAGTAGCTGGTCATGTACCCGGCCGTCAGACGGTTACGGGCGTCTGGTTTCACGCGGTAAATCACGGTCTGGTTGGTGATATGTACGCCCTGCACGGTGAGGTCGAGTACCAGAATACCGACAATTAGCGCCAGCACTGAGACGTGTCCGTACCAGATAGCCGCCCATGAGAGCAGGAGTAAAACCAGCCCTGCGGAGGTGGTCATATGAGATTTACCTTTGTCGGCCAGGCCACCCGCCGGGCGCGCGCCCAGTGCGCCAGCCGCGCCTGCCAGCCCGAACAGGCCAATCACGCCTTCTGAGTAGTTAAACGGCGGCGCGGCGAGCAGAAACGCCATCGACGTCCATAAGATGCTGAAGTTGGCGAAGGTGAGACACCCCAGAACGGCGCGTGTGCGCAGGAGTTTATCCCGGGTGAAGAGGCTGAAAACGGAGGCGAGGAGCTGCGGATAGTTCAGGTGATTCTCCTGCTTCACCTTTGGCAGGCCGCGCCACAGGGCCAGCGCCATGATAACCATCAGTACGCTTGCCACCCAGTAAACGGTGCGCCAGCCGCCGAGGCTCGCCAGCAGCCCGGCAACGGTTCGCGCCAGCAGGATGCCCAGCAGCAGGCCGCTCATAATAGTGCCAACCACTTTGCCGCGTTTTTCCGGGGAAGCCAACGTCGCCGCGAGGGGAACCAGAATTTGTGCCACCACCGAGAACAGCCCCGTCAGCGCGGTACCGATAATCATCATCGTTAACGACTGGCTGCTGGCGGTGATCAACATCCCGCCTGCGGCCAGCAGCGTCATGGAGACGATAAGCATCCGGCGCTCAAACATATCGCCTAATGGCACCAGGAACAGCAGCCCGGCCGCATAGCCGAGCTGCGCAGCGGTGACGATAAAGCCGGCGGAGCTGGCTGAAAGATCGAAAGCACGCGCGATAGTATCAAGCAGAGGTTGCGCGTAATAGTTGCTGGCGACGGCCAGTCCCGTTGCCACGGACATTAAAAGGATGAGTGCGGGGCTAAGCCCTTGAGTTGTTTTTGTCATTTGTTTCAGGAATCGTAAGTTAAGTGATTATTTTTCCGGAAACATAATAACCAATGATTGTGAATGTTGGGGGATTGTTACGTGGTGGATTGTGCGGTTTAGGTTGGGTGCGGTTTGATCCCCTCACCCTATCCCTCTCCCCAAAGGGGAGAGGGGATTTTATACACCCTCTCCCCTTTGGGGAGAGGGCAGGGTGAGGGGTAGTATTTTTACTTCTGCGCCTCAAGCGCCTCTTTCACCCAGCCATCGAACTGCTGCTGGTGGGCTTTGATCCAGCCATCCACGTGGCCTTTGATATCAGCTTCGGATGATTTACCCGCATGCATCATCGCGTTCTGGGCGTTAATGTCTGCCAGCGGCAGTTTCATCACCGAGAACAGCTTCGCCGCCGCCGGGTTTTTCTCGGCCCAGGCTTTGTTCGCCACGATATGCATGGTATTCACCGGGAAGCCATAGTTCATGCCGTTTGGCAGTTTGGTGTCGATATCTTTCTGCTCGCCCGGCAGGGAGGAGAAGGGCACCTGCAACCACACCACGTCTTTGCCCGGCTTCAGCACGTCGCTCACCCAGTACGGCGTCCAGGTGTAGTAGATCACCGGCTTGCCTTCTTTAAAGCGGGCGATGGTGTCAGCCATCATCGCAGAGTAATTGCCGTGGCTCACGTCGACGGTCTTCGCCAGATCGAAGGCTTTGTTCTGGTGGTTAATCACCGCTTCACAGCCCCAGCCCGGCGAGCAGCCCATCATGTCGGCTTTGCCGTCACCGTTGGTATCAAAGAGTTTGGCGATCTTCGGATCTTTCAGCTGTTCAATATTGGTGATGTGATACTTATCGGCGGTTTTCTTGTCGATCAAATATCCCTGTGCAGCGCCGGTCACAAAGATGCCTTCGCGGTAGAATTTCTTGTCACCGCCTGCGGCGGCATACATATCGTCGTGCAGCGGCTGCCAGTTCACGGCGGTAAAGGTGGCATCGCCGGAGGCAATAGAGGTATAGCCCACGTTGTAATCCACTTCACTGGCGGTATTCACCGTATAGCCCAGTTTCTCCAGCGCACGGCTGACAATCTGGGTCTGGAAGGACTCTTCCGAAATGGTGCTCTGCACCGGCTGCACGGTAATGCCTTTGCCCGGCAGGTCAGCGGCAACTGCGCTGGAGGAGACAAGGGTCGCAAACGCTGTGGCAAAAAGTACGTTATGTCGCATCGTTGTTCCTTATTTTGTGAATGGGCGGGTGAGTAACCCGACAGGGCCGGTGGTATACCAGCGACGGTTGCCGCGACTGCGTGAATCACGACCGACAGCCTGGGTCAGGCGGTCAAGAATGATGGCGAGGATCACAATCCCGACGCCGCCGACGGTCGCCAGCCCCATATCGAGACGGCCAATGCCGCGCAGTACCATCTGACCTAACCCGCCAACGGCAATCATTGAGGCGATCACCACCATCGACAGCGCCAGCATCAGCGTCTGGTTAACACCTGCCATAATGGTCGGCATCGCCAGCGGAAGCTGAACCTTAAACAGCATCTGACGCGGGCTGGCGCCAAACGAGCGTGATGCCTCTATCAGATCCGCAGGCACCTGGTTAATGCCCAGAATGGTCAGGCGAATAATCGGCGGCAGGGCAAAGATAATGGTCACGACCACCCCCGGTACGTTACCGATGCCGAACAGCATCACGATAGGCACCAGGTAAACGAACGCTGGCGTGGTCTGCATCGCATCCAGCAGCGGGCGGATAATTTTTGCGGCCCGCGGGCTGCGCGCCAGCCAGATCCCCATCGGCAGGCCGATCGCCACGCAGAACAGCAGGGCGGTCAGCACCAGCGCCAGGGTGATCATCGCCTGAGACCACGCGCCAATCGCGCCGATGGCAATCAGGGAGATCAGCGTGGCGATCCCCATACCCGCGCTGCCGAACTGCCATGCGATCAGCGAGAACAGGATAATCGCCACCGGCGCGGGCATGCCCAGCATCAGCTGCTGGAAGCCGTTCAGGATGTAATCCACCGGGATACGGATCCCCTGGAACACCGGACGGAAGTGGGTAACGACCCAGTCGATCCCCTCCGTTACCCAGCTATCCAGCGGGATCAGCGTCTTGTGGAACGGATCCATAATATTGAAATGCTCTGGGGCAGGCGCCGGTGCGCTGTTGAGCCAGTCTGCCGCGCCGCCGCCATCGGCAGGCGCAGGCGTCGACCCCCACGCATCGGCAGATTGCGCCGCGCTGTCCGCTGCTTCAGTGGTGCCCCATGGGTTTGATTGATCAGCCATTGTTTGTCCCCTCGCGATCTAAAGCCTGTAGCAGCATCCGTTTTGAGATGATGCCAACGTACTGTTGTTCTTCACCGACAACCGGCACGGCGCACGGCGCCTGACCCACGTGAGAGAGCAACTCGCTGAGCGGCGTTTCGGCGTCCACGGCAAGCGGAGCGTCAATCAACGCCGCATCGATTCCCTGGTTTTCGCTCAGGGCGGTTTTCAGGGAGTCGATGGAGACAACGCCGACAAATTTATTGCCGCGTTCAACCAGATAACCGTATTCACGGTCTTCGTCCTGCAACAGCTTCAGCGCGGAGCGCGGACCAAAACCTGGCGTTTTTCGAATAATGCCGTTTGGTGTTCGACGGGCAATATCTTTCGCACTGAATACGTGGCTAATATCCACGCCGCGGAAGAAGGTGCGCACATAATCATTCGCCGGATTATTGAGAATTTCATCCGGTGTGCCGACCTGCACCACTTCACCATTTTGCATAATGGCGATACGGTCGCCAATACGCATGGCTTCATCCAGATCGTGAGAAATAAAAACAATGGTGCGCTGATGTTTGGCCTGTAATTTTACCAACTCATCCTGCATCTCGGTGCGAATTAAGGGATCGAGCGCCGAGAAGGCTTCGTCCATTAATAAAATATCCGGATTAATCGCTAATGCGCGCGCTAATCCTACGCGCTGACGCATACCGCCGGAGAGCTCATCCGGATACGCATGAGCATAATTTTCCAGCCCGACCTGACGCAATGCATCAAGGGCTTTTTCCTGACGTTCCTGAGCGGGCGTGCCGGCTAACTCCATGCCAAAGGCGGTATTATCGAGTACCGTCATGTGCGGCATCAGTGCAAATGACTGAAACACCATCGCAATTTTCTTTCTGCGCACCTCGCGGAGTTCCGCGTCTGATATTCTGGCGATATCAACGCCGTCAATCAGCACCTGTCCGCGGGTGGGTTCAATCAGGCGATTGAGAAGGCGAACCATAGTGGATTTACCCGAACCGGATAATCCCATGATGACAAAAATCTCGCCTTCTTCAATGGCCAGACTGGCGTCTTTAACGCCAAGCGACAGCCCGGTTTTTTCCAGAATTTGCTCTTTCGAAAGGCCTTTCTCAATATATTTGAAAGCACGCTGCGGGTGCTCGCCAAATACTTTATAAAGATTTTTCACTTCTAATTTAATTGCCATGCAATAGAGAGTGTCCTGTTATTTGTTTATGTCGATATGATTACCATGGTAAATAGTTAACTGGCATTACCCTAACATACTCAGAATCTGAGACAACCCTGGACCTGCCTGAGGTCGGAATTTTACCGCAAGCGAAACGGCTGAATTTCCCATGAATAAAGGGCTGAGGGCGCTTTGAATTTTTCTCAATTTTTTGCTACTGCATGGGAGAATTTCGCCTGAATCGGTGTGATTCAGGCGAATATGAAGGGGAAATTACAGTGTAGTACGTAGTGGAATATTCGGCTGGAAATAATGAAATGTAGAGTTAATTAATGAACGTTAATTCATTCATTAAAAATCCCAGTCCTCGTCTTGCGTCTCCACCGCTTTACCCATCACGTACGACGAGCCGGCCCCGGAAAAGAAGTCGTGGTTTTCATCGGCGTTGGGCGACAGCGCCGCGAGGATCGCCGGGTTCACTTCCGCCATTTCCGGTGGGAATAACGCTTCGTAGCCCAGGTTCATCAGCGCCTTGTTGGCGTTGTAGCAGAGGAAGGCTTTTACGTCCTCTTCCCAGCCCGTTCCGGCGTACAGCTCCTCGGTATAGCTCAGCTCGTTGTCATACAGATCCATCAGTAAATCGAGGGCAAAACCTTTGAGTTCCTCGCGTTTTTCCGGGGTGACTTTCTCCAGTCCTTTCTGGTACTTATAGCCGATGTAATACCCGTGTACCGCTTCATCGCGGATGATGAGGCGAATCAAATCGGCGGTATTGGTGAGCTTGCCCCGGCTCGACCAGTACATGGGCAGCCAGAAGCCGGAATAGAAGAGAAAAGATTCCAGGAACACGCTGGCGATCTTCTTCTTCAGCGGCTCGTCGGCCCGGTAATATTCCAGCACCAGATCTGCCTTGCGCTGCAATGACGCGCTCTCTTCGCTCCAGGCGTAGGCCGCGTCCACGTCTCTGGTCTGGCACAGGGTGGAGAAAATCGAGCTGTAAGAGCGGGCATGGACCGCCTCCATAAAGCTGATATTCGACATTACCGCCTCTTCGTGCGGGGTCAGCGCATCACTCATCAGCGCGGGCGCACCCACGGTATTCTGAATGGTGTCCAGCAGCGTCAGGCCGGTAAAGACGCGGATTGTCAGCTGCTGCTCGGCATGGCTCAGGGTTTGCCAGGCCGGAATATCGTTGGAGAGCGGCACCTTTTCCGGCAGCCAGAAGTTGCTGGTCAGGCGGTTCCAGACCTCCAGGTCTTTATCATCCTGAATTTTGTTCCAGTTAACGGCACTTACGCGTGACAGTTTCATCCTTTCTCCTTACAGCGCGCAGGACACGCAGCCTTCAATTTCGGTACCTTCCAGCGCGAGCTGGCGCAGGCGAATGTAGTACAGCGTTTTGATGCCTCTCTTCCAGGCGTAGATCTGCGCTTTATTGATATCCCGCGTGGTGGCGGTGTCCGGGAAGAAGAGCGTCAGCGACAGCCCCTGGTCCACATGTCTGGTCGCCTCGGCGTAGGTATCAATGATCTTTTCCGGGCCGATCTCATAGGCGTCCTGGTACAGAGCCAGATTCTCGTTAGTCATAAACGGGGCAGGGTAGTAGACGCGTCCGGTTTTGCCTTCCTTGCGGATTTCAATCTTCGACACGATCGGATGGATGCTCGACGTGGCATGATTTATATAGGAAATGGAGCCGGTTGGCGGAACCGCCTGAAGGTTCTGGTTATAGATGCCGTAGTGCATCACATCCTCACGCAGCTGTTGCCACATCTCACGCGTCGGCAGGGTAATGCCGGCGCGGTCGAAAAGCGCGCGTACTTTTTCGGTTTTCGGCTGCCAGTCGCCTTCCAGATACTGGCTGAAATACTCTCCGCTGGCGTAGCGGGACTGCTCAAAGCCTGCGAACCGCTGGTTGCGTTCGCGCGCCAGCATCATCGAGGTATGCAGCGCATGCCAGGTGATGGTATAGAAATAAAGGTTGGTGAAATCCAGCCCTTCCGGGCTGCCGTAGGCGATACCCTCACGCGCCAGATAGCCGTGCAGGTTCATCTGCCCAAGGCCGATGGCATGCGACGCGGCGTTGCCCGCCTCAATGGACGGTACGCTGCGGATGTGACTCATGTCCGATACCGCCGTCAGCCCGCGAATGGCGGTCTCTACCGTGCGGCCAAAATCGGGGGAATCCATGGTGTGGGCAATATTCAGCGAACCGAGATTGCAGGAGATATCTTTGCCGATATCCGCGTAGTCGAGGTTCTCGTCGTAACTGGACGCGCTGTTGACCTGCAAAATCTCCGAGCACAGATTGCTCATGTTGATGCGCCCGGCAATCGGGTTGGCGCGGTTCACCGTATCCTCGTACATGATGTACGGGTACCCGGACTCAAACTGAATTTCGGCAAGCGTCTGGAAAAAGTCGCGGGCGTTAATGTATTTCTTACGAATGCGCTCGTCCGTCACCAGTTCGTCATAAAGTTCGCTGATGGCCACATCGCCAAAGGCATTGCCGTAGATACGCTCGACGTCATACGGCGAGAAAAGCGCCATGTCGGCATTTTCTTTGGCCAGCTTAAACGTGATATCCGGGATCACCACGCCGAGCGACAGGGTTTTAATGCGGATCTTTTCGTCGGCGTTTTCACGTTTGGTATCCAGAAAACGCAGAATGTCCGGATGATGCGCGTGCAGATAAACCGCACCCGCGCCCTGACGTGCGCCAAGCTGGTTGGCGTATGAGAAGGCATCTTCCAGCATCTTCATCACCGGGATGACGCCGGAGGACTGATTTTCGATGCGCTTGATCGGCGCGCCCGCTTCCCGCAGGTTCGAAAGCAGAAATGCCACGCCGCCGCCGCGTTTCGAAAGCTGTAGCGCCGAATTTACCGCACGGCCAATCGACTCCATATTGTCTTCAATACGCAGCAGGAAGCAGGAGACCAGCTCGCCGCGCTGGGCTTTGCCGCAGTTAAGGAACGTTGGCGTGGCGGGCTGGAAGCGACCGGAGAGGATCTCCTCCGTCAGTCTTTCGGCCAGGGCTTCATCGCCCTGCGCCAGCGTCAGGGCTACCATCACCACCCGATCTTCAAAGCTTTCTAAATAGCGTTTGCCGTCGAAGGTTTTCAGGGTGTAGCTGGTGTAATACTTCCACGCGCCGAGAAACGTCTGGAAGCGAAAACCGCTGGCGTGCGCCCGTTCAAACAATGCCACCGCGAAGGCGCGGTCGTAGCGGGTCAGGACGCGCTCTTCGTAATAACCCTCTTTTACCAGCCAGTCGAGGCGTTCCTGCTGGCTGCCAAAGACGACGCTGTTCGGGCGTACATGAGCGGCAAAAAAGGCGTCCACCGCCTCACGATCTTTGCCAAACTGAATGCGCCCCTCCCGGTCATAGAGGTTTAGCATGGCGTTTAATGCATGGTAATCCGGCGTCGCCTGAATCACGCGCTCTGCGGTTGTCGTTGCCAAAATTCGTTCACTCCTTTACGCACGTTCTCTACGTCCTGCTGTGTCCCCATCAGTTCAAAACGATAGAGATACGGCACGCCGCATTTTTGAGAGATGACATCCCCGGCGCGGGCAAAGGCCTCGCCGAAGTTACGATTGCCTGCCGCGATCACGCCGCGAATCAGCTGCCGGTTATGGGGATCGTTCAGAAAGCGGATCACCTGACGAGGCACAGCCCCCGCGGTGCCGCCACCGCCATAGCTGGGCACTACCAGAATGTAGGGTTCGTCTACCTGAATACGCTCCCGCTCGTTCAGCGGAATGCGAATCGCGGGCAGCCCGAGACGCTCCATAAACCGAAGCGTGTTTTCCGAGCTGCTGGAAAAGTAGACCAGCCTGCTCATGCACTGACGCCCTGAGCGGCAAGGCGGTTGATCATGTCCGGACGAAAGCCAGACCAGCTGGTGTCGCCGGCAACCACAACCGGAAGCTGACGGAAACCTTGCGCCCGCAGGGTGTCTGCCGCGTCAGGCACCTGATCTATATTGACCATCTCAAATGCCACGCCGCGACTCTCCATCGCCCGTTTCGTGGCGTGGCACTGAACACAATCGTTACGAGTGTAAATAATAATGCTCATGATTCGTATTTCCATTTAGAATGAGGGAACGGCGCGAGTAAACGCGTCATGTTGTATCTGTCTTGCTAAAGGGAATACTAGATGTAGTTGAGATAACTTTCAACCACACAAGATATGGGAAATTCAGATTGATAAGGTCCCAATGATGAGCCTGGCGGGGCAGGGCGAACTGCGCGGGTTTTTCAGGCTTTCAGGCAAAGAAAAGCCCCGGCGCCTGAGGCTACCGGGGCTGAAAACGTGTGCTTACTTACGCAGGCTAAGCAGGGCGCCGACAAAAATCCCGACTGCCGCGACCGTTCCCAACGTACACAGCGGTTTTTCACGTACGAAGGTGGTGGCGCAGCTTGCCATATCGCAGGCCGCCTGAGTGGTACGTGAGCGGCCATTCATCCTTGCTCGCGTTTCACGCAGCAGAGACTGAGCCTTACGTTTCGCGGCATCTGCTTCGTCCTTCGCGTCAGAGCCCCAGGATTTCAATACGGCTTCCAGCGTGTCCGCTAATTGGCTGACATCGTTACGGATATCCTGGGTGTCGTCGTTAATATCGTTTCGGTTCGGTCTGTTAAACATACGATCCTCCATAATTTGTGTTCCCGTTTAGTTTAGTCCAGAAATGTAATATCTGAAGCGAGTCACGGCTTATCGGGCAGTTTATGGAATATTCTGAAAGCCCTGCTAATGCTGAATACTGTAAGGTTGCCCGGCAGGTATGATAATGAGGAAAAGATATGTATTTACGACCCGATGAGGTGGCGCGCGTTCTTGAAAAAGAAGGGTTCACCATGGATGAGGTAACATCAAAAGCGTACGGATATCGCCGTGGTGAGAATTATGTTTACGTCAACCGTGAAGCAAGAATGGGGCGTACTGCTCTCATTATTCACCCGACACTCAAAGACAGAAGCCTGTCATTTGCTGAGCCCGCCTCGGATATTAAAACCTGCGATCATTATCAGCAATTTCCGCTCTATTTAGGCGGCGAGACGCATGAACATTATGGTATTCCGCACGGTTTCAGCTCGCGTATGGCGCTGGAGCGTTTCCTGAAAGGGCTGTTTGGCGACGTACAATAAATCAGCGACTGGCATGAGCCAGTCGCCTTATCTTACGCTTTTGCCTGGCTATAAGGGCTGACTTTAAACAGGCGGCGGCAGTAGTCAAGGAAGTAACCGTACACCGCACCCATCAGCATAGATACCACGATATTTGAACTTACCGCGGCGGCGATTTGATGCCAGTCTGCGCCCACCGTCAGCAAAATAACCACATACACCGGGGACTGGAACGTCACGTAAGCCAGCACGTCCGCCAGGTTTTTTACCCAACCTGCCGGGCTAATACGCCGGGCGAAACGCATCACCGCATCGCGATACATTCCGTACGGCCAGGCAATCATGATATTCACCGGAATGGCCACCAGGCGCGATGAGAGGGACTGCTCAAAGGTCATTCCGGACAGGAAAATTTCAATCAGCATGTTTACGACGGAACAGTAAACGACCATCGCGAACGTATCCGCTACCGCATGGCGCAGGCGAGACTGCGGTGAGAACATGTCTGAACTCCTCGAACAGGACAAAAAAGTGGCGTTTTTACCTGCGGCGTTTAGTGCTTTAGGTTGGTTTGTTTTGAGTGTATAGCGTATCCCTCTGGCTTTTAACTAACAAGTAGTTATTAATTTTTATTTATGGGCGCTTTGTCCATAAAATTCTCTAAAGTTGGCTGTTTTTTGTGCGAGTCGTTATTTTCTTTCCCATTCACCGTTTTATTAAACGAAATCAAAATATTAGCTTATCTGAGCAAGCGTATAACGTTTGTTATTCGGAGGATGCCGGGCGGTTTTTTGAACGGCATTAAACAGGGATTTTTGACCAGGTGCAGGACGGAATATTACGCATTAAAACTGACAGGTAATTCGGGGTTATATTAACGGGATATTCTAAAACATTTACAATAATGTCAAAACGACAGAGTGGGTAGATATCAGAACAAAAATCAATTATTCTGTTGCCTGATTTATGTTATACACACGAAGAAAGGTTTCTCATTATTATGGCTTTAACGTTACAGAATCTTAATAATATCCGTACCCTCCGGGCGCTGGCGCGTGAATTATCCATGGATGTTCTGGAAGAAGTGCTGGAAAAAGTTCGGATTGTCACAGAAGAAAAACGCAGCGAGCAGGCTGAATTAGAGCGCCAGCGCGCTGAACAGCAGGATAAAATTAATGCTCTGCTGGAACTGATGAAGGCAGACGGTATTTCCCCGAGCGATCTGTTAGGCGGAGAACTGGCTCATGCGGGCCAGCCGGCTAAAAAACGTAAAGCGCGTGCGGCGAAATATCGTTTCATCGACGCGAACGGTGAAGAGAAAACGTGGACCGGTCAGGGACGTACGCCAAAGCCAATTGCGAACGCACTGGCAAACGGTAAATCGCTGGACGATTTCCTGATCTGATGATTATTCGGGCGGTGTATTCCGCCCGATTATTGACTTAGCAGACGCCAAAGTCACCTTCTTCGGAGTACAGAACTACGTCCGCCGCTTTCAGGTGATATTTCTCGCCCTGCTCATTGCTGGCCTGTACGGCCACAATGTTTTCACCATTCACTTCGAGCACTTTCAGTTTCGGACCGCCCTGACGCGGTTGGACATAATCACCGACAGAAAACATAGCACCTCCTCATCATTGTCACGATCTTCACCATAGCCCACGTCCGGGGCGGGGTACAGCCTAATCTTTCAGATACCCCTTATCAGGTACGTCGGTTCCACGGCATCACTTTCAGCAGTCGCGCCATACCGCAAAAACCTGTCACTCCGGCGAACAGCAGCCCGGCGCCCACAAAACCGCTTAGCAGGAAAAAGCCGCTGGAGACGCTGTAACCCAGCACCACGCCGCAGAGAATCAGCAGCCCGGCGGCGATCTGCACCTGACGCATCAGCGGAAGCGGCTGCGATTTATCTTCAACGGTCAGCAGCCCGGCCTGCTTCCAGCCCTGAATGCCTCCCTCAACCACAAAGGCGTTCGCAGGGGACGCTGCCCGGGCAAGACGAGCATCATTGTTTGCGGTTCTTGCGCCAGACTGACAGTGGAAAATCACCGTTTCTCCCGGCGCTGCGTTAAGCCCGCCGGGTAACGAATCCAGCGGAATGGAGTGCGCCGCTGGAATATGCTCGCGGGCATACTCGTCGGGGTCGCGAATATCGATAAGTTTGGCGCCTTCAGCAATAAGCGCGTTTGCCTGCTGCGGCGAAATAAGAGGAAGAGACATTGTGTTTCCTTACGGTCAATTTCAGAACAGTAGAGCATTTAAGGCAGGGTTTCAGCCAGTGTAAAGAGGGTAAAGGCAGGTAAAAGCGCGAGAGACGAATGGCAGTTACCCGTAAACTGGCTACGCTTAGAGAAGTGTCTTTTATAATTTTCAATTGGTTAGCTTGCACGGAGTTATTTATGGGTTTTTGGCGCGTTGTTTTTACGATTATTCTCCCGCCGCTGGGCGTGCTGCTTGGCAAGGGACTGGGCTGGGCGTTTATCCTGAACATCCTTCTGACCATCCTGGGTTACTTCCCGGGTCTTATCCACGCGTTTTGGGTTCAGACGAAAAGCTAGGTACGCCACAATAGATCACTGTAGATCCGGGTCAGCGCGCCCTCGGGGCCAAACTGCTGTTTGATCCAGCGCGTGACCTGACCGGTCGCCGCATGCTGCGTGGCGAGCAGCATGCGCGAGTCCTGGCGCGGATTATTGATTCGCCGCTTTACCAGCAGCCCGTCCTCCACCGCCTCACGCGTCATATACTCCGGTAAAAATCCAATACCCTCCCCCAGGATCTGACACTGACACTTGGTGTTAAAGTCCGGTACCTGAATCGCCTCCTGACCGTGAAGCAGCCAGCCGACCTTCTTGTTGATGGTATGCGCGGTGTCCTCGACCATGATATTGGGATACAGACGCAGCTGACTTTCGGAAATGGGCTCCGGGGCGAACGCCAGCGGATGCGTGGGCGCGATGGCAAATACCCAGCGGATCGCGCCTATCTCGGTGTAATCGATGCCCCCGCCATCCAGCAGCGTATCCGGCGCGCCAATGGCGATGTTGGCCTGATTATTAATGATGGAATCCCAGACGCCGTTATACACCTCGGTCGTCACCGTGATTTGGCAGGTAGGAAACTGTTTTTTCAGCACCTGGAGCAAACGCGCGGTATGGCGTGGCGTATACAAAAGCTGATTAATGCAGATGCGCACCCGCGTCTCAATGCCCTGCGAAATGGTATCAATCCCGCGCTTGATGGCATGAAAGTCATTCAGCAGGTCGGTCGCTTTACGATAAAAATAAAAACCGGATTCGGTCAGCTCAATGCTGCGCGTGTTGCGTACAAACAGCACCACGTCCAGCCCGGTCTCCATACGTTTGATGGTGTAACTGATGGCGGAAGTGGTGACGCCCAGCTCGGCAGCCGCTTTGCTAAAACTGCCAAAACGTGCCGCGGTGGTGAAGGCCAGCAAATTCTCTTCGGTAAAGATGGAATTCATATTATGGCTCCTGGTTACCATCAGTTTTGAACATATTTTAACACCGGCGTTACATCATAGTTGATGTCGGTCACAGTTCTGGGTTTTTACGTAGAGCCGCGCTGTGTAAGGCTTTTTCATTCATAAGGATAATGCAGCCCGAGGCGCGTAAAAGCGGTAAACCATAAGAAAAAGGTTGCACAGACGCACGTTTTTGCCGGACTGTTGAATTTAACTCAACAATGAATTGCGTGTCGATGAATCATTTTTAAGCGGATTCTTTTATGACCAGGCTGTTGCTATTCTCAGGTCATCAGAAGTGAAACATAGGGAGTCTGAATATGTCTGCAACTGCACTGGTTACAGAATTTTTGCTGGCGGCAGAAGAGGGTAATATCGACGCGCTAAAAGCCTGCCTGGAAAAAGGCGTGGATATTAACGCGACCAACCGCCAGAAAAGAACCGCCATTATTATTGCCAGCCTGAAAAAGCATTACGCCTGTGTGGAATTTTTAATTGCCGCCGGGGCGGATATTGATAAACAGGACCAGACCTGTTTTAACCCCTTCCTGATCGGCTGCCTGACCAATGATTTAACCCTGCTGCGCATTGTCCTTCCGGCGGATCCGGATCTCGACCGTCTGACGCGCTTTGGCGGCGTGGGCATTACCCCTGCCAGTGAAAAAGGGCACGTTGAAATCGTGCGCGAGCTGCTGGAAAAAACCGACATTAACGTCAACCACACCAATTTTGTCGGCTGGACGCCGCTGCTGGAGGCCATCGTGTTAAACGACGGCGGCGCAAAGCAGCAGGAAATTGTGAAGCTGCTGCTGGATCACGGCGCGAATCCGCACATGACTGATAAATACGGCAAAACCCCGCTCGAACTGGCGCGGGAAAAAGGCTTCAACGCGATCGCAGACCTGCTGCTGGCGGCAGGCGCATAGCGCATTCGGTCAGCCTTCCCCTGGCTGGCCGTGAATCAAAAAACGCATTGTTACCGACGTGCATTTAGCACGACGGCGGCCCCCTTTTATCTTAAACAGGTGAAAATAATGCCAACCAAAATCGTCATAAAAAAGAATACGTATTTCGATTCGGTTTCCCTAATGTCGGTTTCCACCAAAGCCAATAAATTGCCGGGCATCGAGCAGGCGTTTGTGGCGATGGCGACGGAAATGAACAAAGGGGTATTAAAAAACCTCGGGCTATTAACGCCGGAATTAGCGGACGCGAAAAACGGCGACCTGATGATCGTTATTAAAGGCGACGCGGCGAATGAGGAAACCCTTGCCGCCATTGAAGCGTTATTCACGCGTAAAGAGAGCGCTGGCTCCCATGAAGCACGCTACGCGACGATTGCCAGCGCCAAAACCCATCGTCCGGACAGCAACCTTGCGGTGATATCCGTCAACGGCACCTTCGCCGCCCGCGAAGCGCGCCAGGCGCTGGAAAACGATCTCAACGTGATGCTGTTTTCCGATAATGTGTCGCTCGACGACGAGCTGGCGCTGAAGCAGCTGGCGCATGACAAAGGATTGCTAATGATGGGGCCGGACTGCGGCACCGCCATTATCAACGGCGCGGGGCTGTGCTTTGCCAACGCGGTACGTCGCGGGCCGATTGGCATCGTTGGCGCCTCCGGCACCGGTAGCCAGGAGCTGAGCGTGCGCATTCACGAGTTCGGCGGCGGCGTGTCGCAGCTGATCGGCACCGGCGGGCGCGATCTCAGCGAGAAGATTGGCGGCCTGATGATGCTCGACGCCATCGACATGCTGGAGGCGGACGGCGCGACCCGGGTGATAGCGCTCATCTCCAAACCGCCTGCACCCGCGGTGGCAGAGAAGGTGCTGGCCCGGGCACGCGCCTGCCGCAAACCTGTGGTTGTGTGCTTCCTGGGCCGCAACGAACCGCCAGCCGATGAAGACGGCTTGCAGTTTGCTCGTGGCACCAAAGAGGCGGCCCTGAAAGCGGTGCTGCTTACCGGCATTAAAAAAGACTCCCTGGATTTACATCCGCTCAACTGGCCGCTGATCGAAGAGGTGCGCGCCCGCCTGACGCCGCGGCAGAAGTACATTCGCGGCCTGTTCTGCGGCGGCACCCTGTGCGACGAAGCGATGTTTGCCGCGCTGGAGAAGTTTGACGATGTTTACAGCAACATCCAGCCGGATCCGGCCAGGCGTCTGAAGGACATCAGCGTCAGCCAGGCCCACACCTTCCTTGATTTCGGTGACGACGATTTCACCAACGGCAAACCACACCCGATGATCGACCCGACCAACCGCATCAGCCGCCTGCTACAGGAGGCGCGCGATCCGCAGGTGGGCGTCATCGTGATGGACTTCGTGCTGGGCTTTGGCGCACACGAGGATCCGGTGGGGGTGATGATCGAGGCGATCAAAGAGGCACAGGCAATCGCGAAAGCCGACAACCGTCCGCTGGAAATTCTCGGCTACGTGCTCGGCACCGATCAGGATCCGCAGTCGCTGGCCCAGCAGTGCCAGCTGCTGACCGACGCAGGCGTCATCTGGGCCAGCAGCAGCACCAATACCGGATTACTGGCACGCGAATTTGTCTGCAAAGGGGAGAGAGCATAATGACGACCTTATTCAACCAACCGCTGAACGTGATTAACGTCGGGATTGCGATGTTCAGCGACGACCTCAAAAAACAGCACGTTCCCGTGACCCAGCTCGACTGGACGCCGCCGGGGCAGGGCAATATGCAGGTGGTGGACGCGCTGGACCGGCTGGCGGAAAAACCGCTGGCGGAGAAAATTGCCGCCGCGAACAACATTGCCCTTGAGCGCATTATTCAGTCCCATCCGGTGCTGGTGGGCTATGACCAGGCCATCAACGTGGTGCCGGGCATGACTCGCACCACCATTCTGCATGCCGGTCCGCCTGTTACCTGGGAAAACATGTGTGGGGCGATGAAGGGCGCGGTTACCGGCGCGCTGGTGTTTGAAGGGCTGGCGACGGATCTGGAGGACGCCGCAAGGCTGGCGGCTTCAGGGAAGATCACCTTCTCGCCGTGCCACGAGCACGACTGTGTGGGCTCTATGGCGGGCGTCACCTCCGCGTCGATGTTTATGCACATCGTTGAGAACAAAACCTACGGCAACCGCGCCTTCACCAATCTCAGCGAGCAGATGGCGAAGATCCTGCGCATGGGGGCTAACGATCAGAGCGTGATCGACCGCCTGAACTGGATGCGCGACGTGCTCGGCCCAATGCTGCGCGACGCGATGAAGATTATCGGCGAAATCGACCTGCGCCTGATGCTGGCCCAGGCGCTGCACATGGGCGACGAGTGCCACAACCGCAACAACGCGGGCACCACGCTGCTTATCCAGGCGCTGACGCCGGGGCTGATCCAGGCGGGCTATCCGGTGGCGCAGCAGCGTGAAGTGTTCGAGTTTGTCGCCAGCAGCGACTACTTCTCCGGTCCGACGTGGATGGCAATGTGTAAGGCCGCGCTGGATGCCGCCCACGGCATTGAGTACAGCACCGTCGTCACCACCATGGCGCGCAACGGCTACGAGTTCGGCCTGCGCGTCTCCGGCCTACCGGGGCAGTGGTTCACCGGCCCGGCGCAGCAGGTGATCGGCCCGATGTTCGCGGGCTATAAGCCGGAAGACTCCGGGCTGGATATCGGCGACAGCGCCATCACCGAAACCTACGGCATCGGCGGCTTTGCGATGGCGACGGCACCGGCAATCGTGGCGCTGGTGGGCGGCACGGTGGAGGAAGCCATCGATTTCTCCCGCCAGATGCGCGAAATCACTCTCGGCGAAAACCCGAACGTCACCATTCCGCTGCTGTCGTTTATGGGCATCCCGTCCGCCATCGACATCACGAAGGTCGCGGGCAGCGGCATTCTGCCGGTCATTAATACCGCCATTGCCCATAAGGACGCCGGTATCGGCATGATTGGGGCGGGCATCGTTCACCCGCCGTTTAGCTGTTTTGAAAAGGCGCTGTTAACCTTCCGCGATCGCTACGTTCTATAAGGTATGCATCCATGAAAAACATGAAACTGGAGTGGAAAAGAGGTGACTGGGCAGCTTATTTCGGGTTGATGACCAACAACCTGACCAATTTGCTGACCATGATGGGGTTGCTCATTTTTGTCGTCGGCATCCCGAAGGAGATTGTTTATGGACGCATCGCGCCAGCCTTCGGTCTGGCGGTGCTGGTGGCGAGTCTTTGCTATACGTGGTTTGGCCTGCAAATGGCGCGCGCCACCGGACGAACGGACGTCACCGCGCTGCCGTCCGGCCCGAGCGCGCCGTCGATTTTTACCGTGACCTTCCTGGTCTTAATGCCGGTTTACCAGCAAACCGGCGATGCGGATTTCGCGATTCAGATTGGCCTGGTGTGGTGCTTTGTGGAAGCGATGATCCTCGCGGGCGGTTCCTTCCTGGGGGAAACCATCCGCAAGATGATCCCGCGTACCGTGCTGCTGTCGTGCCTGTCCGGTCTTGGCCTGCTCCTGCTGGCGATGAACCCGATGTTGCAGGCGTTCGAAGCGCCGACCGTGTCGTTTATCGTCCTGCTGCTGATCTTCATTAACTGGTTCGGTAAAAAGCCGATTTTCGCCCGCATCCCGACCGGCCTGCTGTTGTTGATTGCCGGTACTCTGCTTGCGTGGATCTCCGGCCTGCAAAGCCCGGATGCCATTAAAGCGTCCATGTCATCCTTCGGCTTTAACCCGCCGGAAGTGCATGTGGACAGCTTTATGCAGGGGTTGCCGCATGCGCTGCCGTATCTGGCGTCCGCCGTACCGCTGGGGCTGGCGAACTACATCTTTGACCTGGAGAACATCGAAAGCGCCCATGCGGCGGGGGATGAATACCCGACCCGCAAGGTAATGCTGGCGAACGGTCTGGCCTCCATGCTCGGCTGCCTGATGGGCAATCCGTTCCCGGTCACGGTCTACGTCGGCCATCCTGGCTGGAAAGCGATGGGCGCCAGCATCGGCTACACCCTGGCGTCCGGCGTGACCATGTTCATCGTGCCGCTGTTCGGGCTGGGGGCCTTTATGCTCGCCATCATCCCGATGACCGCCATCGTGCCGATTCTGGTGTTTATCGGCGTCGTCACCGCCAACCAGGTGGTGAGGGAAACCCCGAAAGTGGAGGTGCCCGTCATCTTCATCTGCCTGTTCCCGTGGATTGCCAACTGGGCGCTGACCATGATGAACAGCGTGATGAGCGCGGCGGGGACCAGCGCGGCGAAAATTGGCACCGACGTGCTGCACAGCAAGGGGATCTACTACGAAGGCCTGATGCATCTCGGCAACGGCGCGCCGCTCGCCAGCATGCTCTGGGGCTGTATCGCCATCTTCGCCATCATCAACAAACCGCTGCGCGGGGCCGTCGCGGCGGCCGGTGGCGCGCTGCTGGCGCTGTTTGGCGTGATCCACGCGCCGGTGGTGGGCTTTGCCGAGGGCAGTTCCCTGATGTTCGTCACGGCCTACCTGATGATGGGCGGGATGTTTGTGGTGAAGCATGTTCTCGATATCTCTGTTAATCCCCCTCTCCCAGTGGGAGAGGGCCAGGGTGAGGGCGCCAGAACGCACCTTCTAAAGGAAACAAAATGAAAGAGCTTATGGTCGTTGCCATCGGCGGCAACAGCATTATCAAAGACAACGCCAGCCAGTCGATTGAGCATCAGGCGCAGGCGGTCAAAGCGGTGGCTGAGTCGGTGCTCGAAATGCTGGCCTCGGACTATGACATCGTGCTCACCCACGGCAACGGCCCTCAGGTGGGGCTGGATCTGCGCCGCGCCGAGATCGCCCACGAGCGGGAAGGGCTGCCGCTGACCCCGCTGGCAAACTGCGTGGCAGATACCCAGGGTGGGATCGGCTACCTGATCCAGCAGGCGCTCAACAACCGCCTGGCGGCGCGCGGGGAACAAAAAGCGGTCACGGTCGTCACGCAGGTGGAGGTGGATAAAAATGATCCTGGCTTTATGCACCCGACGAAACCCATCGGCGCGTTCTTCAGCGAGGCGCAGCGCGACGATCTGCAACTTGCGCATCCGGACTGGCATTTTGTCGAGGATTCAGGCCGGGGCTATCGCCGCGTGGTAGCTTCACCGCAGCCGCGGCGCATTGTTGAGGCGGATGCCATCAAGGCGCTGACGCAGAAAGGATTTGTGGTGATCGGCGCAGGCGGCGGAGGCATTCCTGTGGTGCGCAGTGACCAGGGCGATTATCAGAGCGTGGACGCGGTGATAGATAAAGATCTCTCCACCGCGCTGCTGGCGCGCGAGATCGGCGCCGACGTGCTGGTGATCACCACCGGCGTGGAGAAAGTGTGCGTGAACTTCGGCAAGCCGAACCAGCAGGCGCTGGATACCGTCAACGTGGCGCAGATGACGCGCTACAGGGATGAAGGCCACTTCCCGGCGGGCAGCATGTTGCCAAAAATCGTCGCTTCGCTGGAATTTTTACGCCATGGCGGCAGGCGCGTGATCATCACCTCGCCGGAATGCCTGCCCGCAGCGCTGCGCGGTGAAACGGGTACCCACATTGTTAACGAAGGAAGATAAGATGAGTGAGAATAAAAGCCGCCGCGAGTTTATTAGCCAGAGCGGTAAAATGGTTACCGCCTGCGCGCTTTTTGGCGCCACGGGTTCCGTCGCGTATGCTGCCGATTCTGCTAAGGCAACCTGCGAGACGGGTAAACCGATGAACATCACCGCAAAACATTACTATCTCGACAACGTGCTGCTGGAAGCCGGGTTTAACTTCGACGGCAGCGTGGTGACAAGTACCCGCACCGAGCTGAAAACGCTTGAGATAAAAGACGGGAAAATCGTCGCCCTGCGCGATAACAACAGCCACGCCGACGCGGCCCTGCCGCACTTCGATGCGGGCAAAAAGCTGATGCTCCCGGCGATGCGCGATATGCACATCCATCTGGACAAAACCTTCTATGGCGGCCCGTGGCGCTCCCTGAACCGTCCGGCGGGTACCACCATTCAGGACATGATCAGCCTGGAGCAGAAGTTGCTGCCGGAATTACAGCCTTACACGCAAGAACGCGCCGAAAAGCTGATCGACCTGATCCAGTCCAAAGGGTCCACCATCGCCCGCAGCCACTGCAACATAGAGCCGGTTTCCAGCCTGAAAAACCTGGAAAATTTGCAGGCGGTACTGGCGCGCCGAAGCCCAGGTTTTGACTGTGAAATCGTTGCCTTCCCGCAGCACGGTCTGCTGCTGTCGAATTCTGAAAAGCTGATGCGCGAGGCGATGCAGGCGGGGGCGCATTATGTGGGCGGGCTGGACCCAACCAGCGTCGACGGCGCGATGGAGAAATCCCTCGACACCATGTTCCAGATTGCGCTGGATTATGACAAAGGGGTGGATATCCATCTGCACGAAACCAGCCCGGCGGGCGTGGCGGCGGTGAACTACATGGTAGAAACCGTGGAGAAAACGCCGGCGCTGAAGGGGAAGCTGACCATCAGCCACGCCTTCGCGCTGGCGACGCTTAACGAACAGCAGGTGGATGAGATCTCCACCCGCATGGCGGCGCAGCAGGTGACCATCGCCTCGACCGTGCCGATTGGCACCCTGCACATGCCGCTGAAGCAGCTGCGTGAAAAAGGCGTGTTTGTCATGACCGGTACCGATAGCGTGATTGACCACTGGTCCCCGTACGGTCTGGGGGACATGCTGGAGAAAGCCAACCTCTACGCCCAGCTCTATATTCGCCCGAACGAACAGACGCTTTCGCGGGCGCTGGGCATCGCCACCGGCGACGTGCTGCCGCTGAACGACAAAGGTGAGCGCGTGTGGCCTAAAGCGCAGGACGACGCCAGCTTCGTGCTGGTGGATGCCTCCTGTTCCGCTGAGGCCGTGGCGCGTATCTCTCCGCGTACCGCGACGTTCCACAAGGGGAATCTGGTCTGGGGCTCTGTGGGCTAATGTGGTGCCGGGTGGCGCTGCGCTTACCCGGCCTACGGTTCGGAGATTTTGTAGGTCGGGTAAGGCGAAGCCGCCACCCGACAATGCAGTATACTGCTATGCACATTCTTAAACAGGGATCTGCCATGGCACAAAACATCTACGACAATCCGGCGTTTTTCGAAGGCTACGCCCAGCTTCCGCGCTCCGTGCAGGGGCTGGACGGCGCGCCAGAGTGGCCTGCGCTTAAGGCGATGCTGCCGGATTTAACCGGCACATCGGTTATCGATCTTGGGTGCGGCTACGGCTGGTTCTGCCGCGTGGCGCGCGAGCTGGGCGCTTGCGACGTCACGGGCGTCGATATCTCTGAAAAGATGCTCGCCCGCGCGGCAGAACTGACGGATGACACGCAGATCCACTATCAGCGTAGCGATCTGGAATCTCTTCAGCTTCGCGAAAACAGTCTCGATCTGGTCTACAGCTCGCTGGCGCTGCACTATCTGCCGGAACTGGACGCGTTATTCGCCAGGGTGCAGCGTGCGCTTAAACCCGGCGGCAGCCTGGTTTTCTCGATGGAGCACCCGATTTATACCTGCGCCACCCGTCAGGGCTGGCTCACCGACGACAACGGTGAGCGGTTCTGGGGCGTGAACCATTATCAGGACGAAGGCAAGCGCGTCAGCAACTGGCTGGCAGAGGGGGTAATCAAATACCACCGCACGCTGGGTACCACGCTTAACGCGCTGATCAAGGCCGGATTGACGATAAGTGAAGTCAATGAGTGGGGACCAACGCAGGCGCAGGTTGACGCCTGGCCCGCGCTGGCCGAAGAGGCGGAACGCCCGATGCTGGTGCTGATCGCCGCCCGTAAGGCTTAATAGCCGACTTTATATACCCGCCCGCTCTGTACCCCTTCCACGCTGCGGCGGTAGGCCTGCGCAACGGTCGCAGCGGGAACGCTTTCAAAGCCCGGGAAGAAGCCATCATATGCTTCGACGGATTCCGTCAGCACCGTCGGGCTGATCAGGTTAATGCGGATCCCGCGCGGCAGTTCACAGGCCGCGGCGCGCACAAACCCTTCCAGCGCCGCGTTTACGGTGGTGGCATTGACGCCCTGAGCAATCGGTTCGTGCGCCACAATCCCGCTTATCAGCGTGATCGAGCCGCCTTCGTTCAGGAAGTGCTGGCCGGTCAGCGCCAGACGAACCTGCCCCAGTAGCTTATCCTGCAAGCCCCGGTTGAACTCGCCGTCGGTCATGGTTGCGAGCGGGCCGAAGTGTACCCCACCGCTGGCGGAGACAATCGCATCCACCGGGCCGATCTTTTCGAACAGCGCCTGTACGCTCGCCTGCGAGGTGATATCCACCTGATGCTCGCCCTGCGTGCGACCCACGCGGATCGTCTCGTGGCGTTGGCTTAACTCTTCTGTGACTGCACGACCGACCGTACCGCTGGCACCAATAATGACGATTTTCATAGCAGACTCCTTATGTTGTGAGTCTTCATTCTTTAATAAATAAAAACTCAGATAAACTGGGCTAACGTTAGAAGATTACTAACCAGAGGTTTGGAATATGGATAAGCTTCGCGGGATGGAGACGTTCATCGCGGTGGTGGAAAGCGGCAGCTTCACCGGCGCGGCGGCCCGGCTGGAGATGTCGGCGGTGATGGTCGGGAAGTATATTGCGCTGCTGGAATCGCAGCTCGGCACGCGGCTACTGGAACGCAACACCCGACGCCAGAGCCTGACCGACGCCGGACGCGTTTATTTCGAAGAGGCCAGGCGCGTGCTGGAGCAGGTCTCCATTGCTGAAAACGCAGTTGAACGTCTGCGAGCCACGCCCGCCGGCACCCTGCGCGTGACGGCACCCACCTCGTTTGGCGGCTGCGTTATCGCGCCTCTGACGGCCACGTTTTTACAGCGCTACCCGCAAGTGCGCATCGAACTGGATCTCACCAACCGAATGGTGGATCTGGTGGAGGAAGGGGTCGATCTGGCCATTCGCATCGGGGAGATCCGAAATGAGGATCTGGTGGCGAAATACCTGTGTCCCTACAACATGACGATCTGCGCCGCGCCGGAATATCTGGCGCGTCACGGTACGCCGCAAACGCCAGCCGATCTGGTGGATCACCTGTGTCTGTCGCACACGGTATGGACGGCGCGTAACGAGTGGCGGCTGCCCGGTGTGGAAGGCGAGGTGCGCTGGAAGCGTGATGCCGTCTTACGATGCAATGACGGCTACGGCTTACGCATGGCGGCGCGAGCCGGGGCAGGACTATTGCTGCAACCGGAAGTGCTGGTGGCTGAAGAGCTGGCAAACGGCAGGCTGGTTCGGGTTCTGGAAGCGTTTACGCCCGCGCCGAGGCCGGTGCATTTATTGTGGCGCCAGGATTTGCGTCCGCTGCCTAAGCTAACGGAATTTATTGCCCATATTCTGCTAAGATTGGGCACAATATAAAAAAAGAAGGTAAGTAAAGAATGTCTGCAAACAAACTCGCCAGCAGCGCGCAGGGCCTGCAATCCTCTGCCATCCGTGAATTATTAAAACATAGCAAAATGGCAGGCGTGATTTCGCTGGGGGGCGGTATTCCAAACCCGGATCTGTTCGATCATGAAGGTTTAAAAATTGCCGCTGATGCCGTGCTGTCTCAGCATTTTGGCGAAGCGTTCCAGTACGGCCTGACGGAAGGCGTCCCGGGGCTGCGCGAAGAGATCCAACGCATCTGTGAAGGTCGCGGCATCGCCTGTAAAGCCGATGACGTGGTCATTACATCCGGCTCTCAACAGTCGCTTGACGTGCTGGCGCGTGCGTTAATTAACCCGGGCGATACGGTCGTCGTTGAGCGTCCGACCTACCTCGCCGCGTTGCAGGTCTTTGGCCTGGCACAGGCGAATTTTGAATCCGTCGGCACCGACGGCGACGGCATGAAAGTAGATGAACTTGAAGCGCTGGTGGCAACCAAAACCATCAAAGCGGTTTATATCGTGCCAACCTTTGGTAACCCGGGCGGCGTGACGCTCTCCGAGGCGCGTCGTAAACAGCTGGTGGAATTATCGAAGCGCTATGACTTCGTGATTATCGAAGACGATCCGTACAGCGAAATCAACTATACCGAGGAAGCGTTCCGCCCGCTGATTGCTCATGCCAAAGATATCGGCAATGAGGATAACGTGGTGTACACCTCCACCTTCTCTAAAATCCTCGCGCCGGGCACCCGCGTGGGCTGGGTGCTGGTGCCGGAGTGGCTGAAGCGTGCGGTGGTGAACCTCAAGCAAACCACCGATCTGCACACCAGCACGCTGTCGCAGCTGATGACGTACGAATATCTGAAAACCGGTCGTCTGGCGAATCAGATTAAAATGATCCGCGAAGCCTATCGCCAGAAATACCAGACCTTTGCCAGTGAACTGGAAGCGGAGCTGGGCGATGTGATGTCGTTCCACAAGCCAAAGGGCGGCATGTTCCTGTGGGCGAAAATGAATAACGGCATCAATACGACGAAATGGCTGGAAAAAACGTTGAGCAACGGCGTCGTGTTTGTGCCGGGTGAGTTCTTCTACTGCAACGAGCCGGACCACACCACGCTGCGCATGTCTTTCGTTACCCCAACGGATGAGCAGCTTAAAGAAGCGGTTCGACGTCTGAAAATTTCCCTGTAAGCGGATGCGCATAATGGCAGATGCCGTTATGCGCTGTTCCCGTGTAGGGTAAGGTTATTGCATGGCGTGGGCGAGGGTGCGGTCAAATGCATCGTCGTCTGGCGCCTGTGTGACTTCATGGATCCGACAAATTTTCCCCTCGCGCAGCGTGGCAAACATATACACCTCTAATTCTGCCTGGCGACCATCCGGATATGTCACGGCCACTCTGTGCCGGTCTGCCACACATTCGTTATGGCAACATAACGCTTCCACGCTAAACGTAATCTCGCGGATCTGCGCACGCACATGGTTCAGGTGTTTCATAAATCCCTGATAATCAAGCATGTGACCGTCCGTAACCTGCTGGTAATCGGGCGTAAACACCTCTGCCGGATCTACATTGCCATTGAATAAGCGGGTTAACAGACAGGCCATTTGCTCGCGCTGCGCGGTGTTGTCGGGCTGGTTTATCAGGGATGTAATGATGGTCATGTTAGCTCCTCGTGATGTTGAGCCGCTATTATCCTTGACAGCATAAGGCGTAGTTTCTGTAATAAGTCGAAGAATAACGATTTTCGGTCAAATTCATGCTGACAACTGAGAGGCTTGTTCATCCCGGCGGCTATCACACCCCGTGGCACAGCCATCATGCCGGCCAGCTCTGGCGCATTGCTGCGGGGCTGCTGGTGATTGAGACGCCGCTGGGGCGTTCGGTGGTACCCGCAAAACATATCGGCTGGATCCCGCCTGGTCAGCAGCACGCTGCCTTTTCGGAAAGTGCGATTGAAGGTTGCGCTGTCTATCTTGACCCTGCCGATTGTGAAGGGCTTCCGGAAGAGGCCACGCTTTTCGAGTCTGACGATTTTACCGATGCACTGTTTTCCCGTTTAAGCGTTGCCGGGAGTGAATACGATCCCCGAAAGCTCATCCTGCTGCTGGAGGAGTTGGCTCTGGCGTCTCAGGTCCGCTTTTATCTGCCCGTACCGACCGATCCCCGGCTGAAAAATGTGGTCAGAAAACTGCTGCAATCCGTCGATGATAATCAGACGGTGGAAAGCCATGCCAGCCGTGCCGGGATGAGCGTACGTACATTCAACCGGCGGTTTAGCGCGGAGACGGGGATGAACTTCGTCAACTGGCGCCAGCTGGCGCGCGTCATGCAGGCGATGGAGTGGCTGGCGGCGGGGAAGCCGGTGGGGTGGATTGCGCTCTCGTGCGGATACAGCAGCGTCAGCGCATTTATTGAAGTTTTCAGAACGTGGACCGGTAAAACGCCGGGGCAGTGGGCGATTAAAGAAGGCCCTTTTGCGCAAAGGTAATGCGCGTGGCCTCGTTGAGATCCAGCTCTCTTAACGATTCCGGATAAACCCAGGCGATCTCCTGAAACTCGTCGTTAAACGTAACATCCCGATTGGCGCTGATGCAGTCGAAGATCAGATAAATCATATAAATTTCCTCGGTGGTACCATCGGCGTAAGTTTTGACCCTGATGTCATCGCGAAAAGCCCAGGGCTTGACGTCGATAATGTCCAGCGCGTCGCCCAGCTCCTCACGGACTTCACGGCGCAGCGCCTGTTCCATGGTTTCGCCTGGTTCCATTCCACCACCGCAGAGTGCCCACTGACCGGGGAATACACCGCGATCGTCGGCCATTTTACATAGCAGGTAGGCTCCGTCATTCTGGATGATGGGGCAGACAATGGTTCGTTGGCGCATGATTTCTTCCTGAAAAATGAATTTGGGCTACTATAGCAGATTGGTGATGGAGATCATGTTAGGTGTGTTGGATCCTCATCACTCGGAACAGCGGTGTAGGCCGGGTAAGGCGAAGCCGCCACCCGGCGTTTGACTACCGCTCCCTCAGCGCCTCCTTCGCCCGGTTAAACGGCTTAATCAGATAATCCAGCACCGTTTTCTCCCCGGTCTTAATATCCACCGTCGCAATCATCCCCGGCACAATCGAAAAGTGCCTGCCCGCCTTGTTCACCAGATAATCCTGGCTGGTGCGAATGAATACACGGTAGTAGAACACCTCCGGCTTCGCTTCGTCCTGAATGGTGTCCGGCGAAATGGTCTCCACCACCCCGTGCAGCCCGCCGTAAATCGCGTAATCGTAGGCGGTGATTTTCACCAGCGCCTCCTGATTAGGATGGATAAAGGCGATATCCCGGGGCGAGAGGCGGGTTTCAATCAGCAGGTGATCGTCCACCGGCACAATTTCCATTAACTCGCCGTTGGGCGGTATGACGCCGCCGATGGTGGTCACCTTGATGTTTTTCACGATCCCGCGCACCGGCGACTTCACCGTCAGGCGGGTAACGGAATCCTCGCGGCCTTTCAGGATCGCTGACACCATATCCACCTCGGCGTTGGCCTTCGACAGCGCTTCACGGGCCTGCACGTAATACTGGGAACGCACGTCGGTGAGCTTCAGCTCCAGGTCGCTTTTCTGCCGTTGCAGGCGTAGCACTTCCACGTGGCTGGCGGCACCGGTTTTCACCAGCCGTTGAGTGATCGCCAGTTCTTTATTGGCGAGCGCTAACGCGGAGCGGAGTTCACGCTGCGTATCCTCCAGCTGGGCGCGGCGAGAGTTGTAAAGCCGCGTTTCTGCGGCGGTCAGGTCGGTCCATTTCGCCAGGGAAGGCGGGAATTTCAGCGGGAGATCGTTCACCTCGGCGTACAGGCGCACGCTGGAGGCCAGCGACGCGCGGTAACGCGCCGCGCTTTCGCCGACGTTAGATTCCGAGCGGGTAGGATCCAGCCGCGCCAGCACCTGTCCGGCCTGCACCTGATCCCCTTCGTGTACGTTCAGCTCGGTGAGGATCCCCCCATCCAGCGACTGCAATACCTGCTCGCGTGAACTGGGGATCACTTTTCCGGTGCCGGTTGAGACTTCATCCAGCACCCCGAGCCACGCCCAGACGCCGAGCACCACAAACATCAGCAGGGAGAAGAAAACGATGCGCCGGGCACCGGTATAACCGCTCTCGGAGTCGAGCGCGTTATCCAGATCTTCTACTGCGGCAACGTCACGCTGATTGATTTTCATTGTTCCACTCCCGTCCGGTTGCCTGCTGCTGTTGCTGCATACGGCTGTTGTTCAGCGCCTGCGCTTTTGGCGCGTCCATCACCAGCATGCCATCTTTGAGTACTACCACGCGCTCCACCAGCTCCAGTACCGGCACGCGGTGGGTCGCGACAACCAGCGTGCGGTTGCCGAGCCACGCCCCGAGACGTTGAATAAATTCCCGCTCGGTATGTTCATCAAGGGAGGCGGTCGGTTCATCCATCAGCACGATATTCGGGTCGCGCAGCAGCATCCGCGCCAGCAGAATAGACTGCCGCTGCCCGCCGGACAGCCCGACGCCATTTTCCATAATCGGGTAATCCAGCCCCTTTGGCAGCTTCTGCACAAAGCTGGCCGCGCCGCACATCTCCAGCACCTCGAAGATCTCTTCATCGGTGGCGCGGGGCATGCCGAGCGTGATGTTCTCGCGCAGTGTGCCGTAAAACAGCCGGGCGTTTTGGGTCATAAAGCCGACGTTTCTCCGCACGTCAGCCACGTCCAGATGCGGCAGGCTGAGGTTGTCGAGCCGCAGTTCACCGCCCGCCAGATCCATCCCGCCCGCCATCGCCTGCAACAGGGTTGATTTGCCCGCGCCGTTGCGCCCGAGGATCGCCACTTTTTCGCCCGCTTTGATCTCCAGGCGGTTAATGCGCAGCGCCATGCGCGGATCTTCCGGGTGATAGCGGAACTGCGCCTGCTCGAACAGGTAATGTCCGCGCAGCACGTCCTGACGGATCGGCGTCTCTTCGCGCTGATTCTCGGTCGGCAGCTGCATAATGCTGTCCAGCCCCTCTTTGGCCGCCTTCACCTGCTGCCAGCGGGCCAGCACGCCGCACAGCGTCGCCATCGGGGCGATCATCCGTGAGGCGAGCATTGAGGCGGCCACCACTGAACCGGTGGTTAAGGTGCCGTCGATCACCATCGGCGCGCCCACCACGATCACCCCGGCATAGACCAGGCTCTGAATGGTCATCCCCCAGCTGATCAGGTTCTGCGTCAGTTCGCGGGTGCGCAGGCCGGATTCGGCGGTGATCTGGATATAGCTGTTCCACTGCTGCAAAAAGCGGTTCTCCGCCTGCATCAGCTTGATGTCCTCCAGCCCCTGCACGCTCTCCACCAGCACCGCGTTGCGCAGGGTAGATTCATGCGCCGACTGCTTCGCCAGCTCTGCCAGCTTCTTTTGCAGCAGCAGGCCAGGCAGGATCATAATCACCGCCGCCACCGGGGCGATCCACGCCAGCTGCGGGGCGATGATCGCCAGCACAATCACAAACAGGATAAAGAACGGCAGATCGACGATGGTGGAAATGGTGGAGGAGGTGACCATCTCGCGGATCTGCTCCAGCTCGCGCAACTGGGAGATAAAGCTGCCGGTGGAGCGCGGAATGGCGCTGTGGCGTAGCCGCAGCGCGTGGCCGAAGACCCGATCCGAGACGCGCATATCCGAGCGTTTGCCCAGCAGATCCATAATGTGCCCGCGCGCCACGCGCAGCACAAAACCAAACAGCGTGGCGATCAGTACCCCAATGGTCAGTACGTAGAGCGTCGGGTAGGACTGGGCGGGGATCACCCGGTCATACACCTGCATGGAAAAGACAATGCCGGAGAGGGAGAGCACGTTGATAAACAGCGCCGCCAGCATCACCCAGCTGTAAGGGCGAAGGTCGCGCATCACCAGCCGGTAGAGCCAGTCCGGGCGGTATTTTGAGATATAGGCGTCCACGCGGCTGTCCTTCAGCGCCGCCAGCGGACGCAGGGCGATGACGTGGCGGATGGCAGGCAGCATCGCACTCATCGACAGGCGGTTGGTGTGCGTGTTGTCGTCGAAAAAGCTGACCTCAAGCGTATCCTCGCCGTCGAAATTGTCGATCACGCCGATTTTACCGTCGTTTAGCTCTACCACCACCGGCAGACGCCAGCTGTTGATGGCGTGCTGATCGGCCGTCAGCAGCTGGAACGTCAGCCCGGCTTCACGGGCGAGCTGCGTCAGCGCGGGCACCATCGGTTTGCCTTTCAGCCACGGCGCGCCCGCGATCAGCGAGCCTGGCGAGCAGGCAACGCGATAGCGCGTCGCCACATAGCCAAACGCCTGCGCCCACTGCTCCAGCGCCTCATCCGTCATGTTTTCACCCTGCGGAATATCGCGTTGCTTCATGGCTGGATCTCCACGGTCTGGATGGTGCGGTTTTCAAGATCGAACGCCTGACGTATGCGCCCGGTTTGGTAGAGACAGTTCAGCTGAAGCTGGCGGAGCTGTCCGGCGGTTTGCTGCTGGGTAAAGCGCGCCTGATACACCTCCTGCTCGGCGTTGAGCACGTCGAGCAGCGGGCGGGAACCAAGATCGAGATACTGCTGCTGATACAGCTCGCGGGTACGGGCGCTGAGCGCTTCCTGGCGGCCCTGGATCTGAAGCGTGCTCATCAGGCTCATCACCTGGCTGCGCGCTTCCAGCAGTTTTTGCCGCACCTCAAGACGGGTGCGCTGAATGGTGGACTGGGCCGATTCCACCGCGTGTCCGGCGGCATTACGCCGGGCGGTGAGGCCGCCGCCCTGATAGAGCGGCATCTGCACTTTTACCCACGCGGAGTACTGGGTGCGGTCCCGCGTTTCGTTGCCTGAGTAACGGTCGTTAAGATAGTGGCGGACTTCCGGCTCCAGCGAGACGGTAGGGGTCATCTGCGCGTTGGCATAGTCGAGATTGGCCTGCGCGACGTTGGCCTGCGCCCAGGCCGCTAAAACCGAGGGTACCAGGCGATCGTCCGGCTCGGCAATATCGCAGCTGCGGGCGAGACTTTGCGGAAATTCATTGCTGACCGCGTTCAGGCCGTCCCAGCCCAGCATGCTCATCAGCGTGGCGCGTGAGCTGTCGAGGCTGGCCTGATACTGCATCAGCTGCGCTCGCGCGCCTTCGATACGGGCATCGGTCTGCACCACGTCAGAGAGCGACGTGGCGCCTTCGTCATTACGCAGCTTCGTCAGTGTGCCGATGGAGGTCAGGGCGTCCAGCTGTTCTTTAGCGGTCTCGACCATCTGCTGCCAGGTCTGCACCTGCACCATAGCGATGGCGGTATCGTGGGCGATAGTGTCGATGCTCACCAGCACGTTGGCCTGCTGCTGGGCGACGCCCGCGTTTTCGGCGCGCACCTGGCTTGCGACTTTGCCGAAGTCGTAAAGCATTTGCGAAAGCGAAAGCACCAGCGAGGGGGTAAAGCCATTATCGTCGCCGTCGTGGCTATAGCCGTTATCCATGCCAGCGTTAATTTGCGGATAATATTTTGATTTGGCGACGTCCACATTTTCGCTCTGCTGATAGAGTTTGCCGACGGCTTCACTGATGGCCGGATGCCAGGTCACGGCGCGGTTAACCGCTTCATTCAGCTGTAGCGTGCCGGGGGCGGCTTTGCTGGCTACGGGCGCCACGCGGCCATTTAAAGAGGGGAGTTCCTGCGTTTCGCTTAATTGTCCGGTATTAATCATCGCCGCAGGGTTTGCCGCGATAGCGGGCACAGATATCAGGCAGCACGAGAGCCACCAGTAAGGCATCTTCTTTCCCATGTCTTGTCCCTAATAAAAAAGTACTGCTTTATTGTTTATGCCCGGGCGCTATGCGCGCCCGGGTCATTTCTTGCAGGTGCTATCAGGTAATGATGTGTTGCTGGTTTACAAGCTCGTCGTAGGTGGTCTGAACATTGTCCAGCGTAACGAGCGTAGATTTAGTGTAGGCGGCTCCCGTGCCGTCACGGTCGATGGAGATCACAGTATTGTTACCGCTTTGTGAAACAGAGACATAGTTCCCCAGCGTCGACGCGCTACCGTTCCAGCCCACCAGCAGATCGCCAATGTCGATCTTGTCTCCCTGCGACAGGGAGAAGTTCGTCCAGTGGTCACCCGTGCTGTTACCTGCGGTGGCGTTACCCGCCGTAGTGTTCAACACCTGATAAATCAGCGTGTCGCCGTAGGCCGTGCCGCTAATCACATCGTTATGTTCCGAACTGACAAATTTCGGTGCCATATTGATGGTCAGCGAGGCGGTATCCCGGGTGCCGTTGGCGTCGGTCAGGGTGTAGTTAAAGACCTCCTTGCTGGTGATGGTAGAGAACGATATCCCAGGGTTGAGTGTGTAGGTGTAACTGCCGTCTGCGGCAATTGCCAGCGTGCCGTAGTGGCCCGTGATGTTTACCTGCGTGCTGCCGGTGTAAGGATCCAGCGTGGTGGTTACGCCGTCGTAGCCGGTAATGCTGAGACGGGTATCCACCGAGTGCAGCTGGTCCATCGCGCCCGCGGAGCCGGTGCCGTCAAAGATATTGCCGTCAACGGTGTGGGTGCCCGTGGCGTCAAACTGCGACAGGGAGTAGCTGGTCCCGGTGACGCTTGGGGTAACGGTGATATTTCCCACCCCCAGCGGTCCCATTCTGCCGGTATAGTTCAGCGTATAGGTTCCCGCCTCCAGATCGAGACCCGTCAGGTTGATGGTCGCCGTGCCGCCCAGCAGCAGCCCGCCGTTAAATGAGCCGGATCTGAGGGTGGTGGTGCCGTTGGTCAGCGTCCAGTCGACCGTTAACCCGGTAAGGGTCAGCAGCGAGGCGACGTTAAACGACAGAACCACGTTATGCAGTGCAGTATTAGGATCCACCACGAAGGTCCCGCTTCCGCTGCCCTGGGTTGAGGCAAGCAGCGCGGCGTTCCAGCTCGCCGACCCGACGGTGGTATCCGAGTATGCGGCGGTGCGGTGCACCGAGTTCACGTCCATCGCCGTGCTGACATCGTTCACCGCGTCCATTGGCTGCGCGGTCGGGGTGATGTTCAGCGATGCCGTGTCTTTCGAGCCGTTCGGCGCGGTGATGGTGTAGACGAAGGTATCCGGGGTGCTGATGTTGTCAGCGCCGACTCCGCTGTCCAGGGTGTAAGTGTACTCCCCGGCTGCGTTGATCCGCAGCGTACCGTACTCGCCAGTGATCTCCGTCAGGCCGCTGCTGTTCACCGCCACGCCGTTAACGTCGGAGACCACGGTACCTGCTGGCGCAATATCATCCGCCAGCACATCCCCGGTCGTGCTCTCGCTCACGCTTGCCACGCTGTAGACATGATCCTGCAAGACGTTCAGCGTGTAGGCCGTCAGCGCGGTGATCCCCGCCGCCGTATTGAGCAGGAACAGGTACTCGCCAGCGGGCAGGTTCAACGTCAGCTGCGGGGAGGTGCCGCCCAGCAGCGGCGCGCGCAGCCAGCCGGGTTCAACGCGCATCTGCTCGAAGGTCTGCGTCGCATTGTTGAACTTATAGATGTAGAGGTCGAAAACCGAGGCCAGCGCGACGCCGCCCACGGACGCCTGAACGGTCATGGTGCGGGTGGTGCCTTCTTCCACGTTATAGATGATCGGGTTGGCCAGATCGTCCAGCAGGTTCAGCCCCAGGGTATTGCCAAGGTTGATCCCCACCAGGGTAAAGCCGCCCTGCGACGAGGTGCCGTTGTTGATCGCCTCCACAGTGGTGTCGAAGGTCAGCGAGGCGGTATCGTCCACGGCCACGATCCCGCTGCTGGTAGTGCCTTCGCCCAGCGACAGAACCAGATTTGCCGAGGCGCTGGTGCCGTTATGGGTGATGGTGTAGGTAAAGTTCTCCGTGCGGCCAATGACGGCGGCGCTGGTGTTGGTCAGGTTATAGGTATAGCTGCCGTCCAGGTTGATGGTCAGCGTGCCGTATTGCCCCTGAATCACCGTGCCGTCAGCCGTAACGCTGGTGGTGGTGCCCTGGGCGTTGGTGACCGTAGTGACGGTGGTGCCCGCCGGGGCGTTGTCGCTGCCTGCGGTTGGATCCACGTCAGTGATGACGTTCCCGGCAACGCTGGTCTCGCCGGACACGGTGCCTGCGCTGGTCTCTTTCACCGCCACATCGAGGCTGGTGTAAGAGCCGGTTGCCAGCAGGTTAGTGTTGTAGCTCAGGACGCGATACTGACCATTCGCCAGCCCGTTCAGGTTCAGCGATACCCCCGTCGCGCCGAGGGTCAACAGGTCAGCGAACTGCGGCTGCCCGGTATCGACCACGGTGGTCCAGGTGTTGTTGGCGGCGTCGAAGCGCTGTACCACCAGCTCAAGGGTATTGAGCAGGGAAAGAACGGCACCCGTGGCGTTGGCGTTCACGGCAATATCCGCACTGCCGCCGTTGCCGACGGTGAAACCTACCTGCGCGGTGTCGTTGCCGAGCAGCGTCAGCACGTTACCTAAGGCGCCTACCAGCAGGAAACCATAGTCGCTGTACTGCGAATTGGTCACCGTGGCGGTGGTCGTGAGCGCCAGTTCTTCAGCGTTGGTGCTGGCAGAGAGCGGCACCACCGGCGCAAGGGCTGAGCCGGGCAGCGAAACGTTGCCTGCCGCATCGGTGGCGGTGATTTGCAGCGTCTGACCTTCCGTCTGTTTATTGAGGAAGGTGTAGCTCCAGGAACCGTTGCTGTCCGCCGTGGCGGTGACCGTTGAATTATCCGCCAGGCGGATGGTGACGGTGCTGCCCGCTTCAGCGCTACCGGTCAGTACGCTGCCGTCTGCGTTGAAGGTCCCGGTTGGAGCCGTTGGCGCAGTGAGATCGACAATGACGGTGGTTGACGTGGAAATCGGGCTGGTGCCCGAGCCGTTGCTCGCCGTGGCGGTGAAGGCATGCGGGCCTTCACTCAGCACCGGCGTGGTGAAGCTCCAGTTGCCGCTGGCATTCGCGGTGACCGTGCCCATCAGCACCCCGTTGTTATAGAGGGTGATGGTCGTGTTCGGCTGCGCCGTGCCGCTCAGGGTTGGCGTGGTGTCATCGGTGGTATTCCCGTTGGTCAGGTTGCCCGTCACCGTGCCAACGTTATCGTCAATATTGGCGATAACAGGCGCGTTCGGGATTGTGGTGATCGGGGCAATCACGGAGGTGGTGATACCCGCGTTACCGGCCTTATCGGTAGCAAAGACGATCAGGGATTCACCGGCGGTCTGTGCAGGGGTGATGGTGGCGCTGAAGCTTCCGCTACCGTCCGCGACGGCCGTTCCAAGCACGGTTCCGGTGCTGCTGGTGATGGTGACGGTGCTTCCCGCTTCCGCTGTACCGGTAACCTGCGTCCCGTTGGTGATCACCGCCAGCCCGGTTGGGGCTGGTGGCGGCGTCAGGTCAACGTTAATCGTGATAATCGGTGAAGCCACGCTGGTATTGCCCGCGGCATCGGTGGCGGTTGCGGTGAAGTTATGCGCGCCTTCCGTCAGCGTGGTGCTGGTTTGCGGCAGCGTCCAGTTGCCGTTGGCATCGGCAGTGACGGTCCCCACCAGCGTCGTGCCGTCGTAAATACGTACGGTGGCATTGGCTTCTGCCGTACCGTTTAAGGTCGGACGGGTGTCGTTGGTTGGGTTGGTGCCAGTAACAGGTCCGGTGACGGTCCCCACATCATCCTCAATCGAGGTGATTGCCGGTACGACAGGGGCGGTGGCATCCACATTAATGGTGTAACCGCCGGTCTGCGCGCTGGCGTTGCCCACCGCGTCGGTAGCGGAGAAGGTCAGATTATGCGGCCCGTCAGCCAGCGGGGTGGAAGGCGTAAAGCTCCACGCGCCGCCGGTGGCGACTGCGGTGCCAATCTGTACCCCATTATCAAAGATGGTGACCGTCGCGCCGGCTTCTGCCGTACCGGTGAGCGTTGGCCGCGCGTCGTTGGTTAACCCGCCGTTGGCGACAGGCGCAGCGACGTTACCGACATCGTCGGTGATGCTGGTCAGCACCGGCAGCGCTGGCGGTGTGGTGTCAATGGTCAGGCTGAAGTCGGCGGACGACGTGCTGGTGTTACCCGCCTGATCCGTTGCTTCTGCGGTAAAGGTGTGTGACCCACTGTCCAGCGGCACGGTGATATCGACGGTCCAGTTGCCATCGGCATCGGCAGTACCGGTGCCCACCAGCGTGGTGCCCTCATAAATATTCACGGTGGCCAGCGGCTCGCTGGTCCCCACCAGACGCGGGAGAGGATCGTTGGTGGTCTGGCCGGAACCTATTGCCCCGGTGATGGTGCCAACGTCGTCAATCGCCTGGGTGATAACCGGCGCGACAGGCGCAGCCGTATCTACCACCAGCGTAAAGCCTGGTGAGGCAGGGCTGACGTTGCCCGCGGCATCGGTTACCGTGGCGGTCCAGGTGTGGCTGCCGTTTGCCAGCGTACCGGTGGTAAAGCTCCATACGCCGTTTGCGTCCGCCACGGCGGTACCCACTTCACGGCCACTTTCAAAAATGGTGATGGTCGCGTTGGCCGCCGCGGTGCCGTTCAGCGTTGGCGTGGTGTCGTCTGTGCTTTGTCCCGAGGCGACCGGGCCCAGCACGGTACCAGCATCGTCAGTGGCCGGGGTAAAGACCGGTGCCTCAGGCACCGAGGTATCCACCGTCAGGTTGAACGGTGGTGAGGTGACCCCGGTATTGCCTGCGGCATCGGTGGCGTTGAAGGTAATAACGTGCGGCCCTTCGCCCAGTTCAGTGGTCGGCGTGAAGGTCCAGTTACCCTGGGCGTTGACGACCGCCGTGCCGATTTCCACATCATCGACAATAACGTGTACCGTTGCGCCCACTTCCCCCGTACCGTTGAAGGTTGGACGGGTGTCGTTCGTGGAGCCGTCGCTGGCGAGGGTTCCCGTTCCCGGGCTGACATCGTCTATTACCGTGGTAACCACCGGGGCCGCAGGCCCGGCGGTATCCACCGTAAAGGCGAACACTGGCGAGTTGGCGGAGACGTTTCCGACATCATCGCTGGCGTTAACGCGCAGGTTATACGTCCCGTCAGTCAGTACCGGATCCGGCGTAAAGGTCCAGTTGCCGCTGCCGTCGACCGTGGTGGTGCCAATCTCCACGCCGTTATTCAGCACGTGAATGATGGTACCCGCCTGGCCGGTGCCGCTGAGGGTTGGCGTGGTGTCATTGGTCACCTGCCCGGCGGTAAGCGGGCCGGTTGCGCCTCCCGGGGCGTTGTCGCTGACCGTAACGATCGTCGGCACCTGTGGCGCAGTCAGATCGATTTCGACGCTCCAGGCGTTGGACGGCTGGCTGACGTTGCCCTGCGGATCCGTCGCTCTGACAGTAAAGTCATGCGTCCCTTCGCCGAGGGCGGTTTCAGGGGTAAATGTCCAGGCACCGGTGCCGTCTGCTGCCACCGTACCAATTTGCGTAGCGCCATCAAAAATGGCGACGACGCTGTTCGGCTCGGCGCTACCGGTCAGGGTTGGCGTAGTGTCGTTGGTTGGATCGCCGCTTGGGACAGGCGTTGCCGCATTCCCTGCGTTATCCGTCACGCTGGTAATTACCGGCGTGGTGGAAACGGTGTCGACAACGATGGTGATCCCGGCCGACGGGGCGCTCTCATTGCCTGCCGGGTCGGTGGCGGTCACGGTCAGGGTGTGGCTGCCGTCGTCCAGCGCAGGCGGCGTGTAGCTCCAGGTGCCGGTCGGACCGACAACAACGGTGCCCAGCGGGTCGCCGTCATCGTACACCGTAATGGTGTCCCCGGCCGTGCCTGTTCCGGTCAGGGTAGGACGGTTGTCGTTGGTGCTCTGCCCGTCAGCGATTGGGCCGGTGACCGGGCCTACGTCATCGGTCACCGCACCGATGGCTGGTGCGGTCGGATCGGTGAGGTCGACGGTGACGGTCGCGATCGGCGACTGCCCGCTGGTCGCGCCGGTGCCGGTATTCGTGGCGGTGACGGCGAAGGTGTGTGGGCCTTCCGCGAGCGGCAGCAGCGGCGTGTAGCTCCAGTTGCCGTCTGTATCCGCAACAATTTCGGTCAGCGGAACCAGCGCCCCATCCAGATAAATGGTGATGACGCTACCCGGATCGGCGGTGCCGGTAAGGGTAGGCGTGGTGTCATTGGTGGTTTTATCTTTCACATCGCCAGTGACGGGATCGGCATCATCGTTGATTGCCGTAATCACCGGCACCGCTGGCAGAATAAGCGGGGAGTCCGGTACGTCAAAGGTGGTTGTCGGGCTTGCATTACCTGCGGCGTCCGTGGCGAACAGCGTCAGCGTCGCGGGATCCAGTTGGGCCGGGGAGAGGGCGATGGAGAAGGTGCCTCCCGTCGCGACCCCGGTCCCGATGATATTGCCGCCGGCGTCACGCACCGTCACCGTGGTTCCGTCATCTGCCGTACCGGTCAGCGGCGTGCCCTCTGCGGCAATGGTGATATTGGTTGGCGTTGCAGGAAGCAGCGTATCCACCGTCACGCTGAGATCGCCGGAGCTGGCGGAGGTATTCCCCGCCGCGTCACTTGCGGCAACCGAGAAGGTGTGCGGCCCTTCCGCAAGCGCGGGGTCGGCTGTCCAGGACCATGTCCCGTTCGGCTGAACCACCACGACCACCGGAGACGGCGTGCCATCAACAGAAACGGTTACGCTCGAACCCGGTTCGCCAATCCCGGTGAGGGTTGGGGTACCGTCGCGGGTGTAAAGCACGCTGTTGGTCAGTTGGCTGTCAGAGACGGCGTCAATTTGCGGCACGGTCGGTGCCTGCGTATCGACCGTCACGCTAAAGACCGGGCTGACCGGGCTCAGGTTACCCGCGTCGTCCACCGCGGCGACGGTGATATTCAGCGGGCCATCGGTTTGTGTCGGCAGGGTGTATGACCACTCGCCATTGGCGATTTCAACGCGATCCACTTCCACGCCGTTGTTGTAGATAATCACCGTTTCGCCGGTCGTGCCGCCTCCGCCAATGACAGGTGTATTATCGTTGGTTGAGCCTCCATTCTGAGCGCCGCCAATGGAACCGATGAGCGGGGTATCCGGGGCGAGGGTGTCGACCGTTATCGTGATACCGGTTGATGGCAGAGATTCATTGCCGGCTTCATCGGTGGCGGTCGCCGTGTATTGGTGCGTCCCTTCGCCAATGTTGCTCTCAGGACGCCAGCTCCAGTTACCGCTACCGTCCACCGTGACGCTGCCCACGGCCTGCGGCTCGCCTGTACCCACCTGGTCATAGATGGTAATGACGTCATTCGGCGTACCGGTGCCGCTCAGTACCGGGCGCGGATCGTTGGTGGTTCCGCCGTTGTCCACTGGCCCGGTGATCTGGCTTACGCTGTCTGTCACCGTCGGGATCCCCGGCTGGCCCGGCGCGTCGGTATCAATGGTAATGGTCACTGGCGTGGACGGTGCGCTTTCGTTCCCGGCGCTGTCCTGATTGGTCACCGTCAGGGAGAGATCGTAGGTGCCGTCAGGGAGCGGATCCTCCGGTGTCCAGCTCCAGTTACCGTCGCCATCGATCTCGGCTTCACCTATTTTGGTTGCGCCATCGTAAATGTTTACGGTATCTCCCGGCGTGCCCGAGCCGCTCAGGGTTGGTGTGGTATCGCGGGTGGTCTCCCCAGGATTCAGAGCCGTCCCCGGTGTGGCGCCGTCCGGGTTCACGGTGATCTCAGGAATATCCGGCGTTGCAGGCGCGGTCGTGTCGATCGCCAGCTCAAACGGTGGCGAGATGGTGGTATTACCCGCCTCATCCGTCGCGTGGACCGTCAGCGAATGCGGGCCGTCCGTCAGCGGCGTGGTTGGCGTAAAGCTCCAGCCGCCGCTACCGTCAAGCACGGCCGTGCCGAGCAGGGTGGTCCCATCATAGATAGTGATGGTGGTGCCTTCCGGTGCGGTTCCCTGCAGCTGCGGCAGCGTGTCATCGGTAGTATCCCCGCTGTTAAGCGGAACCTGCACAGTGCCGATTTTATCGGAGACGGTGTCAAGGGTGGCCGCCGGTGGCGGAGTGGTATCGACGGTAAAGGTAAAGCCGGGTGATGATGCGCTGGTGTTGCCGGCCGCATCGCTCGCGACGACGGTGAACGTATGCTGCCCGTTCCCTAATGCGGTAGTGGGCGTGAAGGTCCATGCGCCACCGTTGTTCACAATGGCAGTACCAATATCCTGTCCGTCCAGGCGGATCGTCACGGTGGAGCCCGGCTCGCCGGTACCGTTCAGCGTCGGGAGCGTGTCGTTGGTGATTTGGTTGTTGTCGAGCGGCCCCGTGCGGCCCGGTACGTCATCAATGACCTGCGTAATGGCTGGAGCGCCCGGCGCGGCGGTATCCACCGTGATGCTCCAGGTGTTCGATGTCCCGCTGAGGTTATTGTTGGCGTCAACCGCCGTCGCCGTCAGCACGTGCCCGCCGTCGGGAAGATCCGTTTCCAGCGTGATGGACCACTGGCCGTCAGGCCCAACCACCGCGGTGCCGATTTCAGTGGTGCCGCTGTAGAGGGTGATCGTCGTGCCGGGCTCGCCCGTTCCGTTGATGGTCGGGGTTTTGTCGTTGGTGAGACCGTTCTGGCTGACAGGACCGGTGACGTCGAGCGCATCATCCTCCACGCCTGTGATGACCGGGGTTTGTGCCGCGGTGATGTCCGGCGCGTCAAACGGCGCGGTCGGGCCGGTGTTTCCGGCGGTATCGGTGGCATCTGCGGTCAGGGCTTCGCCGTTGGCTTTCGGCGGGATCAGATCAACGCTGAAATTACCCTGATCGTCGGCGACCGCTTCCCCGACCTTAACGCCATTTTCACGAATGGTGACGGTGCTGCCCGGCTCGGCTGTACCGGTTACCGTGGTGCCGTCGGCAGAGATCACCACGTTTTCCGGTGCCAGCGGTGGCGTGCTGTCTGGCGCGTCGGCAAAGCCGGACGGACTGGTGTTGCCGCTGCCGTCGGTGGCCGTCACTTCAAGGGCTTCGCCGTTGGTCTGGGCTGGCGAAATCGGGATGGTAAAGGTGCCGTCCGGACCGGCGGTGGCCTGGCCGATAATCGTACCGTCCGGCGCTTTAATAATAATCGTGCTGTTTGGCTCGGCGGTTCCGCTGACGCTTGCCCCGTCTTCCGCCACCACCAGGTTACCCGGTGCGGCAGGCGCGGTGATGTCCGCTGCGTTAACCAGCGCCGGGGAACTCTGGTTGCCTGCGGCATCGGAGGCGACCACGGAGATGATCTCGCCGTTCACTTGTGCAGGGTTCAGGTTGGCGACGTAGTTGCCGTTGCTGTCGGCAGTGGCGGTCCCGATTTGCACCCCGGCGTTGTTGGTGATGACAATTTTACTGCCCGGCTCGGCAGTACCGGTGATTTGCGTGCCTGTCGAATTGAGCGTCGCCTCCGGCATGTCTGGCGGCGTAAGATCGACGGTAAAGTTGATCGGCTGAGACAGGCCGCTCTGGTTGCCTGCTGCATCGGTCGCGGTGGTGGTAATGGCGTGGTTTCCTTCAGACAGGTTGGTCGACGGGGTAAAGCTCCATTTCCCGGTAGCATCGGCCGTGGCGGTGCCGATCGGCTTGCCGTTGTCATAGAAGGTAATAACGGTGCCAGCTTCACTGATGCCGCTGAACGTCGGGCGTGCATCGTCCGTGCGTTGTCCGTTGCTCAGCGGGCCCGCTTCGGTGCCCACGTTATCATTGACGGTGACAATCTCGGGGGCAGCCGGCGCGGTTGAATCCGGTGCCGTGACCTGAACGCCCGGGCTGGTATTGCCGGACGGATCGGTGGCGGTGGCGGTGATCTGCTCCCCGTTGGTGAGCGGCGTGCCGAGATCGATAGTAAATTTCCCGTCGCTGCCAGCCTTGCCCGTTCCGATGGTGTTGCCATCGGCATCTTTCAGTGTCACGGTGCTGCCCGGCTCAGCCGTACCGGACACGGTTTTGCCGTCAGGCGAAACCTCCAGATTGGCAGGTGCATCCGGCGCGGTGAGATCCGGTGCTGTGACCTGACCACCCTGGCTGGTATTGCCGGACGGGTCGGTGGCCGTGGCGGTGATCTGCTCCCCGTTGGTGAGCGGCGTACCGAGATCGATAGTAAATTTGCCGTCGCTGCCGACCTTGCCCGTTCCAATGGTGTTGCCATCGGCATCTTTAAGGGTAATCGTGCTGCCCGGTTCAGCCGTACCTGTTACGGTTTTGCCGTCAGGTGAGACCTGAAGATTAGTGGGAGCATTCGGAGGCGTAGTATCAGGTTCGGAAGGATTTCCCGGATTACCGGGATTCGGGTTGTTGTTATCGTCATCTCCGCCACCTCCACCGCCGGTTCCCGCCGCAATAGCAATCCCACCTGCGGCGGCCAGGCCACCCAGCACCCAGGGCCACGCAGCGGCGCCGCCGGCATCACTCCCTGACGCCGCCAGTAATGCATCGGTGGAGGCGATGGATTCATAGGTCGCGGCACCGGTTGGATCTTCAATCCACCACAGCGCTCCGTCACTCTCTTCAAGCACCAGCTGGCTTACGCCCTGCGCATCAGTAACGTAGAAATTCTTGAGGGTAATCACTTCGCCCGAGTTGAGGGTAATCACCAGATCGTTTCCGCTGCGGGAGTAATCTGCGATGTTGGCTCGATCCACGTTAAGCTTAACGATTGAGGAGTGATCGAGTGTTATCTGTGTCCCTTCCGTGGTCGTTTCCACGCCAGTTAATTTAGATATAACAGATATTTGGCTCATACAGTTATTACTCCAGCAGAGTGATTGGTTACGGCGTGTCAAACAAAGCCATCGTTTCTGAAGGGATGAACGCGCTCCCGGCGAAAATACTGTTTAATAAACAGGATTTACCGTTACTTTCTTTAGCGCGACCGATGCCCGCCAGGATTAAAAGTGGCAACCTCAGGGCAAAGCTAATTATTTACACAGGAAATAGTTGTTTATTTATATGTTTGCGATTTATAAGCCTTATTATTTGTGCAGGTATTAAATTATTTCGTTATAAAAATGATATAGCTATAAATGTCTGAATACGCAAATTAAGTGTTCGTAAACCCAACGCGGCTATTGCAGGGGAGATTAATTGATAGCGTGAATATATTTCGTTAGCTATGAGGGCGCGTGGATAAAGGGTTTCGGCGTAAAAGGTGCAACCCTTAAAACGGTGCTGGTGGGGCGATATTAATAATTATAATATGCGATAAATATCTAATTTTGGTTAGGTTTAATTGCTGCTTAATTGTAGTTTAAGTTAGGGTAAAATATCTGGTGTATGATATATTTAAAACTCTCTCATTTATAAAATATATTTTTACGGGCGGGTTAATTTCTGCTACTCAAAAAAATTACGTATTTTCTTCTCATGTTTAATAAATAAAAGGCCGCAAGCGTGGCCTTTCAGAGGCTATCGGTATTAGCCTAAAGAAATTATGCCGATTTCCACGAGGGCAGCTAATGTCAAAAGAATAAAGAGGATAACAACTATTGGTCTGTACATTTTTAAGGTTCCATCCTTGTGTGAAGTCCTGCCCATCGTGTCCGTTGTCATTTTCCATGGTAATGACGTGCTGTCGTTGATGCTCATCAAAGGGATGCAGTAGATTGAGGAAAATCTGCATTCAGGGTTGGAACCATTTAACGCTGTGTGGGTTGCGTGGCGGGGAGCTGTCGCCACTGGCGGATGTGCTCGATCAGGGCTCTGAGCTTGGGGGCCATATTGTGGCGCTGGGGAAAATAGAGATAAAAACCAGGAAAAGATGGAAGAAACGCATCCAGTAAGGAAACCAGCTGTCCTGATTCAATGTACGGTGTGAAGGTGTCCTCCGTGGCAAAGGTTATACCACCGCCGGCCAGCGCGAGGCTGAGCATAAGACGCAGATCGTTAGTGGTGATTTGTGGTTCAATTGCCACATCGAAAGGGACGCCTGCTTCCTCAAACTCCCAGCGATAGGGGGCAACGTCCGGGGAAGGGCGCCAGCCGATACACCGATGAGCGACCAGTTCACGGGGGTGCGTCGGTGCGCTGTGTGTCGCCAGATAGGAAGGTGAAGCCACCACCCGTTCACGCTGCTGGCCCGTAAGGGGAATAGCGATCATGTCTTTTTCGATAACTTCGCCCAGCCTCACCCCGGCGTCATAGCCCGCTGCCACGATATCGAATTCCTCATCTGACACGAAAACATCAAGCGATACCGCAGGATGCGCGGCCGTAAACGAGGCGAGCAGTGGGCCCGAAAGAAACGCTTCCGCAATTGAGGTGACAGCGATCCTGAGCTGTCCGCGCGGTATGCTGTCCGAGATGACGTCGTCAAAGGCCGCCTCAATGTTGGCGATGGGCCCCAGCAACGATTTATGCAACCGTTCACCCGCTTCGGTGAGCCTTACCGAGCGCGTGGTGCGCATCACCAGCAGGGTCTGAAACCCATCTTCGAGACGTCTTATTCCCTGGCTGACAGCGGAACGGGTTATGCCCAGGCGCCCGGCGGCAGCGCTGAAGCTGCGTTCTTCGGCGACCGCCAGAAAAAGCGGTAACAAATTAAGATCGATTTTCATTGTTTAACATTGCTAACCAGTGAGTCCAGTAAAGGCAGGATACAAGAAACAATGGTCTGTATCTATGATTGCAGTGAACTCAACTGAAGGAGTAAAACATGAACAAAGTCATCTTAATTACCGGCGCCTCCAGCGGTATCGGAGAAGGTATCGCCAGAGAGCTCGGCAAGGCTGGCGCAAAAGTGTTCCTGGGTGCACGCAGGCTGGATCGCATCCACGCTCTGGCTGATGAAATCCGCAGCGCAGGAGGGGAGGCAGAGGCTCAGGTATTAGACGTTACCAGCCGCCAGTCGATGGCCGCCTTCGTTCAGGCAGCACGGGAAAAGTGGGGCCGTATTGACGTACTTATTAACAACGCGGGCATTATGCCTCTCTCTCCGCTTTCGGCTGGCAAGCAGGATGAATGGGAGCGCACCATTGACGTAAATATCAAGGGCGTACTGTGGGGTATTGGTGCTGTTTTGCCGATTATGGAAGCCCAGGGCTCGGGGCAGATCGTCAATATAGGCTCGATTGGTGCCTTGTCCGTCGTGCCCACGGCCGCCGTCTATTGCGCGACCAAATTTGCGGTACGGGCCATTTCCGATGGTTTACGTCAGGAAAGTTCGAACATCCGTGTGACCTGCGTCAACCCTGGGGTAGTGGAAAGCGAACTGGCCTCGACCATTACGCACGAAGAAACCATGGCGGTGATGGATGCGTACCGGGCTATTGCTCTCAAACCGGCTGATATCGCTCGCGCCGTGCGCCACATCATCGAGGCGCCTGAGAGTGTCGATACCACCGAAATCACCATCAGACCTACGGCCTCTGCAAACTAACGTAGCGGGTCAGGCACCAGCCTGACCCGCTTCAACCTCTTACCACGGCTGTTCGGTCGGCATAATAAACAGCTCTGCCACGTCCACATGTTCCGGTGCCTGCAATACGTAAAGAATCGAGTCGGCGATATCATCGGCTTTCAGGAACGTCATCTTCTCCTTCAGCTGTTCCATCTGTGCACGGTGGGGTTATATGCCGCTGCCAATGGTCGAGGAAGATCTCGCAGCGGGAAAACTGGTTACGCTGAACGTGCCGATGCAGCCCGACGTCGGGCCCGGTTTTTCCATGCAGGCGGTGCACCTGGAGGAACATCCGCCCGGCCCGGCCGGACGCTGGTTCGTTAACAGGCTGAAAATGCAGGCTGGCATGCCGGGTATTAGTAGCAGCGTCGGGTAGCCAGCATTCATGGCTCAGGAGGGCTTTCCACCCTCTCATTGCGCTGGTTGGAACCCACGGTTTTACCGGCGCGATCCGAAATCACATATTCAATGGTAACGTTATGCCTGCTGGTCGGTGTGACGGTAAGGTCCTTTATCTTGCTGCCCGAATCAGGGGGAAGCGTAAGCGTTGTATCGCCTTTAGCCAACACCTGACCATTTTGCTTCACCTGCCACTTCAGGCGACACGCCTCACAGGCGGACCAGGTGTCATTGATTGCCCACAGGCGAACCGTGGCCTGGCTTCCCTTGCGCCACACCGCCGTCACGGGTTCAATCGACGGCAGAATGGGCTGATAGGCTTTTTGCAGCGCGTAGTAACCCGGTTTGGGCTTACGCAGATAATCCACGACGCCCCAGTTGATGGAGGGCCAGGTTTCAACAAACATAAAGTGGAAGAGGGCGGTAACCGGCTGATAGCGTTGCCGACGATAGCTCTCCGCCGCCATTGCCACCAGCTCCGCCTGGTAACGCTGGGTGTTGGCAATCATCTCCTGAATGGTATTGCCCCGCGGAATGTTGGCAAATTTGAAGGTCTGGAAAGGCTGGAAGTTATGGTATTTCCAGTGCGTCCAGCCAGGATCGTCGGCGGCGGTGCTTTTCGGCCATATCAGGCGGGCGGGGATGATGGTTTTCAGGGTTGAGAGTCGCGGTAGCGCCTGAGCGCCAAATTCCGTAATGATCGCGGTTTTGGCGGGGCCAAGGAGATCGCGCATGGTGCCAAAGTACCACCCGGCCCAGTAATGTTCTTCAACCGCGGAAAAACGATGAACAATGCGCGAGGTGTCTTGCGCAAGCGCTTCTCCCACGCGTTTCGTCAGCGTCTGGTTCAGGGTTTTGTTCCAGTCGGGGAAGCGTTTTTCCATCCACGGTGAGTTCCACGGCGGCTCGTTATGACCGCCCCAGACGATAATGGCCGGGGAATTGCCAAACTGTTCGACCATCTCGCGGGTCTGCCGCGTGGCATTGTCCGCAAAGGCGTCGCTGTTGTTGTAACCCCATTGCAGGGGGACATCCTGCCAGATCATTAGTCCCATCTCGTCAGCCACATCGTAAAGTGCCCGACCTGCCACATGTGCGTGAACGCGTATCGCGTTGGCGTTCATCGCCTGCACCAGCCTAAAATCGCGGCGATATTTTTTGCGCGTCATGGTGCTAAGCCACGGGGAGCCGATGTAGTTACTCCCCTTGATAAACAGGCGTCTGTCATTGAGCAGCCAGCCCTTGTTGTCAGGCTGCTTCACTATCTTGCGTAACCCGGTTCGGGCAACCGCAGTATCCATCACCCCTTGCTCATCCATCAGGGTTGCGCGCACCCTGTAGAGGTTTGGCCTGCCATAGCCCACTGGCCACCAGAGCCTGGCGTCTTTCATCGGCAGCGTGACGCGAAGCGACTGCGGCTTCCCATCAGTCCTCGCAAGGTTTACAGGGAATTCCTGCTTTATACGCGGGCCCATAAAATTGTCCGGTGTGGCCGACAGGCGCAGAGTTACGTCACCGGCAGACAGCGCGCGATAGCGGATCTCGGCGTGCAGCGCTGGTTTGCTCAGTCCTTCGCGCCAGTCCGGACGCAGTATCACCTCGTCGATGGTTACTCCGCGGCTCAAGTGTAGCTTTACCGGCGACCAGATCCCCCCGGAGTTGGCATCCTGGCCGTCCTCTGACCAGGCCCCGCCAGGGCGAGTATCGTGCTGGTTAAGTACGCCTTTAACCATCGTTTTATGTAGCGGCCAGATTGTTTTCGGATCTTCCCAGGGACTGTCCACCCGAACGGCAAGCTTATTATGCCGGTACAGGGCATCACTCACGTCTACGGAAAAGCGCTGGAAATACCCTTCGTGGCGAGCCAGATGTTTGCCATTAAGTATGACGTCGGTGAAATAATCCACTCCCTCAAACACCAGTGTGGTCATGATATCGGGAGCGGGTTTGGGCAAGGTAAATTCGTGACGATACCAGAGGGCCCCCTGATGATCGTATCCGGCACTGTACCAGTTGGCCGGAACCCGAATCGTTCGCCAGTCATGGTCAGGCGCATTGGCTCCGTCGAAGGTGGCGTTATTTGCGTCATGTACGCGCCACATTCCAGCTAATGACCAGGTGATCGGTTGGCTTGCCTGTGCAAGCAGAGGGGTGAATGCCAGCAGCATAATATGCCTAGAGATCATCTTTAACCTCCTGCCCTCGGCGGTGCAGCCATGCCATACTGCGCCTGGCCTGCTCGATGAGCTCGCCTCGCATAACGCTCAGCTCGCTCTGATTCAACGACACTGCCTGACTCTCGACGTACTGGAGAGTTTCCGCAAAGCATGCGAACCCCAGGGTGACGGCTTCACCGCGAAGCTTATGTGCAGCCCGACGCAAGGCCTCGCGGTCATCGTTTACAATACTTCTTTCTATGGCTGCCATTGCCTCGTCAAGCCCGTTACCGAACAGCGCCAGCAGCTCATTAACCAGATCGGGATCGTCAGCGCACTGTTTTAACAGGTGAGCCTCATCCGGCAGACCCTTTTCTTCTCCGGCGACAACACGGGCTATCTCCTCCCTGAGCGCCTCCTGACTCACCGGCTTGGCAATATAGCCGTCGAAGCCCATTGCCAGGCAGCGCGCCTGGTCGCCCTGCATGGCATGGGCAGTCATCGCAATGGCGGGCTGGTGGCTACGCCCCCGCGTGAGTGTCTCTTCACGAAGCAGGCGAATGGCCGTTTCACCGTCCATTTCTGGCATTTGCAGATCGATCAGCATCAAATCCCACGACCGTTCACGCCAGCGTTCGAGAGCCTCCCGGCCATTGGATACCACTTCGCAACGGTGGCCGAGCTGCTCCAGCAGGCGTCTGGCGACTTTCTGATTCACCAGGTTGTCCTCGGCCAGCAGGATGTGAAGCCCGTTCTGCACCTGTACAGGTGAGGTGACGGGAGAGGGAGAAAGAGAAGGGGGTGATGCCAGCTGTGGAGTGGGGGCCAGGACGCTGGCTATGGTTTGATAAAGTTCACGTTGGGCAACCGGCTTATGCAAATAGTGGGCAATCCCGATACGCTTGAGCAGATTGGCATCGAAATGGCGGCTCATGGAACTGAGCATAATGATGTGGCTTTGCTCGGCCTGCGGCATAACAGAGAGTTCAAGGGCCAGCGATACACCGTCCATATCCGGCATCTGGGCATCCAGCAGGATCAGCGGCCAGTATCCCTTTTTTGCAGTCAGGCTTAACGCTTCCCCGGCGTTGTTAACACAGGTCGGTGTCAGACCCATCTGGCGAAGCATGGTATCCAGCAGCCGCAGGTTGGTACTATTGTCGTCTACAACCAGTACCGATTCGCCGTTAAAGCGTGCTACAGGAGCATCGGTTGCTGGGACAGCCAACTGACCTTCCAGTGGCAACGTAAAAGCAAATTCGCTGCCTGCACCCGGCTCGCTCTGAACCGTTAGCTCTCCGCCCATCAGGCTTACCAGGCGGGCAGAAATGGTCAGTCCGAGGCCAGTACCGCCGTAGCGGCGGGTGGTAGAGCTATCGGCCTGGCTGAACGCCTCGAAAATGGCTTTTTGTTTCTCCATCGGGATGCCAATGCCGCTGTCGCGTATGCGAAAACGCCAGTGTCCTTCACTTTCTGTAGGCTCTATTGCCAGCATAACCTCACCGTGATGGGTGAACTTCAGCGCGTTGCCCAGAAGATTAGTCAGAATTTGACGTAGTCGGGGACCATCAACGATGAGCACTTCAGGCACCCCCGGAGCGATATCCACCAGCAGTTCAATGCCTTTTTCGCTGGCGGAGGGCATATGCGGGCGGATGAGCGACTGCACAAAGGGGCGAATTTCCAGCGGCTCTGTATCGACGGTCATCTTACCTGACTCAATGCGTGAGAAATCGAGAATGTCATTGATGATATGCAGCAGTGACTGCGCTGAACTCATCACCAGAGAAAGATATTCCCGCTGTTCGGGGTTGAGCTGTGTATCGAGGCAGAGTTGAGTCATGCCCAGAATGCCGTTCATCGGGGTGCGAATTTCGTGGCTCATGTTGGCGAGAAATGCACTCTTCGCCTCGTTGGCCTCCCGGGCCACTTTCGCCGCTTCAATGGCTAACAGCTCGGCCTCCTTGCGGCGGGTGATGTCCTGTAGGGTGCCGATCACCCGTTCGGCCTGCTGCTGCATAGTGAGGGTGACCACCTGTCCCGAAATCAGCATCCAGCGCCAGCCCTGCGTCGCGTGTTGCACGCGAATCTCACATTCAAACACCGGCATGTGCTCCTGCCTGGAGGCGATCATCGCGTTGCGCAGGACGGCACGATCCTCTTCATGGACCAGGTTCAGTAAAAAGCGCAGCGGGTAGTGCAGTTGCGTACGCGACTGACCCACCATCGCCAGCAGCGTATCGTTCACCTCCAGGCTGTCGTGAGAGACCTGCCAGTTCCAGATGCCGATCTGAATGGACTCTGCGGTCAGTAAAAAATCATCGTGCAGCTGCTGGCGCGAGCGCTGGGCGTCGTCAAGCTCGGTAATATCGGTATGCAGGCTGAGGATGCCACCATCGGCAAGACGCTGATGCTGCACGTAGAGCCGCCGGTTTCCTGACTGCCGCACCTCTCGATGGCTTGACTGACGGCAGTTGCGTACGATCGCTTCACGCAGGGTCCGGCGGCGGGTGGGGTCAATGTTATAACCCGAATCAATAAATTTCTCCGCCAGGCTCTCAAGGGTGGCACCGGCGATCAGCCAGGGGGCGATCACCGGGTAAAAGCGCGATATCTGGTCATTCCAGGCCAGCAGATGCTCGGCGGGATCGTAAATCATCACCCCCACAGGCAGCGCGTTGAGATCGAAACGGGATGTGGCTCGCATGATTACTCACCTCTGGCCTTATAGTGCAGCTCCGCCTGACGGCGCAGATACTCCAGCCCGGGGGCAATGGCCATCGCCCAGGCTGTTAGGATCTCTTCATCGCAAAGTGGATCGCAGGCGCGTACGGTCCGGAGCATTGCCTCCCGCCAGAGGCCGAAAAATCGTGGTGGCAGGCGCAGCCCTTCATCACTCTGCTCCCGCGCCAGGCGTTCCAGAAAATCGGGCACAAAGAGCGAACCGTCAACGGCAAGCATGGCGAAAAAGCTCTTGAAGATCATCTGCTGGCCATCCCGGCCCTGGTCCTGGGCAAAGTGCTGCTCCGTATCGGGGGACATATGAATAAAAGTCTCCCAGAATGCCTCAAAAAAGTGCCGTTTATCATTCTCCGGCAGGACGCGGCTCAGGCTGGCGTCAAAGAGATCGCGATAAAATTTCATGGTGCGGGCCTCGCGGCACGTTCGCCGGGCATGCAGAGACCGGGCGGGTTGAAGGGATCCGACGTGCGGCGGGCAAAATAGCCATCGCTTTCCACAAGGCCATTTTCAAACAGCGGCCCGGCGTTGTGTTTGTACAGCAGTGCTTCCAGCACCATGGCGTTCGTCGAGAGTGTGAGCGTCGGGTTAATGTCGCCGGTTGCCTCAACGCGGCCCTCATACCAGCCCTGTTTCGGGTTATTCAGGTGCCGGGTAACGGTCATCAACGCGTCAGTGTAATCTGTCTCCCACAGCGCCCAGAGCACAAAGACGGCCTTAGTACTCACCTGTGCCAGACGGGGATAGCTTTTTCCGTCGTCGCCCAGGGTATTCCAGGCATAGCCATTTCCCCAGACGGTGTCTTCTACGTGCCAGGGGGCCTGAGAGAGGTAAAAATCGGCGCGTGCGGTTAGCGCGCGCTCACGCTCCCAGCGCGTTTTCTGGCTAAGCCATACGGCTTCGGCCCGTGCGCGCAGCGTTTTGTGAATATCGGACGCCACACCGGGCGGTTGCCAGCCAAACTCCAGCCCCGGCAGCATAGCGGGGAGGGTGGAGAGTAGCGACGGCTGCCAGGTCGTTCTTGGATCGCGCGCGTCAACGGCGAGGCTACGCTGGTAGAGAATGATGTTCTGAGAAGGCGGGGAAAATGCCTTACCCGATGGAAATCCCCACAGCCGAAACGCGCTGGCGGCATATTCGCTTTCACCCAGCCGCAGCTCGTCGCGCACCACCGGCTGCCCGTTCTGCATGGACGCAGACCACAGCTCCCCGTCCTTATCCATCACCGGACAGAAGTTCCAGCGCAGGATGATTTTATCCAGATATTCACGGTACTCAGGCGCGCGCTCAGCGGTGAGACGCAGCGCCAGCATCACACGGGCCATATCTTTTGCCGACCAACCGCGCAGCGCCGGTTTTCCTGTGAAATCGATGGGCGAAGCCGTTCGGCTGGAATAGAGCCTGCCGGGGGTGCGGGTTTCGGTCAGCGTCAGGCGGTTGAGGGTTCCGAGCAGGCGCGTCAGCCGGGCATCGAATTCGTCCGCCTGGATCAGACCCAGCTCGCGGGCAGCCAGCAGGGCAATAAGCGTATCGCCAATTTGCCACAGCGTAACACGCGGCTGTTTATCGCTACCGTTGACCAGCCCTGTCTGAGGCTGGGTGTTATTCTCAAAATAGCGCCATGCGATACGTGCCCACTCCCGCTCCTGTGGGGTCAGATTACTGATGCGCGCGGTGGTGTGCCAGCCACCTTTGGTCAGCCAGCGCCAACCTGCGCCTTCACGGTTAAACAGGGCGAAGGCGATAATAAGAATCAGGACGGCGGCAGCCAGCCAGCGGGCTAAGGTCTTAAGCATTGTGCGGTCACCGGCGGCAGTTTCACAGGCTCGTCCGTATTACAGGTAGCACACTGACAGGCCTGGCAAGCGGGTTTGGTGCGAAGGGTGGTTCCGGTCTGTTCACACCATGTCTTCACCGCTGGCGTACTGTTCAGGAACGGACGGTTGCGCGAGGCATTATTTGGCTCAAAGAGATCCACCAGCTTTTTTTCCCACAGGGAGGGGGCGAAGTGGCGATCTTTGGGATTATCGCTGTTGAACTGCAACAGCTTGCCCTCTTTTTTGAACAGCAATGCTTCTAGCATGATGCCGTTGTTATTGGCGGTGAACTCTTTGATGGGGCCGTCGCCGTTTTCGTACAGCCCTTCATAGTATCCTTTGTCCGTCTCGTTGGCGTTTTCAATGGCGTCCAGCAGGCGGTCGGTATAAGGCGAGTTCCAGAGAACCCACATCCCGAGCGCCGCTTTCAGAGAGACGGCGGCCGTATTGGGAACGTACACGCCTTTATCGGTGATGGTATTCCAGTTGAAGCCGTCGCTAAAAACGGTGTCGTAGACGAAGTAAGGGGACTTATCGAGTTGATGTTCAGAGCGAGCGGATAAAATACCGGTGATGGCGTAGCGATTCTCCTGAGCCTGGTAAACCCTGTCGGCGAAGTTTTTCATCCACGGATGGGAGTAGTCGCGCGGACTGTTCTCTCTGTCCGTCGGCTTGTCGAAACCGAATTCCAGGCCGTAAAGCACATACGATTCGGTTACGACGTAATTATGCTGGTTGGTGAGGCGCGGATCGCGCGAGTCATAGGGCACCATTACGCAGTAGATCTCAGCCAGCTCATAGGGCTGGGGCTGGCTGGACTGACAGGTTCCAAAGCCCCACAACGCGAAGCCCGCGGCGCCGTACTCTTCATAGCCCAGCCGCCCCTCCTGCACGTACTTTGGCTGGCCGTTTTCCAGATAGGCTCCGTACATCATCCCGCAGGGGTTGATGACGTTGGTGAAATTCCATCCCAGCATCACGTTATCAATGCTGTTGCCGTATTCCGGATAGCGCTCCTTAATGACCTTCAGCCAGATCAGCATCCTGCCGATGTCCAGTGCCGAGAAGCCAATTTCACCAGGTTTGTTCTGGTAGTTAACCTTCTGGGCGGTGATGGTGTTATAGGCTTTATTGGGCAGTTCGTTGCGGAACAAATCCAGTTTGTTCAGGGTGGCGAGTAATTTCAGCATTCTGCGATCGAATTCGGCTTTATCAATAATTCCCAACTCCCTTGCGGCCGTCATCGCGGCCATATAGGAGGCGCTATCCCACATGGTGGTTGAGGGAAATTTATTGACGGCGTTCACCAGGCCGGTCGTAGGCTGGTAGTTCACAACGAAATATTGCCAGGCGTTTTTGGCAATGGTCATCTCCCGAGGCGTGAGTTCACCGCTACGCGGCGGGTAATCCGAGGCGGGAAGGCCGGTCGCTGCCTGGGCCGCAGAGAGTGAGAGCCAGCCTGCCACAAGCCCGGCCAGAAGAGGAAAAAAGAGGATAGATTTCAGCTTCATGGCTTCGCTCCTGCTGAAGATGTGAGGGAAGTGGCGGGACCAGGGCAGGCCAGACAAAGCATCTGACCGTGAGCAATGTACGCCAGGCTCTCAAGCACGACCGCATTGGTATCGGCGTCAACGATCTCGTTCACGCTGCTGTTAAGGTTAAGTCCGCGCTGCCAGCCCTTACCCGGAACCTGTAGCTTCTGCACCTGCTGGCGCAGTGCTTCGCTCCAGCCATTACGGAACAGGGCGTACCAGGCAAAGGCGGTGCGGGTAGAGGTAATTGCCGTTTGCTCGGGGGTAGCGTCAAGCAGAGCGCTATTTTGCAGCGGCTGGCGATCGGGCAGATCGTTGACGTAATCCGGCGCGGGCTCGGCGTAATCGGTGCTGATCGGTGGCTTGCGGACCCGCAGGCCGTGACGGCGCTGCTGGATCTGCATTATGCGCCACGTGATTTCTGCGCTCTGCGCATCAAAACCCAATTCGAGACCCGTTAATAAATAGGGAAGGCTGATAAGCGAAGGCTGCCGACCCCACGGCGTGCGTAGCCCTTCGTCAGGCACCATTATTCCGTCGATGTCGATCATCTGCTGTCCTTCCGGCGGATTCGTTACCGCCAGTCCCGCCGCGCTGTCGATCAGCCGAAGCGTATGGCTGGCATACAGGCGATAGCCGAAGCTGTTGCGCGGCTCGTCCGTCGCCAGCGCCCAGTGGTGTAGCGGGACCGCGGCCTGGCTGGTGGTGTTGTTGGCAATCAGGGCGCCCATATTCCAGCGTTCAAGCAGATTGCGCACGGGGCCAGCGTGCTGAGGATAGCGCCATAGCAGCGTTTGCAGAGCGTTAAGCAGACGGCCCATGCCGATCGCCGAGGCGTCCGGTTTGCCCAGGGCTTCCAGCGTGTCGGCATGATAATAGGCGGCAGGCAGCCCCTGAGGATTGAGTGGAAGGCTGGCGAGAGCGGCCAGTGCGGCCGCGATGCGTTCATCAAATTCGCCGGGAGTAAGAATGTTGAGTTGCCTGGCGGCTACAGCGGCAAACAGATAGCTGCCGGTGCTCCACAGGCTGAGCCAGGGCTCGCCATTCTGCGCGTTGGCCAGACCATTAGGCTGCGTGTTGTTCACATAATACTGCCAGGCTACCCGCGCCCAGATGGCTTCTTCGAATGTCAGTTCACGCGGAGCGGGCAAGGGCGGGAAATCGTTACTCAGCGACATCCCCGCGCTGCTCTCCACCCGTGTCGGCATCTGTTTTTCAACCCAGACGACGATGGCGAATCCCAGCAGAAAGCCGAGCAGAATAGTAAGGTAGCTGCGGGCAGACAAAAGCGCGTCGCGTTTTCTCATTCGCTAACCTCTTCTTCTTCCGCCGGGGTCCACATGGCGGCGAAGATCAGCGGCAGCATGGCGGCAATGTTGACTGCACCCCAGAAGATGTTGATGACGTAGCCAGACGGATCGTCAACCTGCCCGCGTGCAACCTGAATACCACCCCAAATCAGCCCGGCCAGAGTGAGCACGACGATGGCGATCTGCGGTTTTACCAGATAAAGAAAACGCCCCGTCTGCCGCTCTTTGGGGGTGACGTGGAATTTGATCTGCTCTCCGCGCAGGACCGTGTCGAGCGCGCGCAGATTCATGGAGAAGAATGAGAGATATGATGCTCTGCCATCCCAGGCTGATATTCCCCAGGTGCCGAACATAAACGCCAGCTCCGACACAATAAAAAAGGGCAAAAAATGCAGGTAAAAGGGTTCAGACCACGCTGATACAGGGGGTATACCGGTAAAAAGGTAAACAATGGGCGATATCAGGAAAATAGTGTTCCACACGCAGGCCAGATAGGACCAGAAGGTGGTGGCGTACATCAGAGTCTGCGGCAAAGAGAGCTTAAAGCGACGACGGCTGAAGATATTGTCGTGGAACAGAATATCCAGTGAACCCGCGGCATATTTGAAGCGCTGGATCATCCACGTCAGCATATCCTGCGGAGAGAGCATTTTCGATTCGATCCGCGGGTGCATTACCGAGCGCCAGCGGCGGGCGGCATCGCCGTGGAGCAGGATAGAGGTATAAATATCTTCCGATACGTGAAATTTATAGGGCGTGAGTTCCGTATCGAAGGCCACGTGGGGACGCATGGCGTCCTGCAGGGTTTCGCGCATGACAGGATCGCGTATATCCCGCGTGTGGCGATCGATCTCTTCTTCAACCGTCCATACGTAGCTGCGCAGCGCCGCCTGCATCACCGCTTCGCGCCTGTGTACAGAGGCCGCACCGCAGCAGAAGGCAGCGTTGGCCCAGTTTCGCCGGCGTAGGATCACATCATAAAACATGCGCGGATCGTTAAAAAAGGGATCGCGGCCGATGGTCACTGGCCCGACGAACTTCTGGGCGAGCCATCCCAGCCCGTATCCCGTTTTGCCTGCTTTTCGCCCAAGCCAGCGTGCGAGGTTTTCCCCCTCCGGCAGGTCGAAGAACCACTGCGGTGTCTGAACCCAGGCTACGTCAGGGTCGCGAAAGTAGCCCAGCGTGTGGCTGAGCAGGGTGGGGAAGACACGGGTATCGGCATCGCAAATGATCAGGAAATCACCGTCGGTTTGCTCAAGTCCGTTTCGCAAATTACCGGCCTTGAAGCCAATATTTGTCTGGCGGGAGATGTAGTTGGCGCCTTCCCGATCGCAGACGGCTTTCATCTCCGGGCGTCGGCCGTCATCGAGCACATGTACCCTGTAGTCCAGCGGGAAGGGGTAATCCATCTTCATGGCGTCCCGAATAGAAAGCCTGACCAGCTCTACATCTTCTGAATAGGTTGCGATAAAGAGATCGACCTTTATGGGTCTTGATGCTTCCGCGTCTTCGGGGCGCAGGCAATCATTGATCTCAACCGGCGGGGGATTTTGCGGCGGATCTTCTTCTTTCCACAGGTTAATGGTGAACAGCACGGTGCCGATCCAGGCCAGGGTTTCAGCCAGCACCAGAGGAATGGCATACCACAGCGCGTCGGTATTTAAGGAGGCTGTCCAGCGCCAGTAAAGATAATTAGCGCCTAAAATCAGCGCAGCAACCGCCAATACCTGCCATGTTAGCATTATCCAGCGCGGTGTCTTAAGCGGTTCAGGCGGCTGGCGATGTTCAAAACGGGTAAAATAAAAATCCATACAGAAGGATATCCTGTTTCCACGATAGATATTAATAACAGACCCGTTACCGACAGGGATCGCAAAACGAAAAATCACGTCCGCAAACAAAAAGTAAAGTAAGTGTAGAACGTGGGGGAAATAATTCCAGAGGTGTTAATAGTCGATTATTTACATCTGCTTAATTAATTGTTAACCACGCTTAATAATATCGTAAGATCTTCCAAACATTGCCAGATGCTTTTCTTTACGCTATCTAAATAAAATACAAGAAACTTTTTTAGCATGGAGAACGCGACGCCCCATGAGCCAGATTGCGCCTGTGCTTATAAAAAAAGATGCTGACAAACCAACAACATGGCGTTACGCCCTGTCGGATAAACGTGATTTACGTATTGATTTTATGCGCGGTATCGCGTTAGTGATGATGGTGGTGGCGCACACTGAAGTGATGTCGATATTTAATATATTTACCTGGGAAAGATTTGGTTTGGTCACTGGTGCCGAGGGTTTTGTCATCCTTTCCGGATTTATGCTGGGAATGTTAAACCGTGTCAGATTGCAAAAAACGGTATTGTTGACTATATCCTGGGGGCTTTATCTGCGCGCGTGGAAAATATATCGCGTAAATATCATCATTATTCTTTCATTTTTGCTATTAGGATATCTTCCGTTTATTAACGTCTTTGAGGTGACCCATTTTACCGATCGTTACTCGGGGACAACCTGGTCACTGTATCCGGTGACGCCGCAAATTAAAGAAACCTGGTTTAACATTGTCCTCTACCTGCAAATTGGCCCTCATCAAACGCAAATCCTTGGACTCTATATTTTTCTTCTGCTGTTAAGCCCCCTGTTTTTGGGAATGCTTCAGAAAGGATACGTCTACTGGCTGCTGGGTCTATCGTTACTCGTTTACGGCTGCTGGCAGGTGTGGCCGGTGCGGGTTACGCCGTCTCAGTTTGAATTCGCGTTTCCGCTGCTGGCCTGGCAGTTTATTTTTGTGCTGGGAATGTGCAGCGGCTGGTACAAAGAGGAGTTGATCTCCTTTGCCCGCACGCCCGCCGGTAAGGTAGTGCTCGTGGCGTTGGTGATGATTGCGCTGATTCTTGGCTTTATTGCCCAGAACCATACCAACCCGTTTATGCCGCCCGCGCTGCTCATGCACAGTCTTTCACCCGAGGACTTTAACGCTTTTTACCATACCTGGGCGGCAAAAAATGGCCTGGGACCCATCAGGGTGCTTAACGATATCAGCCTGATGGTGACGGTCTATCTGCTGCTGACCTGGTACTGGCTGCCCCTGTATCGCTTCGCGGGCTGGTTTCTTATCCCCCTGGGTCAGAATTCGCTTTATACCTTTATTTTGCACCTCTACGTCGTATTCCTGGTAAGCCAGTTCGTTACGTTCGATCTGTGGCGCCATGACTGGGCTGTGAACACCTTCATTCACGCGGCGACGCTGGGCGTGCTGTGGCTGATGGCGAAATATAATGTCGCCGCGCGCTGGATACCTAACTAAGGAAGGGCAGATGCGGGATAAATTTTTGCTGACCTGCGCACTATTGTGCGTTGCCACTGGGGCTGAGGCTGCGCCGAAGGACGATGCGGAATCGCTACGTGACAAGAACGGTGAGCCGGTGCAGGCTGGCGTGTTCACCAGCCGCTGGGGACGTCTGTTTTCAGGGAATGAAGACGTTTTCTCTGGCGCGCTGAGCTTTAGTTCCGGCCTGAAAGAGCAGTGGATGACCATCCCGAACAGCTCGGACAGCGCAGATCAGAAAAGAAAATACAACCAGACGCTCAATCTTAGCCTGCAATACTCACCCTACAGCTACTGGTTTGCCAACGTGACATCGAGGTTACCGGTGACGGACACCAGCCGCTACACGGCCGATTTTCGCTACAGCTTTGGCTATGACGACTGGCATGCCAACACGGTCAGCCTGGTTTACAGTAATTACGGGGATAACCGCTTCTGGACGTCAGGAACCCGTCGTCACACCTATTTTGAGCAGGGGGCCGTGACGCTGGCGTATAAATTTTCACTGCCGAAGCCCGTAGAGAATAAGCTTCTGATCAACAAAGGCGACTCCATCATTTGCCAGATGGGCTACAGCTGGGTTCCGCGCTATTACGATCTGGACAGCAACGATATCCGCAAAAACAAGAACGTGGTATTGGGCGGGTGTGGTTATACCTTTAAGCAGCATTTTTTCGTACGCGCCACGGCGTTCTGGTTTCCGGACAGCAGCCAGCAGCAGCCCTGGAACGGCGACTACAGCTATAGCTTTGGCTATGCGGGTTATACGCCAGGTTCATTCTCTGTTCAGTATGCAAACTACTCCGGCACCCGTTACCCCGGCCACCAGAGCGGCAGCGGTAAATTCCGGGAAGGCACCGTCAGCGTCATCTGGTTCTTACCGCTATAGGAGGGCGTATGTTGTCCCAGCACGTCCTGATAGTTGAAGATTCACTGGTTTATCGTCGCCTGCTTAGCCGTATGCTGACGCAGTGGGGGTATATCGTCTACGAGGCGGAGAATGGCGTCGCCGCGCTTGAGATCCTTGAAAACCAGCCCGTCAGCCTGGTGATTAGCGACTGGGATATGCCGGAAATGGATGGCCTGACATTGTGCCGGGAGGTTCGCAGCCGCCAGTTCGGCCATTATGTTTATGTAATTTTGCTTACCGCGCGCGAAGAGCCGGGCGATCTGACGGTGGGTTTTGACGCCGGTGCGGATGATTTTCTCAATAAGCCAGTCGAGCAGAGTGAGCTACGGGCGCGATTGCACGCGGGGGCACGGGTTTTGTCCCTTGAAGCCACGCTTGCTGCGCGTAATGCGCGCCTCAGCGAGGCGTTAAGGCAGATAGAGCAAGACCTTGAGGTGGCGGCACGGATCCAGCAGTCGGTTCTGCCCGCGCATCAGCTGCGCTACCGGGATTATTTTGCCGACTGGATTTTCCTGCCGTCAGCCTGGGTATCGGGCGATATTTTCAATGTCTTCCCTCTCGACAACCATCTGGGATTCTACTGTGTTGATGTGTCGGGGCACGGCGTCGGTGCGGCGATGATGTCACTTGCTGTTGCCCGTCAGTTTCTGCATGGCAGGGCGGTAGAGCGTTTTCTGTTTGCGGACGAGAGCGATGTTGCGTCCCCTGCAGAAGTCGTTCGCATCCTGAACGGTCGCTTTTGCAGCGAAGAGGCTGAGATAATGAGTTATTTCACCATGATTTACGGCGTTATCGACCTGGCGACAGGCGAAGGCAAGCTGTGCCAGGCCGGGCATCCTACACCGTTCATTGTGAACCCTGGTGGCGAGGTCAGGACGGTCGGTGAAGGCGGTGCGCCGGTAGGATTGATGCCGGATCTCAGCTGGACAGACGTGAGCTTCTCGCTGGCACCGGGTGATCGCCTCTGTCTGTTTAGCGATGGTATTACCGAGTGTGAGAACCCTGATAACGAACAGTTTGGTCAGGCGCGTTTGCAGCGTCGGCTTCAGAGTGATGTCACGCTAGCGCTGGAACAGCTCTTACCGCAGTTTGCACAGCATCTTATACGCTGGCGCAGCGGAGAATGTCGTGAACAGCAGGCCATGGCCGATGATGTTTCCTTATTAGTAATTGAGCGTACAGGAGTAAACGATGAACATTGATACAGACCGGCTGAGCGAGGTAAACATTATGACCCCATCGGTGCGCCGACTGGACGCCTCGGTGGCGGCGGGATTTAAGGAAGCCATTGCCAGGGAGATTGGGGAAGATCGTAAATCCCTGATAGTCGATTTCAGCAAAATCGATTTTATCGACAGTAGCGGCCTTGGTGCGCTGGTTTCCCTGCTGAAAATGATGAACGGTAAAGGTGAAATGATGTTATGTGCGCTGAACCCCGGTATACGCAACATGTTTACCCTGACCCGTATGGATCGCATATTTCGCATCTGCCCGGATCGCGCAACGGCACTTGCGCAGCTAAATCAGTGAGTTGACTGTGGCTAACCACATCTCTTTTCCCGCCACGTTAACTTCAGTCTCGCCGCTTGCGGCATGGCTTGAGAGCCAGATGGCCTCGCTATCCGTCAGCGATGACTGGCGCTTTGCGCTCGATCTCGCCGCCTGTGAGACGGCTACCAACATTATTCGTCATGCGCTACATGAGGATCCGGAACGTTGCTTCAGCGTGGAGTTCATCGCTACCGTCTCGGACGCGACGCTGCGTTTTACGGACGATGGCGATGAATTTCCCGCTGAACGTCTCGTGGCGGTGCGGGACGATGCGACGTTCGATGCCTCTCTTTTGGCTGAAAGCGGCAGAGGACTGAAACTCATTTTTTTGTATGTCGATAATTTCACGGTGGAAAACGTTGCAGGGAAAAATATCACCGTTCTGGAGAAGAGGATGGTCGGATAATGTTGGCGTTTAAGAAGGCCCGGTGAGGGGCGGTATGTTGATAACCACAATGGCGCAGTGAACAGTCTGCGCCAGTATCGTGATGACGAGTATAAGCTCAGTCAGGCATTCGCCTGCCATTTCTCCAGTATCGCACCGGCCCGACGGGCCGTGGCAGGCAGGATGTCGGCATCGGCCACGTAGCCATCGGGATCGAGACAGCGATTGTGTTCTCTCGCCTGTTGCAGGATCGCTTCATCCCAGTAGAGGCGCTTACGCTGATCGCCGCGGGTCGTCAGAATAAACTCCGTTTTGCCGTCAACCGCGCGGTAGCGACGCCAGCTGTTTGCCGGAACAGAGATCACCGAACGTTCCGGAGCGATAACGCTCACTTCTTCGCCCGCCTCGTTCCAGGTGACCTCCAGCTGGCCTTTAAAGACCATAATGACCTGAATATCCGGGCAGAGATGGCGGCCCACAACGTGATCCTCGGCGAGACGCAGCCATTCGACGGAAAAACCGTGCGGGCTCACGATAGCGGGAGCGGAATCCCGATCCTGTGAAATGCCGAAACCGATAACCGGCGCAATTTCGCCGCCGTGTCCTGGCAGCACCGAATCCAGCAGTCCCTGGGCTGACCAGCAGCGGTCATCGCCGGTTACCGCACGCTGGCGCATCTCCTCAACGCTGTAGTCACGCAGCCCGGCAATATATTCCTCTGACAGCGGCGTCAGCAGCGCGGCGGGGTCAGGCCGCGGGTCGCCGGTTTCCTGTGTGATGAGCATGTTGTCTTTACTCAAATACATTCCGTATTCGCTGGCTGCCGCCAGCACGGAAGGATGCCAGATGATGCCGCCCGTGTTGTCCCCGCCGAGCACCGTAAACACCATACCGCTGGTCTCTTCTTTACTGACGTTGGTGAAACCGCGGAAGATCCAGGTCGGTATTGAAAGGATAGTGGGTGCGCTAAATTCAGCTTCATGCTCGCCGTTGGCACCCCAGCGAAAACGCCATGTTCCTTCATGGATCAGGAACACCTCGGCGGTGAAATGCAGATGCAGATTATTCGTCACCCCTTTCGGCATAGCCGCCGCGCCAATGTTAAAGCCGTGCGGCTCGGGAATATTGACGACCTGCTCGCTGGACTGGGTTACACCCGGGCCGATGAAGGAATAGTTTTGTTTGAGATGCGAGCCGGGTAGCTTGCAATCAATAAAAGCAAGATTACAGGAAACCATGTCCTCGGGGGCGATTAACCGTGTTCGTGCCTGACTCTGGGTAAGATGGATGGTTTTCATTATTTCTCCTTTTAATAACCGGATGCACCGGTGGTAGGGATAGCGTTGCCGCGGGCGAGGGCAATGGCTTCACGCGAGGCGCGACCCAGTTGCATAACGTCGTTTGCAGGGGTAACAAACTGAAAACCCTGATCAATGCGCGCTGCGGCGGCCGCGCCGGAAGTGCAGAAAATTCCGGCAATCTTCTGCTGCTGGCGGCAGCAGTGAATCACCCGCTCAATAGCAGCAAGCATTTCGGGATGTTGCGATTCGGCGCTGGCGCTGCCGGTCAGCGTCAGTGAGAGATCGTTGGGGCCAATAAACACACCGTCCAGCCCTTCGGTATCAAGGATGGCGTCAAGATCAGCCAGCCCTTCGCGGGTTTCGATCATCGCCAGCGTCAGGATCTCGTTGTTAGCGTGCTGTGGATAATCACTGCCGCCGTAGAGTAGACCTCTGGCCGGACCAAAGGAGCGAACACCCCGCGGTGGATAGCGACAGGCCGCGACAAAACGGCGAGCCTGTTCCGCGCTGGAGATCATCGGGCAGATTACGCCGTAGGCTCCTGCGTCTAATACGCGCATGATTTGCGCCGGATCGTTATCTGCCACCCGCACCAGCGGCACGGCAGGCGTGGCCGATAGCGCCTGTAGCATTGACAGCGCGCTGGCAAAATCAATCATGCCGTGCTGCAAATCGACGGTGATGGCGTCGTAACCCTGATGGCCCATAATTTCCGCGCTATAACCTGACGGGATCGCCAGCCAGCCGTTTATGATGGGATTATTTTCCAGAAATGCGGTCTTTAAACTGTTTTTGCGCACTGTATGCACTCCGTTATCCACTGACGCAGCAGCGGCGCGATCTCATCCGGGGTTTCCAGCGGAATAAAATGCCCGCCAGCCTCCACCGTATGTCTGGTCACGTTCGCGTTGCCTGCGGCCAGTAGCTGATGATGATGGGGCGTGCAGATAACGTCCTGCGCGCCGTTTAGAAGTAATGTGGGGCAGGAGAGGGCGTTAAACGCAGTCCGGTTGTCCTGCCGGTGAATGGCCATTTCCGTTTGCCCGGCAAAGGTCTCAATGCCGCACTCTTGCGCCATTCGGCAAATAGTCTCTTGCAGGATCCGATCGGACAGACGTGACGGGGCGACATAGCTCTGCCACAGCGAGGAGACCAGCCAGTCGGCCAGGCCCCGCGCCTGTGCGGTGCGTACCGCTTCCCGGCGTGAAGCGAGGGTGTCTGGCGCAACGGGCAACGGATTAACGGAAATCAGCGTCAGCCCGTTCACTCTTTCTGGCGCGTCGGCGGCCATTTGCAGCGCGACTATGGCACCGAGAGAAAACCCTGCCAGCAGAAAGCGCGGCGGCAGAACCTCTAATAACCGCCGTGACGCCTGCGGCGCGGACTCCGCACCCGTCAGCGTAATACACGACACCGCTGCGACATTCAGCCGTTCAATAACGGGCTGCCAGAGCCGGGCGTTACAAAGCGTGCCACCAAGCAGCACCAGCGGGAGATCGGTATTGTCCAGAAGCGGATATTCCATTGCATCCCTCACGTAGCGGTCCAGCCGCCGTCAACCATCAGGGCACTGCCGGTGATCAGCCCGGCGGCATCTGAGGCGAGAAACACTACCGGGCCCATAATGTCCTCCAGCCTGCCTAACCGGCGCAGCTTGATGTTGTCCAGCACGTAGTGGCGGAACGCCGGATCGGCAAGCGCCGGGCGCGTCAGGTCGGTTTCAATGAAGGTCGGGCACAGCGTATTAACGCGGATCCCCGCATCGCCCAGCTCCAGCGCCATCGTTCGGGTTAACCCTTCAAGCGCGAATTTGGAGGCACAGTACACGCTACGCTCGGGGCCTCCAACGTGTCCCATTTGCGATGAGATGTGAATAATCGACCCTCCCTTACCGCCCGCCCGCATTCTGCGCGCCACGCGCTGGCTGACAAAAAAGGTGGCGCGCAGGTTAAGCGCCATCACCGCATCGAAATTGTCCTCGTTCACCTCAAGAAACGGCTGGTGGCGTGCCAGCCCGGCACTGTTCACCAGAATGTCGGGCGTGGGCAATGTCGCCAGCACACGCTCCACCTCCTGAGCGTCGGTAATATCCAGCTCCAGCGGGTGAAATGCGAGCCTGTGTTCCGCTGCCAGACTTGCGGCATGCGCCAGCGCCTCGTGGCCCCGGGCGGCGATCCATACCTCTGCGCCCGCCTGTGCGAGGGCGACGGCGGCAGCGAAGCCAATCCCTCTTGACCCGCCGGTTACCAGCGCGCGTTTGCCGTGCAGGGTGAAAGAGGGCGTTTGCAAAAGCGTCATGGCTTACACCTTTTCCCTGACCGGGGCCGGTGTGGCGTAGGGAACCTCCGTCTGGCCATAACGGCGCACGCGAATATTGGCCTGCTCGGCATGTCCGGCGAAACCCTCCAGCAACGACAGACGCGAACAATAGCTGCCGATTTCGGCGGTGGCTTCGTCGCTGAGGACTTTCTGGAAGGTGCAGGTTTTCATGAACTTGCCCACCCACAGGCCGCCGGTATAGCGTGCGGCTTTTTGCGTCGGCAGGGTGTGGTTGGTTCCGATCACCTTATCGCCGTAGGCCACGTTAGTACGCGGCCCAAGGAACAGCGCGCCGTAATTGGTCAGGTTAGCCAGGAACCAGTCGTCCCGGTCGGTCATCACCTGAACATGTTCGGAAGCGATACGATCTGCCTCCAGCAGCATCTCTTCGTAGCTGTCGCAGACGATGATTTCCCCGTAGTCCTGCCAGGACTGGCGGGCAATGTCGGCGGTAGGGAGCTTTTTCAGCAGCCGTTCCACTTCGCTGAGCGTCTCTTTGGCAAGCTGGAGCGAGTTCGTCAGCAGGATGGCAGGGGTGGTGACGCCGTGTTCGGCCTGGCCCAGCAGATCCGTGGCGCACATTTCCGCGTCAACGGTGTCATCGGCAATCACCAGCGTTTCCGTCGGACCGGCAAACAGATCGATACCTACCCGGCCGAACAGCTGGCGTTTGGCCTCCGCGACGAACGCGTTACCGGGGCCGACCAGCATGTCGACCGGTGCCAGCGAGTCCGTGCCCAGCGCCATGGCGCCTATCGCCTGAATGCCGCCAAGGGCATAGATTTCCGTTGCGCCAGCCATTTTTTGCGCCGCGACAATCGCCGGGGCGGGCTGACCGTTAAACGGCGGGGCACAGCTGATAATTCTTGAGCACCCCGCCACGCTGGCGGTGATAATCGACATGTGCGCGGAGGCGAGCAGGGGATATTTTCCGCCAGGCACGTAACATCCCACGGCGTTAATCGGAATATTTTTATGCCCGAGAATAACGCCGGGACGCGTTTCAATTTCCAGATCCCGCAGGCATTCTTTCTGCGCGCGGGCAAAATTCGCCACCTGCTGTTGGGCGAATTCAATATCCTGAATATCCTGGCGGCTTAACTGTTTTATGCAGCGATCGATCTCCGCGGGGGTCAGATGATAATCCTGACGGTCATAACGATCGAATTTAATGGATAATTCGCGAATGGCTTTATTTCCACGCTTTTCAATATCCGCAAGTATTTGCTCAACCGTTTCTCTTATTTGCTGGTTGGCTTGCTGGCGCTCTTCGGTAGATTTACCGGTTTTTAATTTCCAGGACACACGCTTCTCCTTACCTTTTTTAGATGTCAGTTGTCCTCCCGGCAGACCGGGAAAGGGTGTTTACTTCAGAGTGGGTTATTGATCCGGCGCGGCGGCGTACGCACCGTTTTTTAATAATTGGGCTGAGGTTTGCGTTTTACGGGCATATACCCATCGAGCGGACAGCGGCGTGGCAATAGCGGCCACAACGGAAAGGGCGGCAATCAATATATAACCGGACGACAGGTTAATATGTTGCATCATTACGCCCATCATTACCGGCCCGACAAACATGCCGCAGGAATAAATGGTCTGGAATAGTCCCATTCGCGTGGATTGTTCATCAGACGAGGTATTCACTACGCTGAGCGACATGAATGCGGCAAAGGCCATACCGAACGAAAAACCTGCCAGCGCCTGCCACAGGTAAATGACGTACATATTGCTGGTAAAGGGAATGCCGAAGGTGGAGATCACCTGTAAAACGATGCCGAGCACGGCGGTTTTTACCAGCCCAAGGCGCTGATAAAACACCGAGCTGCACAGGGCGATGGCCAGCCCGTAAAACAGAAGGTGGATGTTTCCGAGCACCGCGAGGATCCCCGCCCGGGCGCCGAGCTGTTCGGCGTAGACCGGCGTCAGCGTGTCCCGGGTGGCGAAGGGCACCAGAATGACGACGGTCGCCAGGATGCCAATCAGCCAGACGGAACGGTCGGCCAGCTGCTGGCGCGCGCCGGTGATGCAGGCTTTAAGCGTGGGGGCCTGCACCGGGTCGTGCACGTCCTGAATGCGGGTCGTCAGGATCAGCGCCACCAGGGCGGAGATGCAGGAGACAAAAAAGGCGATGTTATTGGCAAAATAGTGAATCAGCACCGCGCCAATACAGTTGCCGAGAAACACGCCGATGGGCCCTGCCAGCGCCAGCAGCGCGACGGCGGCAGGGGCTTCGTTGCGACCGAAGTAACGCATGAACAGGATGTTGTACAGCACCCATGTCGCCGCCGTGACGCCGTCTGCCGCTTTCGCCAGATACAGCGTAATGGCATTGGGTTCAAGCCAGGCAATTGGCCAGGCGATAATTGGCAGCAGCAGGCCAATCTGGATGAAGATCCTGCGGCTTTTAACCACGTCGGAAATAATGCCTAACGGGAAGCGTATCAGAAGGGTTGCCAGCCCAGATGCGCCCATGATGATGCCCATGATCTGTGGCTCAATGCCCTGGTTGATCATCATGGGGGCCAGGAATGCATCAATGCTATGGATGCAGATAAAGAACAGGATGCTGATGATGAAAAAGAGCCGGGCTTCCCGACGGCGTAACAGTGCTTGAAACATGGTTTTGAACCTCTTAAGAATTAATGGGTTATAACCAGTCAGGGACGACGTTTACCGGTTCAATCCTTTGGGCGACTCCTGTTCTCTCCGGTACCATTGACGGTATGAAAACTCTTTGCATACGTATTCAAGATTTGAAGTTACGAAAAGGTTTCATGTTTGTAAAGTGATCTCGATCTTGTTGTGAGAATTTTAATTTTTTGTGTTGCATACGCATGCAAAGGTGGTGTAAGTATAAAAAACACCCACTTGCTGAGGCGTTTGAAGCACGCGCAAATGGGCAGGACGTTGATAAGGAATCAGGGGTAATGAAACGTAAGACTTTTGCAGCAGTCACATCCCAACAGGTCGCTCAACTGGCGGGGGTATCGCAATCTGCGGTGTCGCGAACGTTCACGCCGGGGGCCAGCATTTCACCGGCAACGCGTGAAAAAGTGCTGAAGGCGGCGCGCGAGTTGGGCTATCGCCCGAATGCGATCGCCCGTTCGCTCAACACGGCGCGTTCGCGCATTATCGGTGTCGTCATTTCTTACTTTGATAACCCCTTTTACTCGCAGGTGCTGGAGGCGCTGGCACAAAAGCTGGATACGCTGAACTATCACCTGCTGCTGTTCGTTGGCGACCGGGACGGTAACGTTGACCGTATTTTTGACCAGATTATGCAGTACCGGGTGGATGGCATTGTGCTGGCCTCGGTGACGCTGTCGCTGGAGTTGTCTGAGGAGTGTCTTGCCGCCGGGATCCCGGTAGTGCTGTTTAACCGCAGCGAAGAGAGTGGCATGGCCTCCAGCGTCAACAGTAATAACGAAGCGGCCGCGCGGCAGATTGCCGAGTTTCTGCTGGCGGGGGAGCACAAGCGTTTTGCCTACGTGGGCGGCGTGGCTGATTCCCCAGTCAATATCGCCCGCCAGCACGGGTTCATCTCCACGCTGGAAGAACATGGCATCACCGATGTGCGGGTGGTGCACGGGAATTACGACGCTCAGCAAACCACCCGGGCGGCTTATACCCTGTTTTCGGCGTCGCCAGCGCCGGATGCGGTCTTTGTCGCCAACGATCATATGGCCGTCACGGTAATGGATGTGGCGCGCTATGAGTTTGGTTTGCGCATTCCGGAGGAGGTCTCCATTGTCGGGTATGACGACATCGGCCCTTCCGGCTGGCCCTCTTATGCGTTGACCTCGGCGTCGCAGCCGGTCGGCGCGATGGTAGATGCCACGGTGGAACTGTTAATGAAGCAAATTGACAGCGGAACCATAGAGCCTGAACAGATTACGGTGCCCGGTACGCTGGTGATACGCCACTCGGCGCGTCGCCCACGCAGCGGCGTTATCGAAACCAATGGTTTAACGCTATTCCAGTCTAAGGAGCGCACATGACCAGATTGCGGGGCTTCAGCCCTCAATTCGACTCTATCCAGCAGTTCATTTTGACGCTGACGCATGTCGTCTGGGAGCAGAAAGATATCGGCCAGCTGGCGGATTTTTACGCCACGCCGGTGGTTTTCACTACCCCCGAAAAACAGCTGCATGAGCTTTCCCAGTTTATGCGCCTGACGCTTGAGGCGATGCACAGCTTCCCGCAGCGAGCGGTGCTGACGGAGGATATTCTGTGCAGCCAGAACCCGGGGGACGAGTACTATGCGGCTCAGCGTACCGTAGCCCGCATTCAGCATCAGGGGGAGGGATTTTTTGGCCCGCCGACCGGGAAAAATGTCTGGGTCCGCACCTGGGCCGATCGCATCTGTGTTGATGGGGCCGTACGCCAGGAGTGGCTGCTTCAGGATCGTGCAGCGATTGTGGCGCAACTGGGGCTGGATATCCGCGAATTTGCCTTTAACCTGGCGACCATGCGCCAGCAGCTTGGCGTGGAGGCGGTCTCTGCCGAGACGCTGGATGCCCGCTGGGCGGGCGGGCCCGAGGGCGACGACGTAGAAGGGGCGCTGGCAGGCGTCGTTGAGCGCTACTTAACCATGTGGGCGGGCGGTAACAGTGGCGTGGTGCCCGGTCTCTATCACCCGGCGGCGACGCTTTACGCGCCGGGTCATTGCCTCTGCACCGGTGAGCAGGAAATTGGCGCACAGCTTTCTGGCTACCGCGCTTCATTTGCCGACAGCGAAACGCAGCTCCATCATCTGATTGTGCGTAAAGATCCTAACGAGCCGATTCGGCTTTCCCTGCGCTGGTCGTTATTAACCTGGCATGACGGTTACGGCAAATTTGGTGCGCCAACCCGTAAACCCATATCAATTACCGGTATCAGCCAGCTTGAATTACGTGATGGTTTAATTTTCCGTGAATATCTGGGGATCGATGAATTAGCGATCTGGTCGCAAATAGTGAATTAACAGGGGCGGCAGCCCCCTTATTCTGGCCACCGAAAATAATCGAGTTTAATTCACCCTCACTTACGGGTGCGGGTTCTTATTGTCTGAAAACAGAGCAGGAGTTTATATGTCTTCCACCGAAGCAACAAATAAAGCACCAGCCGTACCCGAAAAAAGCAGCGTGAAATCGCTGAAAGAGGAACCTGTATTACAGGTGGAACGTCGTGATTTTGTCGATCTGGTACCGGAAAAAAGACCGCGCGTGCAATCATTACGCGGCTTTGATGACTGCTATACCGATATTGTCGATTATATCGTTCGCTGCACCCATAAAATATGGGACGAGCGCGATGTCGGCTTAATTTATTCTCACTATACCCATAACTGCGTGCTGTATAACGCGCTGGGGACACTCTATAACCGTGAGCAGGTGGTACAGGATACGCTGCAACGCTTAATTGCCTTCCCGGAGCGGCGCGGCATGGCAACCCAGGTTATCTGGAACGGAAATGATGTTGACGGTTTTTATACCTCTCACCTGGTGACGGGAAGCGGGCGGCATACCCAGCACAGCCATTTAGGCAAGCCGACCAACCGCACCTTCGTTACCCGTACCGTGGCGGATTGTATGATCCACGAGAATAAAATTTACCGGGAGTGGGTAGTCAGCGACAACATGTCGTTAATGAAACAGCTTGGCCTGAATACCGATCAAATCGCATTTAATATGGCAAAGGAGCAGTTTGATAAAGGCTTCCGCGTGATGGACATCGGCGAAAATGGCCGCATGCTGGGACAATATCCGCCGGAGATGGAGTGCGATGTATCCATTGCACACACCGATACGGAAGAGCAGTGCCTGCGCTGGCTGCATGAGATCTACAATCGTCGGATGTTCGGCAAAATCAAAGAGGTTTACGCCCCTAACGTGCAGTGGCATGGCCCGCTGATGAAAGAGCTGTACGGCACCGCGGCGGTAACCCATCAGACGCTGGCGCTGGTGGGGATGATCCCTGACGGCGCGTGGCTGCCGCAGCATATCTGTTCCAACCCGTGCGATGACGCGGCGTCAAAGTGGCGGTTCGCTGGATCATCGAAGGGCATCACCTGGGTTACGGCGAACTGGGCAAGCCGACCGGAGAACGACTGTTCGTGATGGGCATGTCGCACTACCACATTGTCAACGGCAAAATTGTTGATGAATGGGTCGTGTATGACCACCTGGCGCTGCTGGCGCAAATCAAACTCGGCCAGATGGAGGACGCGTAAATGTTAAATCAGGTGAGCTGGATTAAGCGCCCGCAGGGGCAGGATGCGCAGGCCGATCGTTCCCTGACGGAGAAGGTCAGCGCCATTATCGAGCGCGTGAAAACCGAAGGCGATACGGCGCTGAAAGCCTTTTCGCAGCAGTTTGATAACGTCGTGCCGACGCACTTTGAGGTGAGCGAGCAGGAGATCGCCGAAGCACTGGAGGCGATGGATGCCCAGACGCGTCGCGACAGCGAGTTTGCTATTAATCAGGTGCGTCGTTTTGCGCAGGCGCAGCTGGCGACCATGCAGCCGCTGGAAGTTGAGACGCTGCCTGGCGTACATCTCGGTCACCGGATCATCCCGGTGCAGACGGTAGGCTGCTACGTGCCGGGTGGGCGTTACCCGATCCTCTCTGCGCCGGTGATGTCGATTGTCCCTGCGACGGTGGCGGGCTGCGAACAGATCATCGCCTGTCTGCCGCCGGGAGCGCATCCTGCGATGATCGCGGTTTGCCATCTGGCGGGCGCGCACCGCATTTTCAGGGTAGGTGGCGCGCAGGCCATTGCGGCCATGGCCTGGGGAACGGAGAGCATTCCATCGGTGGACAAAATCGTTGGGCCAGGCAACGCCTTCGTTAACGAAGCGAAACGCCAGGTGTTTGGTCGAGTCGGCATTGATGCCCTCGCCGGGCCGAGCGAGATTTTCACTATCGCTGACGACAGCGCCGATCCGCGCATTCTGGCCGCCGATATGCTGGCGCAGGCAGAGCACGATATTCATACCCGTGTCGGGCTGGCGACAACCAGCCGGGATATCGCTGAGCGTACCCTGGCGGAGGTTGAGCGTCAGCTTGCCAGCCTGCCAACGGCCGCCACGGCGGGGGAGGCGTGGCGCCGGCAGGGTGAGATTGTGCTCTGCGAAGATGAAGCGCAGCTGATTGCGTTTGCTGACCATATGGCGACGGAGCATTTGCAGGTGCATACCCGCGATCCGCACGCGACGGCGGCGAAGATCCGCAACTATGGCTCGCTGTTTATTGGTCAGAACGCCAGCGTGGTGTTCTCTGATAAATGCTGCGGCACCAACCATACGTTACCGACGATGGCGGCGGCACGCTATACCGGCGGTCTGTGGGTTGGGGCGTACGTCAAAATCTGTACCCATCAGTGGATTGACGAGCAGGGTATCCCGGCAATCGCAGAACCGGCGATCCGCCAGAGCCGTACCGAGGGGATGCAGGGGCACCGACGGGCGGCGGAAATTCGTCTGCGTCCGCAGGACATTGATGCCATTACTACCGGCATGCGGGACTAAAACGTATCCCGGGCAGCCTTCTGCCCGGTTTTCATCACGAGGGAGCCTGAGACTATGAAGCGCCTGATACCGCCAGACGACTGCCCGGAGGAAATTGCCCGCCGTCTCGACGTCATTCAGCAGCACCGGGCGCTCAACGCGATCCTCGGGGTTAACCCTGACGCCATGTCTCAGGCGGAACAGCATCAGCAGCAGCGTCGACGCGGGGAGCCGATCGGCCCCCTGCACGGCGTGCCGTTGATCGTCAAAGATAATATTGCCTGCGCACCGATGCCCATTACTCTTGGCTGCCGGGCGCTGGCCTCACTTAACGCGACGTCGGATGCGCTTGTTATACAGCGGTTGCGCAGGGCAGGAGCGATTATCCTCGCCAGAGCGAATATGTCCGAGTTTGCTTTTGACGTGCGCTCGCGAAGCTCGCTGGGGGGCGATGTGGCAAACCCGCTTCGCCCGTCACTCACCGCCGGAGGTTCCAGCGGAGGATGCGCCGCGGCGGTGGCGGCGGGGATGGCGGATGGCGCATTGGGTACCGATACCGGCGGCTCTATCCGCATTCCCTGTAGCTATACCGGGCTGGTGGGGCTACGGCCTGCTTTTCGCCGTTCACAGCTGGACGGGGTAGCGCCGCTCTCGCCCAGCAAAGATACCGTTGGGCCAATGGTACATAGCGTTGAAGATGCCGCCTTGCTGCATGCGGTGATCCATGGTTTGCCACCGGTTGCGCTTCCTGTGCGTTCGCTGAAAGGCGTTCGCTTTGGTGTGGTAACCGCGTTACAGGGAGAGGATGAGGTACAGCTGGAGGTCTGGCAGTCGGCGCTGCACACGTTGCGTCGTGCCGGAGCAACGCTGGTGGAGGTATCATTACCTTTGCTGGACGACGTAAGTCAGGCGACATGCCTGAGCCTGTATGAATTTCGCGTGGCGATTGACGACTGGCTTAGCAAACAGCCTGGCGCTCCCTCCGGACTGACAAGCATTGTGGACTCCGGCGCTTACCTGCCAGAGTTTGCGCCGTTTCTACGTCAGATGCTGGCGAGTAGCACGCTGAAAACTCCGCTCTGGCTGGCGGGGCGTCGCTTTCAGCGCCTGTTACGGCAGAGCCTTTGCCAGGTGGCGGAGGCGCAGCGCATCGACGGATTTGTGTATCCCACCGTACAACGGTTACCAGAAAGTATGGCGAAGATGCCGCCAGGCTGCGCGCCGGAACTGGCCGCCATCAGCGGCCTGCCAGCTATAACGTTGCCGTGCGGCGTAAGCCGTATCGGTCTGCCGGTGGGGATGGAGATGTTATCGGTGCAGGAGAATGAGACGGCGCTGATGGTGCTGGCGCTGGCGTGTGAGGGGGCGCTGGACGGGAAGGGACAGATATAAAAAGCCCGCAGAGCTTGCGCCGTGCGGGCTTTCAGCACTTCATCGGGTGATTCTGGTAATCACCGATGGAGGATTTTTGGACTGGTGGAGTCTGAATAAATTCATTAATAGGCTGTTTTTTTGTTGATAATTTATAAATTCAACTTTCACGGGTATGCCAATGGCGATTTGTTGCAGTGTTTCCTGTGGTTAAGCAAACCTGTTTTTTGAATGGATCACATCAAGAAAAAGCTTTTTTGGATTTAACTGTTCACCCTTAACTTATATTTAGAAAGAAAAAGACCGGCTGTTGCTGGTCTGAGGTCGGTTAAGTCGCTGCGGGTTTGTCTGCCTGTAGCTACTTCGAAGAAAGGGCAAGTTTGCGCACAGTCATCAGGAAATCGAATGGGGTTGAATCCCACAACTCAGGTGAAAAATCAAATCCATACCGGCTTTTGAATTCCTCATCCAGCCTGTCTCCGTAAAGCGCAAAGAAACAATCGACCTCTTCGGCTAACTCTTTTAACATCCAGTCGGGAGCTGTTTTTTTATAGAGTTCAATAGTGCCCTCAATAGTATCCTCTCCCTCATTTATGAGGTCATTATCCTGATTGAAATAACCCTGAATCAGCTGATCAATATGATAGAAATTTTGCATAATCCATTTGTCCTATGGGGTCGGGAATGCTGTAAGGATATAGCGACAGAGCTGGTCATCCTTGTACTCGGAGTTTGGTTCAAAAGGCATTGAGTAGTTGCCTATTGCAGAACATCTTTTGCCGATGAACAAGAGGCGTGGCAAGCGGCATATGGGCACTGGATGCAAAAATGTAAAACTGGGGTTACTGAAGTTAGTGCTGGCCAAAGTTTTGCCGAGTGGACGTAATGTGGACATGGGCAAAAAAAGGGGTTACGTATTCACGTAACCCCTTGTTTTATTTGGTGGAGCTGGATGAAAGCGACACCAAATACTAACTATCTGATTCTTTGAGCAATGTAGCGGGAATCAATGTCACAGCAGTACGGCACATCCAACTAGTTACGATCAATAGCCCTAACTGTCCTGAGTTGATTGCTTTTTGGCTGCTCTGAGTTGCTGAGTGAAGAAGCGAGCTCTATCTTTCTGTCTGAAGTCAACTTGACCGGCCGCATGCAGCTTACCTGCTAGCTTTTCTAGATGGATTATTTTTGCAGCGTTGTCTTTTGCGTCAGCCAAAGTAGCGAATTCTTTTCCGATTGAATCATAGTGTGCCCAACGAACCTTAAGTTCCCCATCCTGAATCACTATCCCTGTAAGCAGTTTTCCCTCTGAAGACGGATAAAATCGCTCTTTCTTGTCTTTAGAGGTGAGGCCATGAGAACGAATACATTTTTTAGCTTGGGCGGCAAATCCTTTTGGGATTTTCGAACCAGAGAACGCTACATCGTCAACATATGCCGTAAATACTAGGCTGTTTGAGGCTGCAAGGTTGCTAAGTTCGTCGAACATATCTTTATTGGCCCAAAACGCCATAGCCATGCTTATCGGGCTGCCTGTAGGCACTTTTCCTGCAAAGGTTGCTAGATTGGCCATTACATAAGCCACATCAGGTGACATCTCAAATTTCTCAACAAATGCTTTGTAGACCTTCGCAGCGCTAGTCGAAGGAAAAAACTTATGAATGTCGAGCTTCAGAAGTTCAGTTGCCTGCTTATGTGATTCTGCATTAGTTAGTGTTGAATGTTTCTTCCGACCGGAGTGAAGATATAGAGGTAATTCGATTCTGCTTAATAATACGCCGAGCCTCCTATGAACCGCTTTGAGCTGGGCAATCGGTTCCTGAATCTTCCTTCCTGCGTCGTTTTCGAATTCTTTGTACGCAGAGTCAAGCATGAGTTTATCAGCCTGCTTCTTTGATAGGCCTATGATCTCGAATAGTTTTTTTCTAGTTTTAAGTTTGTATAGAGGGGATTGATTCAAAGGGTAAATCTTAGGGGATCTTTGAAGACTAGGGGTACGTTTTGTGCTTTTCATCGTCGTTGCTCCAATCCATTATAGCCTCCATTACAGGAATCCCTTGATGGATGCAAAGAAGGAGGTAACAGCTTCAGAATGAAAAACCGTAGAAAACACTTCGCTGAAAACCAAGGCAAGGATGTACTTACCGGTATCTTTGGAGTATTTCTTTAGTTTCTCCTTCACACAAAACGTTTGCTGAACACTAGCCTGGTATTTCTTACGTGTCTTTCGACTTGTATGCGTCTTTCGACTTTTACGTGTCTTACGACCCATATTACATCTCCCTTTCAGTTCCCGATGACCAACATGGCCACCAGTCTCGCCTGAACTGACAGGAATAAGAGATGTTCAGCAATTAACCCCAGTTTTCGACGTCACAGAGTGACGTCCTCTCGCCACAAATCCAGCAATCCTAGCTGTCCCGGTAAGAACCAGAGCGTCGGTGATGCGTAGCATCGTAACGTTGGAACATTGAGCAAGCCTGGCATGCGTCGTGTGGGGGAGAGATTAGAGGCCGAAACCTCCACGATGGCTGACAAGCAAACCATCAAGCTTTTGCGAGAAAGTCTCTCCTAGGTACTAGCAGGCTAATTTTATGATCATATTCATATGGTTAGCAATAGATCGGTTAGAGATTTGTTTCGAAATGTGAGTGATGATTAGGAGGGGAATTAGGACGCGAATTCAACTCCCTAACTGGAAGTTGAATTCGTGCAGATCGTTATTGGCTAGTACCACTAATCAATAGGAGCATTACACACAGTTAGCGATCACGTGGTCAGCAAGTTTGTCGTGCTCTGCGTCCATTTTATCCATCAAGTCAGTTTGGTTTTTAGCCCATTGTCCACGAACTAAAACGTGTGAAGTTGGGCGAACAGTCTTGAGGTATTTAAGCGGGACGCTTTGAATAATGCTGTCAGGAGCCATAACGTTTAAATCTTCCACTTTCGCTACTGGTTCCCTAGTAACAAAACTAGGCACTGCATTGTATGAAGTGATGGTTTGTAGGCTAGGGATTAATGCGTTTTGTACTGCGGTACTAATAACATTTCTATGTGCTAGGTCAGCCCCTACTTCAGTTGCTACTGTTGCCCCTTGTTTCTTTCTCATATCGAATCCATTGAATACCCACCCTGCAAATTTAGGCTGTCCTTTTATGGACAAAATGGGGTCGTGAGCATTCCCAGCAAGATATCGAGAGACGCCTTGTTGCCAGTCAGTGGCAAACTTAGGAAGCATTTCACCAATTAAACCGATGCAGTAGGCCGAAAACATATCTGCTGTACATGGAACGATAAAGTAATCGGAGCAGTAAAGAGCAGAACGAACTAATGTATTGAATGATGGCGGCAAGTCGATGAGAACATAATCGTAGCTAATGCCCGTTGTTTCCTCAGCAGCTTTCGAGATCAAATGAGGCATCAGGAAGCGATAAATACTTGTACCAGCAATAAGATCGGTACCAACGTTGAGTGTGTCTGAAAGATTGTTAAGCCAAAAATCTCCGGCAACGATATCTAGATGGCCAGATCCCTGAGGCATAGGATATTTAGGATGATTTATGACTACTTCAGGGGTTCTGTTTTGTTGAATGTAAGGCTGCCCGAAGGCTCTAATCGTTTGACCGAAAGGAGCCTGTGCGTTTGTGTGCAATAGACGAGCAAAGTTTGCATCACTCAGTGTTGCAATTGATAAGTTACACTGCGGATCAAAGTCGATCAGTAAAACTGATTTACCTTTGGCTGCTAAAGCAACGCTAAGGTTCCATGTAAGTGTAGTTTTACCTACACCGCCTTTGTTATTAAAAAGAGATAAAGTAACCATAACGTACTGTTGCCCCTAATTTTATCGTTTAGGGAATCACTTTAACATAAGCTCTTAACCGTGGAAGGGCATACCAATGGAATTCCTCTTTGAAATACGACTGTAATCAAAGAGGAGTCAGATTCATTCTCTAGTCGGTGATTACACCACGTTGCAGGATTACTCTCCGCTGCCACTACTTATCATTTTGAGCGTGAATTTTTTATCTGCTGTGTAGTTAATGTTGAACGCGATGCCAAGACTGGAGAATGTCAGACTGTTCACCCCATCATTATCCTCTGCTCCCATGAAGAACTTTGCCCTCCGCGTTCCGTTTGGGGTGGACAAGTCGGCCCAACCAACTTGTTCCTGCTGCTTGAGCGTGATGTCCACAGTGGTGTTGTTTTCACATGAGAGCTTTACATATACGTTGTTGGCGGCTGTTGCCCTCAGATACGAAACGCTTCCTGAACCACCAGGTGTGGTTACGCTTGTAGAGGTAATGGGGAATGCTGTTTGATGGCATATGGTACACTCCTGAGTCACAGTTGTGCCACACGCCCAAAGAAAAACGGCCTGAAACTCTAAGAGAATCAGGCCGTTATATTTGGTGGAGCTGGCGGGAGTTGAACTCGCGTCTGAAATGTATTTAACTCATTGAAAATAAAGGACTCTGTTGCTATGACAGGCCTCAAGTGCATTTCACGTGCATTTTCATGTCCTTGTGGAGTCTTGCTTCTGTCTAATGTTTAGAAACATGTGTAAAATCTTGATCCCCCTAATTTCAAGGAAGTAAAGGATGACTGTACTTGCCCCACCTCCTGAAATATGTATTTATTCTGACGAATACCGACCTGGTACCCTTCAGTTTCTCAACTTCATCGAGACGATGGGGGTCAAGCATGGTCGTAAACTTGAGATCGATTTATCCAAGGTAAGATTTGCATCTGCAGCGGCATCGTTACTTTTTTTTGCGGTAGTGAATCGAGCACAGTTGCTAACAGGAGATCCCCACTTAATACGCTTCAAGTGGCCAAAAAAGGAGAAGAATCCTGAGGGGCACCGCTGGATCGTAAGTACGGGGCTCTCGCGAGCATTGCTGGCCGGGACTGAAGAAAAGCTTCAGGCTCTTACCCACGAGGAACGTTTTTTTCAGTCTGCTGTCGAACCTTTTGAGCATATCGTTGAAACTGTAACCATGCTGCAAAGGAAAGCTGTCTTAAATGATGAACAGCTGGATTTGTTGCTAACAGCTATCAGTGAGGCTTTGCTTAATGTCTCTCACCATGCGTATGAAGACGATGCCTTCAAAGATGATTTGCTTCTATTGAAAGGTAAACGCTGGTGGCAATGTGCTTGGTTCAATCCAGAAGAAAACCGCGTTGTTTTCATTGTATGTGACCTTGGCTTGGGGATTTTTAAGAGTTTCATGCCTGATGATGATGGTCTTAGCACTCAAAACGAAGTATCTTCTGTAGAAAGAGCTATGCTGGTTGGTGAATCTCGTTTTGTTGGCTCTGGTCGAGGCAACGGTTCAGAAGATATCAAACGGCCTATTGGCGTAGGTTGTGTAGATGATGAGACACTACTAATCCTAACTGGACGTGCTCAATACAACTATAATTCTAATGACAGCTGTCCTCGGTGTGAGAGACTTACTGAATACATACCAGGAACTTTACTACAGTGGTCGCTGGTTCCCAGGAGATGATTTTATGAGAAACATCGTCATTGCGAAGGAGTTCTCCAGAACACCATTCGGACGCTATACCACAGACAGTCCCAACAGTGCTGAACGTTTCCGCAGGGATTTTCTGGTTCCAGCTCTGAAAGGTGAAGAAAAGGAAGTCATTGTCGACTTCCGTGGCATAGCTTTGGGCGTCGGTTCGTCCTTCCTCGAAGAGGCTTTCGGAGGATTAATCCGAAAAGAAGGTTTACCCAAAGCCAACATCAAAGCTCGGCTCGTAATCAAGAGTGACGTGCCGTTTTACAAAGAGCAAATTGAAAAATTTATCGATATGGCTCAGCCGGAACGAGCTTAAGGGTAAGAGTTGATCACAGCATCACCAAAGATAATTTTTGTTCAAATGGGACAACATGCAGAAAAATCTGAGTCACTCTTTGCCCAAATCGGACAGTACTCGTGGTGCATAACCCTTATAGGTCTTTGCATCGCTCTTCTCGGATGGCGAGTTGCTTATAACAATTCGAAAAGGCTCGCTACCCGGTCAGAGTCCAAGTCCATAATCGATTCAGTATCGAAGTTAGTGATTGAAATTTCTGATCTTTCTATTGACTTCTGGCTTAATAAATCATCACCCATTGATCATTGCTTAGATCCAGGACAGAAGAACAAAGAAAGGGCGAATAAGATAAATCAGTCCTCAATTTATCTGTTCAACGTCCTAGCTAAGGCCCAGCAGATCGCAAAGCTCGCGGAAGTATTGCATCTCCGTGGGCTATCTATTCCTGACAATTTGCTCTCAACAGTAATGGAAAAAACAACTCTGGACTGTGAGACTGCTTATCAACTCGACTCTGAACTCCGCACTATAAGGTCTCAGGAAATCGTGAGCGCTTGTATGCAAGTTGTTCATGCTTTGCATGAAACCTTCCAGTTTTACCATCCTCCAGCTAAGCAAGAGACGTTCCTCCAAATGGTATCTCGGAAGTATAGTGAAGTGGAAAATTGGCATAACGAATTAAGATAAATGCTCTTATGAGCCTTTTCTCATTACACTGGTGCTGCCGTCATATTCTGCTAGGTATTTACCGTAATTGCGGAAAATCATTTCCGGCCCTTTGTGGCCCATCTGTCCGGCAAGCCAGAAGAGGTTTACGCCCTGGCTAATATGCTTGGTGGCGAATGTGTGCCGCGTCTGGTACGGGTTACGATAGCGCACGCCAGCTTTTTTCAGGGTCGGCACCCATGCTTTTTTACGGATAGCGTCGGCGTTCGCCCAGGGTTCTCCCGTTTTCGGGTCGCTGAATATGAACTCACTTTTCATAAAGGTGTATTGCTTCTGCGCCTGCAGGGCCGCCAGCGCCTCACTGTTCAGCTCCACCTTACGGGTACCGGCTTTTGTCTTGGTGCCTTTAAGTACCCCTACGACACTGGCCGCCTGAACGTGGGCTGTGTTCGCGATGGTGTCGAGATCAGGCCAGCGCAGCGCGCACAGTTCGGAGCTCCGCAGACCGGTATTGAAAGCAAAGCGGAACAGGTTTTCCCATTCCGGGTACCTGCAGCTCTGGTAAATGGCGAGGGTTTCCGCTGGCGTGAACGGGTCAACCTCGTAATCGTCGGCGCTCGGGCTGCTGTCGATCACGTGGTACCGGCTGGCGCTGACGAGGGTTACCGGGTTAATGGTCAGCAGGCCATCCGTAACAGCTTCATCGATGGCGCTGCGCAGAAACGAAAGGTTATTCCTGGTCGTTTTCAGCTTTGTTTTCCGGCTGGCTATCCAGTTTTTAAGGACCGCTGGCGTCAGTTCTGACACGTGGAGTTTATGCAGGGCTGACAGCGCCGACAGGCATTTTTCATAACCGTTGATAGTCGACGGGGACAGGTTGCGGTTCTGGCAGATTTTCAGGTACTCGTCCAGGTAAGACTTTATGTTTTTGGTTTTCTTCACCACCCCGAAAAGCTCCAGTTTTTTGGAGTTGGGGAAATATTTCGCATAATCGAATGTGCCGCCGGCAATCTGGTTTTGTATCTCCCCGAGCAGGCGCTCGGCGTACTTCACACCGCGCGCGTTTGCTTCCATTTTGGAGAGGGGTTCCCGGCACAGAACCCCTTTGTATGTGAAAGTGATAACCAGAGTGTCGCCAGTTTTATGCTGGCGGATGGTTACTCCTCTTGGGAGAGATAATGATCCTTGTTCTTTCTTGCCCACTTTGAAACCTCCGTTAAGTCTATCCAGCGTTCTTTAACGCCATCGACTTTTAATACATGGACACCCTCTTTCCATAACCCCCTTTGTATCCGTTTGTTAACGGCTTCAACCGTTTCTCCGGCGTCCCGGCAGTAGGTTGAAAGTGGTACGCAATCAAGACTCATGACCTACCTCCCGCCCAAATGCCTGGGCATTTTCCAGTTCATTTGCCGCATAGATAAGTGCGTTGTGGTGCGCTCTAAAACCGGCATCAAGTTCGCTGGCCGCTCTCTTGCGCAAAAAATCGATTGCAGCCTGATAGTCTTCACTGGCTGGCAGATCTACCAGGACCATCAGCATGTTTTCCGGGTCGACAGGGATGGTGGTGAGCCCCAGCTGCTTAGCCTCCGTTGCCAGACGGGTCCAACGCTTAATAATTTCTAAAACTGGCTTATTCATGGAGCGCCTCGCTACCTCACCAAAAATTTATATTCAATCAGCGCGCCGATAACGGTGGCCGCCAGCAGCATGGAAACAATGATGCTGAAAATGAAGGGCTTCATCATTTTACCCCTGCTGGTTTGATGGCCTGCAGTGCATCAACCTCTTTAACGAATCGGTCATGCATCGCGTCCCATTTCTCACACCATTTCTCCATTTCTCGCTTGCGCGCCAGGATGCGACGCAGACGGCGAACACAACGCTGGTGGGCGGCCAGATACTCAGCCTTTGTTTCCCCGTCTCGCCATACCTCCCTATCATCGCGATCAATACGCACCCGCGGGTGACGCTGCGGAAAACCTGAACGCTCAAAAGCCTCGGTGGTCATGAAGAAAGCCAGATAGCGGATCGCCGTATCTCGCGTGAAGCATTTTTTGATACGACCGTGACGTACTGCTACGAACAGCGGGCCAACTGGCGTATCGTGTTTCTGTAATGCCAGATCAATTGTGCTTACGGTGCGTTTATCGTTCATTTCCGGTCCTTAACTTTGCTGTATCGTTCGTGACTCATTACTTCCCAGTTCTTGCCGCCATCGCGGGAGAGTAGCCGCCAGCGATGGTTAACTTTGAGGCTCAAATTCCCGGAGCCGTGCATTCGGCAGGGGTGAATGCGCCTTGCCCTGAACTGGCATAAAACGTGTACCGCTTTGAGGTGAACCCACTCAGGAATTCGTATCGCTGTCAGTGCCACCAAATCCCCCCATTTCATTACCCTCCGTTTTCGGAGCCTCCACTTTTTGTTTTTTGACGAACTCAACCAGCTCAGAAATGAGCTCGTCGATTAATTCCTTTCCGCTATCTGTGAGGAATTCACCGCTGCCATTAACATCAACAGAGCTGCTGTAAATTCCCTTAATAGCTTTTACGCCTTCGACATTCCCATACTCACTAATCGCAAGCCTTTCGAATTTTCGCAATAATCCATCGAGAAGAATCTCTGTTAACTCGACCGTATTAATACCGCCTTTATTGAGCTTAATAACAAGGCAGTTACTGCCTGTTTTACGTTGGTGGCGTAATAACGCTGCCTTTAAAATTCGGCGTCGGTAGGTTTCAATTACGTTGTTTTTCACGACGTTCAAACTCCGAATCCATCCACATTGAAACCTGAGCCGACAAGTCAAGGCAGAGGCCAGACAGAGAAATTATTTGCTCGATATCCATATCAATAATATTGGAGTTAATTAATTCCATTAATTGATACAGGTTATCTGCTGTGTTTTTTGCGGTTTCTAGAGAGCTGTCTTTACTGAGCATATTCAGACCCCGTAAGCTTTGCGCATGAAAAGGTTAGAGATATGGCGGTATTCCTCACCATAGGTCGCGAAGAAAAGCCGTGCTGTTAAATACGCAGATTTATCTTTGATGAATGTCATTTTTAACCTAATCCTGTTTTCAGGTTGCAGGAAGCCACACCAGTGAAGGTGTTATTTGTTTTATTGTTTAGCGTTACTTATTGAATTCGATCTTGTCCGCTTTAGAGCTAATAATGCTCTGCATTTCATCCAGTTTTTGGGAGACGAGACTTAAAACCCCAATTGAGTTTGATTCTGTTGGTATATCATCCATTGAATTATAAACGGCAAGCTTACAATCGCCGATATCACAAGCCCAAGAGTTAAGTTGATTAGCTAGCGCTGTTAGCGACTCTAATTTTTGTCCCCGTTGACATTCAGCTCCAGCATGGATGCTAAGTTGCTCCACATACTCGTAAGCAGTTTGGCTGGTCTTTAGCATAGAACGAATCAGGCAGGCAATTGTGTTATCGGCTTCCGGTGAAAATTCATTTATGCGGTAAATAACCTCCAGTAACGAAGCATTCTCAGTGATTTCCGCAGCAATATCATTTAGCATTTCGATTGGATTTTTCATTATCGTTTATCCCATTCATTTTTATGGGCCTCGTTTGCATAGTTGCAGACAAACGCGAGAAGAATGTCGCTAATTTCTCTATACTCGTCATCATCAACCGCCGATAACAAACTAGCTGCTTCAACAATCAAGGACATATTCTTGAAGGCATCACAAGGATGGATGGACAACCCCTTAAATGTTTTTATCTTCTGAGACATTTTCTATCACCTCTGAGTTGATTTGATAGAATGATGATAGAGCCTGCTATTGGCCTTTGCAATAGGTATTGCTATTTAAATTGCTATTGATTTTTATGTCATTGATATCAAAAATAAAAAAAATATATTGCTGATGTGTTTGTAACAGCACGGTAGAAATAATTGTCCTTTAGACAGTGATCTACCAATACATGAGATATCGGGAGTTGGAGCATCGAAGCTTGAGAATAAAATGGACTGTGAAAGGGCGAGATACTCGCAGAGAGAAAGAGGGTAGGAGTTCCGATCAGGTAGTCGCCCGCCTGGTTGACTGGTGGTTACTATTGTGGGGGCACATAGAAAACCCGGCGCACTGGCCGGGTTAAGAATCTACTCAGCTTGTTATGCGTAAGTTTTTATTTTCATTTGCATTATTCACCCATGCTTCCTGTAGGTCTGCGGCATGCTGCCGATCACCTTTCCGAAGATGAAAATTTTGTTCATCTCTTCCTTCTCGATTGGGTCCCATGGTAGATAGGTATGGTTGTCAGAGATAACTAAGAGTTTGTCTTTCATCTTTTGTAAGCGCTTAACATGCGATGTGTCATCGTAGATGAACGCGTATATACCGTCGCCGTCGAAATGCTGAACGCTGATATCGACGAAGAGTAAGTCCCCTGGCTCTATGGTGCCAGACATGCTATCACCTCGAACGTTGATGATGCGTATCTGCTCCTGTTTCCGGCCATTAAACATTTGACGGGCATCTTCAACTGAGTATTCCACGGAGCGCAGCACCTCCACGAATTCGCTGTTAATTATGCCCGGGCCAGCACTTACGGTAAGGTCGAGTACGTCAACTCTGAAGATGGCTGGATCTTTTTTGTTATTCATCGGTGGGGGTGGTTGTTGGTCGTCACCCCTCATTGGTCCAGTACCGTTTGATAGCCACTCCGAACGAACACCCAGGGCATTAGCTATTTCAACGATTTTAGTTGTGCCTCTAGCATTTCCAGATGTTATTCGCCATATGGTTGGTTGTGCCATATTCGCCGCTTTGGCTAACTGACCCTGGCTCATGCCCATCTCATGCATTGCGTAGTTAAGTCTGTCAGCTAGCGTCTTAAGTGTTCTCTCTTGCATATTTATAGCCTCCGCTATCACATTCTAGTCAAGCATGATAAACAAGTCTATTGCTCATTCCAATAGCAATTGCTATCATAATTTCGATAGCAACTGAACGGGATTAGCAAAAAAATGAAATCAGCAATTGAAAGAGCTATTGATGCTGCTGGAGGAGTAAATGCTCTAGCTCGCGCTATAGGTGTAAAACAACCCTCTGTCTCTCGCTGGAGAAAGGTTGGTGTTGTTGGGGTGGAACATGTGCCTGATGTTGCGGCCTTTACTGGGATTCCCGCCCATGAACTGAGACCTGACAAACCAAAATTATTCCCGCACCCGGGCAATGAGGTGTGACATGTCACGGCATGCTGGAGGAATCATGAATCACTCTGACTTCGTACGTAAATATACATTCGATAACCCACTTCAGCGGTTGGTCATGCTTCGCATTTTGATGGGCGGATCTATGGATGGAGAGGGGGAGCGAGTTATCGATCATCAGGTCCTGGCTGAATTCTGTTGCTGCTCAAAACAAGCCATGTTTAAGGAGATCAAGGCACTTGAACGCGCAGCTTGCCTGAAAGTGAGAAAAATTGGTGCCCACGATACAGGCCTTAAAACTCGGATTGAGCCAGCTCGCGGCTACACAATCACGCCAGTTCAGGAGTTTGTATGAGTAGCAAAATTCTCGGTAACGTCTGGGACGCATGCGCCGCGCATGACATTAAGGGTGCCAAACTGGTGATTATGGCTCGCCTGGCTGACTACTCGAATGATGAAGGTGTCTGCTATCCGAGTGTTGAGACCATCTGCCGCCAGTTGGGTCTGGGGGAAAGCACGGTCAGGACCGCTATTGCAGAACTTGAGTCTGCCGGTTGGCTGCGTCGTGAATTCCGCCGTAAAGGTAATCGCAACACGTCTAATCTTTATTATTTGAATGCTGATCGTCTCGAGGCTCTGGCACGCATTGAGAAGGACAAAGTGGCAGCGCTGAAACAGCAGCGCAGGGCTAACGGTTTTCACCCGTCAGATTCTGAACCGTCAGGTTCTGGATGTTCAAACGGTTTTCACCCTTCAGTATCTGACAAAAATGGTGTTTTCACCCGTCAGAATCTGACCCCAGATCCACAAGTAAATTCAAAACATGATCCACAAGTAAATTCAAAACAAGAATCACAAGATATTGGCGCATGTGGGAAAGTCCATTCTGAAAATCGCTCTTCCAAAGAGAACTATTCCAACGAGTTCGAACAGGCATGGCAGGCATACCCTAAACGTGCTGGCGGTAATTCTAAAGCAGCTGCCTGGAAAGCCTGGAAAGCTCGAATCAAAGACGGTGTTAACACTGAGGCAATGCTGGCTGGTGTAAACCGTTATGCAGGTTATGTCCGTGCTACAGGTAGCGCCGGAACGCAGTACGTGAAACAGGCGGCGACGTTCTTTGGTCCCGATCGGCATTTCGAAGAGCCATGGCAGGCGCCATCTGGTGCGGTAAGCGGTAGACCTGGTGGGCTGCCGGTTTCGGGGTTTAGTGAACAAGACTATGGCCAATCAGACTGCAACTGGTAAGCAGGAGAAATCACAATGCTGAGTATTAAACAACGCGAAGAAAGGGAAGCTCTGGTGGCAAAGCGCGAAGGGCTTCGTGAAGAACTGGCGTTTGCTGTTGAACATAAAAAACCGTGGCAGTGGGGGAGCTGGGAGTCAGGCGACGTCCACGCCGCCGACTGTGAAAAACATGGCAACTATCAGCGCATTTCCCTCACTGGAAAAGCATATCGTGGAGTTGAAAACGTTAAATACTCCCAGTGCCCGGAGTGTGTGAAAGCGGAACTTGCTGACATTGAATCCAGTCTGCGTGCATTACGAGTAGTCGACCTGATGGACAATGCCGGGATCGCAAGACGATTCGAAGCATGTGAATTCGATAACTACCAGGCTGTCAACCCGGATGCCGCCAAAAATCTGGCAGTCTGTCAGCGCTACACCGACAGTTGGCCTGATCGCCTGAAAGCTGGAACTGGGCTCGTCATGACCGGAAACTGCGGGACCGGTAAAAACCATCTGGCAGTGGCCATGGCGAAGAGCATTATCCGTGGACATCTCGCTAAAGTGGAAATCACCGACGTTATGCGCCTCACCCGAGCAGTGAAAAGCACGTGGCGCCACAATGCTGAAATGACCGAGGAAGATGTAATTGAACGTTTCGCTTCATTGGATCTGCTAATTATCGACGAGGTGGGCGTTCAGTTCGGCAGTCCGACTGAAATGACCATCCTTCAGGAAATTATCAATGCCAGGTACGAAAGCATTTTGCCAACAATCCTGATCAGCAATCTTACATTCGACCAGTTGAAAGAAACGATTGGCGAGAGAATTGTGGATCGGGTTACCGATGGTGGCCGCAACCGTCTGGCATTTGGCTGGGGAAGTTTCCGTGCCATCGCGTCAGGAGTTGTAGCATGACTCCTGTCTGGAAAAATGAAGATCTGGAAGGTGCGGTGATCGGCGCAATTTTTCTGCGTGGTGCCGACCCTGAGGTACTGGATATTCTTTCCAGGGTGCCAGCCACCGCTTTCTCGGTACCGCAGTATCGGGAAATATATACTGGGATCTGCCGTCAGGCGCGTGGAGCTGGCGTTATTGACCCTGTACTGCTCTGCGAAAACATGCCAAAGCACAGCGCAATCATTATGGACTCGAGCCGTATCGCATGGGCGAAGTCGGCGCTTGTGTCCTACGTTTCCACGCTGGAGCGTAATGCAGCTGTTCGCGATGCCGAAGCTGTCATTGAAAGGGCGCTGGCCGATCTCCGGAATGCTCACAATAGTGATGCGGCTTTATCGGCATTCAGGGCCGCACAGAACAGCATTGCAGCAATTACTCTCGAAGAAAAGACCGTTCAGCCAGTTCATATCGACGACATTCTTCCTGCTGTGGTGGATCGGGTAGATGCGCGCAACCGTGGGCTTGAAGAAGCCAGAAGCCTCATGACAGGTATCGAAGAGCTGGACGCAAAGACTGGCGGCATTGAACCAACAGACTTGGTGTTTATCGCTGCGCGGCCGTCGATGGGTAAAACTGAATTGGCGCTGGATATCATCGACAAGGTTTCTGAGCAGGGCCGTGGTGTGCTGTTCTTCAGCATGGAAATGCCTAATATCCAGATCGGAGAGCGAATGGTATCTGCTGCCGGCGGCATGTCGGTTTCACGCCTGAAAAAGGCTGCTGATTTTGATGATGAGGACTGGGCCAGGCTGACAAACGGTGTAGAACGGCTGACTGGTCGTAGCATCTGGATGGTTGATTCCACCGATCTGACAGTAGATCAGATTCAACAGATAGCTACCCGCCTACAGCTGGCGCATCCGGAAATAGCGCTGGTGGTCGTGGATTACCTGGCACTCATCAAAATTGAAAGCACTGCACGATATGACCTTGCCGTCGGTGAGGTGTCAAAAGGACTCAAGCGTCTGGCTAAATCCAATAAAACTCCGGTCCTTGCCCTGAGCCAGCTTTCTCGTGGCGTTGAGTCGAGACCCAACAAACGACCGATGAACTCAGACCTCAAAAACTCGGGTGAGATTGAGGCTGATGCTGATCTGATCATGATGCTATACCGAGATGAAGTTTATAACCCTGAGTCGCCAGCGAAGGGGATCGCGGAAATTAACGTGACCAAACAGCGCAACGGTGAATTGGGTACGATCTACCGTCGATTCTATAACGGGCACTTCCTGCCAATTGACCAGGAGTTAGCAAAGCAGCGTTCGGCGCCACAGCAGAAAGCTCAGACCAGACGTTACTCAAAAGAAAGGCATTCCAGCAATGCAGACTATTAAAAACATCAAAGCAACGAGGGCAACCTTATGAAACTGGAAGCATCGCTCAAACATTTTAGTCCTCAGGGAATGCATATCAGCGATGACGTGAAGGGAACTTCTCCGGACCGCCTTACAGGAACAGATGTAATGGCGGCGATTGGCACCACCAGCAGCCGTGCGCGCTTCGGCCTGGCTGCTTTCTTCGGCAAGTTCGGCATCAGCAAAACAGATGAACAGCTCGCAGTTCAGGCGCTGGCGCAGGTTGCTATCAAAAACGCTCCTAAAAGTGTCCGCAAAGCCGCTGGCGACAAGCTCGGAGCATGCATGTTGACGCTGGCGCAGTTTGCCTTTGCTGATTACTCCCGTTCGGCGGCTACCAGCGTGACATGTCACAGTTGCAGCGGTACCGGTTTTATCTCCGGGAATGAAGATGTGGTTAAACATCCTGGTATCTTCGACGATGACGGTGCCGAAGTGGTGGCCCCGAAGATTAAAAATGAGCTGGTGAAAAGGGTTTGCGAAACCTGCGGAGGGAAAAAGGTAATCCTTGCGCGGTGCAGATGCGGCGGTAAAGGCGAAGTGCTGGATCGCAAAGCGACCAAAGAACGTGGCGCACCGGTTTTCAAAACCTGTGAACGTTGCTCTGGTAATGGCTTCTCTGCTATCTCCTCGGCGACGGTACACCGTGCCATTCTGAAGCGTCTCCCGGCCCTCCATCAGTCCTCATGGTCACGCAACTGGAAACCCTTTTATGAAATGCTGGTGGACACGCTGCGCCAGTGGGAGCGTCACGCGGCAGTAGAATTTGAGAAGGCAACAACTTATTAATATGATCGGAGCAAATGGCGACACTTTTTTGCACGTTAGTGTTGACTTTGCATAAAACTGTCCTGTATGCTTCTGATTATGGAGTATAACGCCTGTAGATAATTAACCTCTAAAAGCCCGCCACGTTGCGGGTTTTTTTGTACCCGTATTTCCTGCGCACCGCCCGCGCATTCATCACGTCGAACCAATCCATTTGAAATGAGCCTTTGAGGAAGTCGGTTAGCGCTGGCGAGCCTCGACGGGCTGGTTTCCTGTGCGGCAAAGGTTCATTTCAAAGTAAGGCATACGCATATCATGAGCATCACCCAAGAACGGCTGAAAGAGGTTCTGAAGTACGACCCTTTGACTGGTTTATTTGTTTGGATCAAGCGAACAAACTCACGGTCTACGCCTGGCAAAATAGCCGGGAACGCAGATACGTACGGCTATATCCAGATAATGATCGATAAGAAATTAATTTTCGCTCATCGGTTGGCTTTTTTGTATATGGACGGTGCGCTGCCGCCGGCTGATAAGTGTGTCGATCATATCAATGGCAATCCCAAAGATAACCGATGGGACAACTTACGTATCGTTGCCCAGTTTGTTAATCAACAGAACAGACACAAAGTTCGAAAAGGGGCGAAGTCCAAGCTGATTGGAGCAAACTGGTGCAAAGCTCGCGGCGTATGGCGTTCCGCTATTCGCATCAACGGGCAACGTAAAGAGCTCGGTAGTTTCCAAACTGCGGAGTTGGCTCACGAGGCTTACATGAAAGCTAAAGCTGAAATGTGTCGTTAACGCCTACACGAATAAAATAAATTAAGCCCTGCCTGTATTAGTGGGGCTATTTAGTTTCTACACAACGGAAATCGCTTTGAGTATGTGACGACATCCCGGTGAGACCAGGCACACTTCCCTGGCGCGGCAAAGCGATCCCCATTGTGATGAAGCTCAGCGGCGAGCTAGGGAATAGTTTTGCGGTGAATATTCTGGATAAGTAGCCACAAGGCGCGCGTAACCCAATCGGCAGCGCACCGATGGAAGCTGGTTCGACTCCAGCCTTCACAATCATTACTACAGGCTACCTTCGGGTGGCCTTTTTTGTTTCCCCTCAACCTTCTGAGAGGATCAACAGCAATAAGAGGGGGCTTAATGTCCGATCCATTAACCGGCACCGGCGCAGTTCTCGGCGGCGGCCTGCTGGGTTCAGTCCTGTACGGCGTCTTTACTCATACAGATTTCGGTGTGGTGTTTGGGGCGTTTGGTGGTGCGGTGTTCTACGTCGCAACAGCAACGAACCTGTCTCGTGCACGACTGGCTGGGTATTTTCTGACGTCGTTTATCGTTGGGGTGCTTGGGGCTGGATTTGTTGGCTCACTGCTAAATGCAGCTTCGCACTATGAAAAACCGCTGGATGCACTGGGTGCAGTGATTCTGTCTGCCCTGTGTATAAAAATCCTCACTTATCTTAATAACCAGGACCTGAACAACGTGTTCAAGTTTTTCTCGCGGCTACGTGGGGGAGGGGGAAATGGTAATTGACCCGTCAGCAGTCTTTAATGCGTTTATTTGTGCGGCCATCGTCATCGTGCTGATGTTTTACCAGCGACATGGCGCCCGGCATCGCCCCTTTATTTCTGTCCTGGCGTATATAACCGTGCTGGTTTACGCCGCGATCCCCTTGCAGTTCATCTTCGGCCTTTATCGTGATTCCAGCTGGCTGGTGGTGGTCGCAAACATTCTTATCTTCGCCGCCATCCTGAAGGTTCGTGGAAATATGGCGCGGCTGGTTGATCGTCTGAGGCACTAATGAACCAAACACAATTTCAGAGGGCGGCTGGTATCAGCGCCGGGTTAGCTGCGCGCTGGTTTCCACATATCGACGCCGCTATGAAGGAATACGGCATCACCGCACCGCTCGATCAGGCCATGTTTATTGCCCAGATGGGGCATGAAAGCACCAGATTTACCCGACTGGTGGAGAACCTGAATTACGCGGTTGAAAACCTGGTACCGACGTTCGGTAGCCACCGCATCACGCAACAGCAGGCAGCAGCACTTGGCAGAACAGCAACGCAACCGGCAAACCAGAAAGCGATCGCCAATCTGGTATACGGCGGTGAGTGGGGAAAAGAACACCTGGGCAATCAGGTTGCCGGTGATGGCTGGAAATATCGCGGTCGTGGGCTGAAACAGATTACCGGCCTGAGCAACTATCGCAGTTGTGGCCAGGCGTTGAAACTGGACCTTGTTACCCACCCGGAGCTGCTTGAACAGGATGAATACGCCGCGCGCTCAGCTGCATGGTTCTATTCGTCTCGCGGTTGCCTGCTCCATTCCGGCGATGTTGAGCGCGTTACGCTGCTTATCAATGGCGGCAGAAACGGGCTGGATAAACGCCGCGCGCTGTTTAACCTGGCGAAATCCGTTCTGGTGTGAGGTGAATGTGGGTATCGAAACGATAATCGGGCTGGCCGCACTGGTGATTTCCGCTATCGCCGGTGCCTTTGGCCTGGGCCATATTCGCGGCACCAGCAAAGCGGAAGCGAAAGCCGACCAGCAGCGCACCGAAGATAACGCAGCGGCAACGGTCACAGCAGCCGAACGCCGGGTAGAAGCAACGAAAGAGGCCAGCAATGTACAGCAGACTGTTAACCATATGCCTGGCGACGATGTTGATCGCGAGCTGCGGGACAACTGGACCCGTAAGGGTTGAGGTAGTGGACACGGCTTGCGACTGGGTTAAACCCATATACGGAACGGATCACGACTGGGATGTTCTGGACCGCCAGACGAAAAAAGACATCCTGACACATAACAAAGCGTGGCAGGCTAACTGCCAGAAGGAGAAGTAGTGAACGAACAGGCAAACAAAGTTCTTTCTGAGCTGTTGCAGAAAGCAAGTAATGGCGTTGATGCAGCGGTTTCATTCAGTCAGGCTCAGGTTCCTGATGTTATTCATCAACTGCTGATATGGAATGCAGTAAGTAGCCTGATGTTTCAGGCGGTAGCGATTCTGACGGTAATGGGATTCTTATTGACGGTTAAGAAAGCATGGGTAATAGCGGAAGGATACTCTGGTGCAGATTTCTTTGCTTTTTTGTACATAGTCTGCGGAGCATTGGCTTCTATCATTATGTTTGCCGGATTCTGGTTCAACTTTGACTGGCTAAAAATCTGGCTGGCTCCGAAGCTTTACCTGATTGAATACGCCGCCTCACTGATGAAGTAGCCATTACAAAGCACACCCGCTGGTGGGCTTGATAATGGTTGTCGCTATAAGCGGTACGATAAGTTCCGGCAATTCATGCAATAAAGCTTTACTAAACGGCATTCAGAATTATCCTAATGGCTCGTTAATAAAAGGAGTTAGGTTGATGAAGATCCTCTGGGCTATTTGTGTTGTATTCGGGGCTATTGGCTTTGTTCAAGGTATCGTTGGGGTTTTCGGCGCTGTCAGCGCGCCTCAGCAAGCAGCAGGGGCCGCCATGGGAGTTGCCTGGGCAGTAATTCCTTACTGTATCGTTCGGGCGATCCAGCAGATGCGACCGCAGGAAGTGGTGATCAAAAAAGAAGATTGATTGCCATTACCCAAATCAATACCAGCCTCGCGTAAGCGGGGCTTTTTACTAACCGAGGGTAAATAATGTCATCTCCAATCATGAAGTATTTTGCGTATCAGCATCTACCTGCGCACCTACAAGAAGTGAGTAAGCCAATCGGTGATCTCGCGGCACTGATGGACGAAACCATGCCAGACAGCGCGGAAAAGTCAGCAGGCTTACGCAAGCTGCTTGAAGCCAAAGATGCTCTGGTGCGCGCTAAGTTGGGCTAAGGCATTACAGCAGGCATTCACTGAGTACTAGCGTGAGCAGTGTTTAAAGTGAACTCGCTCAAAGTTTAAGGATATATCGTAACTTTGAAGCTACAAGATTATTAACATCTCAGGTGCTGCAAGAAGCAGCGTCACTCTGGGATTTTAAAAATGGGACAGTTCTATTACGTCAATAAAAATGCTCAGGCAAACGGCGACCACGAGGTACACGTTACAGGATGCGCATTTATGCCTGCGACAGAGAATCGCATTTACCTTGGTATCTTCGACACATGTCGTCCAGCTGTCACGGAAGCTAAGAAGCATTATTCAAAATCAAACGGGTGTTACTTCTGCTGTAAACCATGTCATACCTCATAAGTAACATCTCTAACGTCAAAAGGCTGCCAATGGGCGGCCTTTTTTATTCCCAGAAGAAGCAGGAGAAGAAGCATGTTAACAGTAAAAGTAATGTCGCCAGGTGGCGGTGAAGATATTCATTGCGGGTTGAGTGTAGGGTTCAATCCGGGGCAGCAGAGCATCGCGGTATCGGGAATGGACAAAAATGTATTCCTGAAACCCGGCGAGGTCGCCTACGTGATGAACCAGAACGGAAAGACGGTTTCTCGTTACGAGCATATTGCCAGTCAGGAAGCACTGCATAACGCGGTGGATTCGTAGCCATTACAAAGCTCACCTGCTGGTGGGCTTGATAATTGTTTTATCAACCAGATGTAAAAAAGCCCCTGTTAGGGGGCTAGAGGATTATCAGTTTCAATTGCTATGAAATATTACTTCGCGCAATAGACGCGTGCTTCACGAGGGGTGTAGATGCCGAAGGTGACAAATCCCAGCAACCCATTCACAAAAGTCTGTTGAACTTCAGTACGAACAACTTTATCAGCACCACCGCAAACCTGAGCAGCATCAATTTGCTTGGATTGACCAATCCCGCTAACGAAGAAATGATGTGTCGTAACTTGCTGTGGCGTAGTCGTTATGCCTTTGTTTACTGAAAATGATTGTTGAGCGCAGCCAGAAACAGCTGCGGCAACCAGAGCTACCATAATTAACTTTTTCATAAATGACCTTATTGTTGGTTTGGTTCGCAAAAATAATGACATGTATCATTAATTTATACATATCAGACCAGTAGTTTAACTTAGATTTGTTCTACTTCCCTAGTGATTAACTATCAACATCATCCATTGCTATCGTCAGACCATCCATTATTACGAATAAGATAATTAATAAACTTCCCAGAGGAAAATTATGCAGGTCACTATTGATGGTGTCCCGTATGCGCCTGCCAGCATCATTTCATCGCGGATCGGTATTGCAATAACGACACACCAGCGCGCCGACGTTTTGAAACGAGCGCTTGAACAGCACATGATGCACCTGCCGGCCGGTGCGCTGGTGGTGGTTGTCGATGATGGTTCAAAACCTGCAGCGGTAGTGCCACACGGCGTGCAGCTGCTTCGCCATGAAACATCACTCGGCATTGTTGCTTCGAAGAACGCCAGCCTGTCAGCCATGATGGATGCCGGGTGCGAGCATCTTTTTCTGTGGGATGATGATGCCTGGCCTATCGCTGATAACTGGCACCTCCCTTACATCGAATCACCCGAGCCACACCTGGCTTACCAGTTCCTCGATCTTGCTGGCCAGAATAAGCTCAATGACCTTTCGGTGCTTTACCGTGACGATCAGCATGTGGCGTACACCGGGCAGCGCGGAGTGATGCTCTATTACCACCGTAGCGCCATCGAGAAGGTGGGTGGATTCGATCCGGTTTATGGTCGCGGCATGTACGAACACAGTGACCTCGCGCTACGTATCCATAACGCTGGCCTGACGACGTGGGCTTACGGTGATGTGGTCGGTTCAGAAAAGCTGATTCATTCTCTCGATGAGCATGAAGCCGTAGAGCGTTCGGTACCGCGTCCCGATCGACAGGCGCTGGTGGAACGTAACGTGAAGATCCACAACGAACGGCGTGATGCCGGGTTTACTGGTTACGCTGAATACCGCCAGCAGCGCGATGTGGTTATCACAACGCTGCTTACCAGTCAGCCTGACCCGCAGCGCGGCACAAAAATGGCGGCCTCGCCTGACCTGCTGAGCAAATGGGCCTCATCACTTCGCCAGTGTGGTCGTATAGCGCTGGTGGATGAATTACTGACGGCCCCGGCAGATGTTGAGCTATGTCGCGTTCCTGACGTGAAGATGAATGTCTACTTTCGTCGCTGGTTGCACATCTGGCAGCACCTGCGAGATCACCCTGAATACCGGTTCGTCTGGTGTACTGATGGTACCGATGTCGAAATGCTACGCGCGCCGTGGGGAGAAATGGAGCCCGGCAAAATTTACGTTGGCTCTGAGCCAAAGACCTACGCCGATACCTGGGCAAAGCAGAATCATCCGGAGCGCATCTATCAGGAGTTCATTGAAGAACATCGGAACGATGTGATGCTCAACGCTGGGCTGCTGGGTGGTACCCGCGCTGATGTGATGGCGTTTGCTCACGGCATCATCCGTCTTTACTACCGGATCGAGAGTTATCGTTTCTGGAAGAAAGAACAGGCTGGCGCCGCGGTGGGTGACATGCTGGCGTTCGGTATTGTCGCGCAGTCATTTGCTGACAGGCTGGTCACCGGCCCTCAGGTACATACCGTTTTCAAAACTGATGGTATCGGCAAAGAAAATGCCTGGTGGCGCCATAAATAACAGGAGGTCTTATGATTTTGTATGTTGTTGAGTTTCCGACTCAAAAATCTGTAGGTTTCAAAATTAATGGTTACTCCTCAGCAGAGGGACTGGACTGTAAAACGGTTGAGGCTATTGGCGGTGACGTCAAAGTACAACTCGATCAGAAAACAATGCTGACTGTGCCTTATCGTGAAGACATTACGGCAGACTTCACTCTTGAAGGTTACAAGCAGCGCGCTGAAACTCACGCGAAAACTGTAATCGATCAGATTGTGAATGCGGCTCAGCACCGAGCCGCTGACGATTTAATTCAGGAAGTTACGAACGCGGTTGCTTCTTCTGAATTATTTTCTCAACTCTCTTAATCGCTTCGTGAGCATCTGGGGCAGATGAAATTTCAGGCGGTGTAACCTCCTTCAGTACATCCATCAGAACGTCCCCAACATTCTGTTTTGGTGACAGCTTGTTAACCGCTTCAATAATCAAAGAAAAAACCAGTTTATTGGTGGCTTTTTCAATCTTTAATTCACGTTGCAAATCTGCAACTGCTTTTTCCAGTTCTGACATGGAACCCATGGGTATTTTCCTTTTCGGAGGTAATCAGCCATCCCCCCGCGACAGAGTGCGCCAGTGTCCCACCACTGACGGGCTGAATGCTTACCTTAACCAGGGTTAAAGAGAAGCAACACCCTGATATTCAGACAGTAGCCGCCATCGTGCGGCTTTTTTAATGGAGCTCCGCTGGTGGCTGAAGAATTTAAGTTCTGTGTAATCGGCCATCACGCCCGGCGGCGGCAGGCTGAAGCGTTGGCCATGAGTATTGGCGCCCATCTCCTCCTCGATGAAGAGAATCATGGGGCGAACTGGAATCATCGGCGCGCGCTTGAGTGGTCTGCTGAGCAACCTTGCCGGGTAGTCGTGCTGGAAGACGACGCGCTGCCTGTTCCAGATTTTGTTGAACGGGTTGGTGAATGGCTTAACTATTTCCCGGAATCGTTGGTGAGTTTCTACTTGGGCACTGGCCGCCCACCTCAGTATCAAATGCAGATAGCCGAACGGCTGATTGTTGCTGATAAGACTCAGGCTGACTACATCACACTGCCGCGGCTGATACACGGCGTTTGTTATAGCGTATCTCCTCAGCATATTGAACGAGTCCTTTCTCGATGGGACAGAAGCAAGCCTGCCGATTATGCCGTTGGTGATGCCTATGGCGGGGCTGTGGTTTATCCGTGTTACTCGCTGGTGGATCATGCTGATGGTGAGTCTGTTGAGCGTCACCCTGACTCAGCGCCACGTACAGAACGCCGACGAGCGTGGAGGTTGCATGTCTAAGCTAACAACGTTAAAGCCACGCCTGAAAGCCATTGATACGCGACGCATCAAGCCAATCTACGGTGAGCAGCGCCGCATAAGTGGAAGTGCAAGGGTGAGTTTGAAGCGCCGTATCTATGCGCGTGACAGTGGTCACTGCTGTATGTGTAATCGGGTTATTGATTTGACTGACAGTGAAATCGACCACCGCATCGCGCTTCAGTTCGGAGGCGATAACTCGGAGCGCAACCTGTGGACGCTCTGCACTGAATGTCATGCAGGTAAGTCTGCACGTGAAGCCGCTACGGGTCAGCCTGATGAACAAGCCCTGAAGCATAAGGTGCATGGTGGCGATCAGGAATCAGGGTTTGTAGGGCTCTGAGGCCTACCAACCCCGGGGGGGTATGATCCAGAGTAAACATCGATCGCCCTGGACACCTCGCCCCCTCTCATTCGCAGAAAAAATCCCCCTCTGGAGGGTGTAAACATGTTAACAGCGCAGAAGCGGAAATATGCTCTCGCGCTGATGTCCGGGATGTCTCGGAAGGATGCGGCAATAAAGGCGGGATATTCTGAAAAATCCGCGCGTTCCAAGGGGTCGCAGCTTGCTAAAGACCCGGAGGTCATCGCGTTTATTGAGCGGAAAAAACGAGAAAAAGTTGAGGTGGATGACGAACCTGCGTATCGCAGGAATGTTTGTACCCCAGCAGTAAACACTCCTGAAGAAAAACGACCTCCTGCGGCATCGTCCGCCGGTGAGTATGAAGACCCTCTCGACTTCCTGAAATCGGTTATGAACAACGTTGGTTACGAAATCGAAACCAGGAAAGATGCTGCAAAGGCCATGCTGCCTTATATGCATCAGAAGAAAGGTGAGGGCGGTAAGAAGGATGCAAAAGCTGAGGCTGCCAAAAAAGCGGCCAATAAGTTCGCAATTCAGCAGCCGCCGAAACTGGTGGTTAACAATCGCGGGAATACATGATGCCGGAGTGGACAACTGCCTGCCCTGACTGGGCGGAGCGCCTGAAGAAAGGCCAGTCTATTATTCCTGCCCCGATTTACCCGGAGCAGGCTGAAATAGCCCTGAACGTTTTCAGACAACTGAAAATCGTTGATGCTCCAGGATCGCCAACTTTCGGTGAGTCCTGCGCACAGTGGGTTTTCGATCTCGTTGCCGCGCTGTTCGGCTCCTATGATGCCGAAACCGGCCGCAGACACATTACAGAAGTGTTTGTACTGATCCCCAAAAAAAACTCCAAGTCTACGCTGGCCGCCGGGATAATGATGACGGCCTTGCTGCTCAACTGGCGTCAGGCTGCCGGGTACACCATCATCGCCCCGACTGTAGAGGTGGCGACAAACGCCTTTAACCCGGCGCGCGATATGGTAAAGCGGGATGATGATCTGGATGACCTCTGTCAGGTGCAGACACATATCAGGACCATCACCCACAGGGGAACGGACACGACGCTGAAAGTGGTGGCCGCCGACCCCAACACCGTATCGGGGATTAAATCTGTCGGCACGCTCATTGACGAGTTGTGGCTTTTTGGCAAGCAACATAACTCCGAAGATATGCTGCGCGAGGCAGTCGGTGGCATGGCATCACGACCGGAAGGCTTTGTGATGTACACAACCACGCAGTCCAACGAACCGCCTGCTGGTGTGTTTAAGAAAAAGTTACAGTACGCTCGTGACGTTCGCGACGGAAAAATTCACGACCCGCATTTTCTTCCGGTGATATTTGAGCATCCACCGGAAATGGTTGCCAGCGGAGAGCATCTTCTTCTGGATAACCTCGCGATGGTTAACCCCAACCTGGGTTACTCCGTTGACGAGCAGTTTCTTTACCGCGAATACAACAAAGCGAAAGAGGCCGGGGAAGAAGACTTCCGTGGCTTTATGTCCAAGCACGCCAACGTTGAAATCGGTCTCGCCCTGCGCGCTGACCGATGGGCAGGGGCGGATTTCTGGGAGCAACAGGCAAGGCGCGTCACTTTTGACGATATTCTTCGCCGCTCTGAGGTGGTCACAGTTGGTATAGATGGCGGTGGTCTCGATGACCTTCTTGGCCTGGCCGTTATCGGGCGCGATCGCCAGACTCGGGAATGGTTATGCTGGTGTCATGCATGGGCGCATACCATCGCCCTGGAAAGACGAAAGAGCGAAATTTCAAAATTAAAGGATTTTGAGAGGGCCGGTGACCTGACGATCGTTAAGCGGGTGGGCGAGGATGTTGAGCAGGTTGCAGAGTATGTCAGCCGGATTTATGAAGCCGAACTGCTGGACAAAATCGGGATTGACCCTTCTGAGGTCGGGCAAATTCTTGATGCGCTCAGTGAGGCAGGCATTCCTGATGAGGCTGTAACCGGGGTCAGCCAGGGCTGGAAACTCGGCGGCGCCATTAAGACTACCGAGCGAAAGCTGGCTGAAGGTGTTCTGCTTCATGGTGGTCAGCTTCTGATGGCATGGTGCGTAGGCAACGCCCGTGTAGAGCCGAAAGGTAACGCCATACTCATCACCAAACAGGCCAGCGGGAAGGGGAAAATTGACCCTCTTATGGCCACATTCAACGCCGTTACGTTAATGGCTCTTAACCCCGAACCGGTCAAAAAAGACTACCAGGTATTTTTCGTTTAACACACACGTCAGTTAATGGCCCGCGCATGCGGGTTTTTTCATTTCTGGAGGCCAGCAAATGACGCTTAAACGCGCCTGCACCCTCATGACGGTGAAGTCGGTAAATGAGGATGAGCGGATTATCACCGGCATCGCCTCAACACCGTCTCCCGATCGTGACGGTGACATTATGGAGCCGGAGGGGGCGAAATTCCGCAGCGATACGCCGTTCCTCTGGCAGCACGACCGCTCTCAGCCTATTGGCACCTGCACGCCAAAAATGGTGAAAGAGGGGTTGCAGATCACAGCAAAGCTCGTGAAACCAACCCCTGACATGCCATCCCAGTTAATCGCACGTCTTGATGAAGCGTGGGCTTCGATTAAGGCGGGGCTGGTACGCGGCCTGTCGATTGGGTTCCGCCCAATTGAGTATTCCTTCCTGGATGAAGGCGGTATTCGCTTTTTGTCCTGGGACCTGCTTGAGGTCTCGGCGGTGACCATTCCGGCCAATGCCGAATGCTCCATCCAGACCGTTAAATCTTTCGATCGCCAGTTTCTCGCCGCGTCAGGCAATGAGAAACCGGTAGTGAAAACTTCTAAAACCGCTGGCGCTACAGCACCCAAAACCAAAAAAGGAAACATTTCGATGAATATCGCTGAACAGATCAAAAGTTTTGAAAATAAGCGTGCGGCGCTGGCAGCTTCACAAAGTGACATCATGAGCAAAGCATTCGATGAAGGCCGTACCCTCGATGCTGAAGAAACTGAAAGCTATGACAACGTTTCTTCTGAGATCAAATCTGTAGACGAACACCTGAAACGTCTTCGTGATATGGAAGCCAGCATTGCAGCCACGGCTAAACCGGTAACAAAAACTGCCAATGGCGAAGTCACCACCGTTAAGGCAAACGCGCCGGGGATCATTCGCGTTGAGCAAAATCTGGAGAAAGGTATCGCCTTTGCCCGTTTTGCCAAGGCACTGGCGGCGGCAAACGGCAGCCGTTCTGAAGCGCTGGAAATTGCACGTAAGCAGTACCCGGATGATGCGAAACTTCACCATGTGCTGAAAGCCGCTGTTGGTGCTGGCACAACGACCGATCCTCAGTGGGCTGGTGCGCTGGTGGAGTATCAGGAATACGCAAATGATTTTGTTGAATTCCTCCGCCCGCAGACCATTATCGGTCGTTTCGGTCAGGGTGGTATTCCTGCACTGCGTCAGGTCCCGTTCAACATTCGTATTCCGGCACAAACTTCCGGCGGATCTGCAAGCTGGGTAGGTCAGGGTAAGGCCAAGCCGCTGACCAAATTCGACTTTGAGTCCATCACGTTCAGCTTCGCCAAAGTCGCAGCCATTGCGGTGCTGACCGATGAGCTGATCCGGTTCTCCAATCCGGCAGCTGATGCACTGGTGCGTAATGCGCTGGCAGAAGCGGTCATTGCACGCCTGGATACGGACTTCATCAACCCGGCGAAAGCTGAAGTTGCTAACGTCTCTCCGGCCTCAATTACCAACGGTATTGTGGCTGTTCCATCAACCGGCGATCCGGATGCAGATGCTGAAGCGGCATTCGCTCAGTTTGTCTCCAATAACCTCCAGCCAACTGGCGGCGTGTGGATCATGTCCAGCACCAACGCGTTGGCGCTGTCCATGAAGAAAAATGCTCTGAGCCAGAAAATGTATCCGGAAATGACCCTGCTTGGCGGCACATTCCAGGGGCTTCCGGCTATCGTTTCGCAGTTCGCCGGAAGCAATCTTACCCTGCTGAACGCGCCGGATATTTATCTGGCTGACGACGGTGGTGTGGCAGTGGATATGTCACGTGAAGCCTCTCTGGAAATGGAAAGCGATCCTACTGGCGACAGCGTCAGCCCAACCGGAACGGAGCTGGTTTCCATGTTCCAGACGAACAGCGTGGCTATCCGTGCCGAGCGCTGGATCAACTGGAAGCGTCGCCGCACGGCAGCGGTGGCGGTTATTTCTGGTGTGAACTACGGCTCTAACCAGGGAAGCTAACGCGAAAGGAGGGCGGGGGAAACCCCGCCATATTGCATGGCAAAAATCAGATATCTGCAACGCACACATGACTCTGTTACGGGAGACGTAAAGACCGTGGACGATCGGTGCGCAAGGGTGCTGGTGCTGCTTGGCAAGGCAGAATATTTCACCGAGGTAACTACCAGGGTGAGGAAGAATAAGCGTAGAGCGGAGAACGGCTAATGTGGAATCCTTTCCGAAGAAAAGAGGGGCAAGTCAAAAATCTACAGCAGCCTGTTGTCAACCGCGGGGGCTGGACGCCGATGTTCAGTTATGTCCACGAACCCTACGCCGGGGCCTGGCAGCAGAACATGGAAATTAAGCCCAAAACGGTTCTCTCCTATTATGCTGTGTTTTCCTGCATATCTCTGATCGCAAGTGATATTGCTAAAATGCCTCCGCGCCTGATGAAACAGGATTCAAATGGCGTTCGGAGGGAAATTAAAACCGGAAAGATAGCCGCGCTGTATTCCAGGCCAAATGCCTTTCAGAACCGCATCCAGTTCTTTGAGCAATGGCTGAATTCCAAGCTGTGCGAAGGCAATACCGTTGCGCTCAAGATCCGGAACAATCGCGGTGAGATAACCGAGCTGAGGCTGCTGGACTGGAACAAAGTTACGCCGCTGGTAGCTGATGATGGCTCTGTCTTCTACCAGATCAATCCGGATAACATGGTCGGCATTGAATCATCTGTGACAGTACCGGCACGAGAGGTTATTCACGATCGGTTCAACTGTCTGTTTCATCCCCTCATTGGTCTTTCGCCGATTTATGCTGCTGGTCTGGCTGCAATGCAGGGTCACCATATTCAGGAAAGCTCAGCGTACTTTTTCCGCAATGGCGGGAAACCCAGCGGTGTTATCGAGGTTCCGGGCTCGATTACGGAAGAGAACGCCAGGAAGATCAAAGAAAACTGGGACACTGGTTATACCGGGGAAAATGCGGGTAAAACCGCCATTCTGAGCAATGGTGCGAAATATGTTCCCCGGACGGTCTCAGCTGCTGATGCGCAAACTGTCGAACAGCTTCGCATGACCGCGCAGATTGTCTGTTCAGTATTTCACGTGCCTGCTTATAAGGTTGGCATCGGTGAACTGCCAACGCATGACAACATCGAGGCGCAGGATCAGCAGTATTACTCACAGTGTCTTCAGTCCCTGATTGAGTCCATCGAATTGCTGCTGGATGAAGCGTTTGAACTTGAGGGTGATACGGGGACTGAGTTTGATGTTAATGCGCTGCTGCGTATGGACAGTGAACGCCGTATCAAATCCCTGGGGGAAGGGGTGAAAAATACTATCCTCACACCAAACGAAGCGAGGAAAAGTGAGAACCTGCCTCCCCTGGCTGGAGGGGACTCTCTTTACCTTCAACAGCAGAACTTCAGCCTTGAGGCGCTGGCGCGCCGTGATGCTTCGGATGATCCGTTTGGTAAAAGCAGTTTGTCCCAACCTTCAGCCTCAACGAATGAAGGAAAGGCTTTAACCGATGCTGAGCAGTCGGCAGCCAAAGCCATGATCAGAGGATTTCTTACAAAATGAATGAACGCGAACTATCCCTGATAAAGGTGCTGGGTGAGGAATTTGGTCAGGTTCTCGCTGAAATGCGTGACAGCTTAAGTAAAAGTATTCAGGCGCTGCAAGAGGACTATGAGGAGAGGCTAACCAGGCTCGCAAAGCAGGTTGAAGAAATCAGTAATGCGCCCGCTCCAGACGTCGAGAGCATGGTGAAAGCGGAAATTGCTAAATTACCAGCCCAGGCAGCGCCGGAGTTTCCAGATGTTGCCACTATGGTCAGCGAGGCGGTAGCTGCTATCCCGGCTCCGCGTGACGGTAAAAGTGTCACGGTAGACGAAATCACCCCCGTTTTACAGGAACTGGTCAGCAATGCCGTGGCAGAGATACCTGTACCAAAGGACGGTAAAGACTTTGAGCCCGCCATGCTTAAACAGGCAGTTGAAGAAGCTGTCAGTGAGGCGGTAGCCGCCATCCCGGTACCGAAGGACGGTAAAAGTGTCACAACTGAAGACGTCCAGCCGATGATTCAGGAGCTGGTTTCCGCATCCATGCCGGAGCTGCCAGATGTGAAATCGCTGGTTAATGAGGCGATTGCAGCTCTGCCCGCAGCAGAGCCGGGTAAAGATGGAGAAAATGGCCGGGACGCCCTGTCGCTGGAGATTCTACCTTTCATTGATGAGGGGAAAAGCTACCCACGTGGCAGCTATGCCACGCATAACGGCGGCCTGTGGCGCGCTTACGAGAAAACCCATGGTATGCGTGGCTGGGAGTGTCTTGTTGATGGTGTGGCGGGTATTGATATTCAGCAATCTGAGCAGCGTTGCTTCACCCTGACGGTTAACCGCACCAGTGGCGCCAGCGAAACCAAATCATTTGACGTGCCTGTGATGATTTATCAGGGCGTATTCAAATCCGGTCAGGAATATCTGCCTGGCGACACAGTTACATGGGGCGGTTCGCTCTGGCACTGCGACGAGCAGACCCAGGACAAGCCGGGTGAGGCAGGTTCGAAAGGCTGGACCCTGGCTGCCAAGCGTGGCCGCGACGGGAGGGATAAAACGTGATTGAACTTGTGACACTGGCTGAGATTAAGGAGCACCTGCACATTGATCATGATGCTGACGACGGCCCACTTAAGGAAAAAATACAGGAAGCAAGTTCGGTGTTGCTGGCTTTTATCCAGGGAAGCCGGGACAAGATCGTTGATGAGAAAGGCAGGTTAATAGAAGGCGAAGCGCTAAGTCGGATGAAGGCCGCCACGATGCGTCTGGTGGGCATGCTGTACCGAAACCCTGATCTAGCTGACAAAGAAGATTTAATTCATGGAGAGCTTCCTTTTTCTGTGTCGTTTTTAATTCATGACCTCCGACTTCCTACAATTATTTGAGGGCATTAATGGCTATATCCGCTGGTAAGCTCATACAAATTGTTGTGATACAAAACCCCGTACATATACGTGACGATTCAGGCCAGCCAGTTCAAACATGGGAAGATGGTGAAACCATCCGCGCAGATATAAGGGGCCGGAGCGGAAGAGAATTAATGGTTGCCGGTGCCGAAATTGCTCAGGCTGACGTCAGGGTATGGGTTCGGGGGAAATCGGGAGAAACAATAACCGCGGCATCCAGGCTAAAGGTTCAGAGTGGACCATACAGAGGTAAAACCCTTAACGTTATAGGCCCGCCCATCCCCGACGAAAAGGGTGAGCGTCTTGAGATATTGTGCAAAATGGGTACCGAAAAATGATTGAGACGAGCCTCGATTTTTCTGGGTTAAATGATATCGCAAAGGACCTTGAGGCGCTTAGCCGCGCTGAAAACAACAAGGTCCTGCGTGATGCTACGCGCGCCGGTGCCGAAGTGCTTAAGGAAGAAGTAATCGCACGCGCACCAGTGCGCACCGGGAAACTGAAAAAAAACGTGGTGGTGGTGACCCAAAAAAGCCGCCGCCGCGGGGAGATTTCTTCCGGCGTCCATATTCGTGGCGTTAACCCGCGCACCGGCAACAGCGATAACACGATGAAGGCGAATAACCCGAGAAACGCCTTTTACTGGCGATTCGTTGAAATGGGAACTGCCAACATGCCGCCACATCCTTTCATTCGTCCCGCGTTTGACGTCCGCCAGGAGCAGGCGACAGAGGTCGCGATCAGGCGCATGAACCAGGCCATTGACGAGGCGTTAAGCAAATGACGGAAGACGATCTCTATCCTTTGCTGGAACCGCTGGCCGGAGGACAGGTTTATCCCTACGTTGCGCCGCTCGGCAGTGACGGGAAGCCTTCAGTCTCGCCGCCCTGGGTAATTTTCTCGATTATTACCGACGCGGCCGCCGACGTTCTCTGCGGCCAGGCGGAATCAGCCGTTTCGGTGCAAGTCGATGTTTACTCCAGCACTATCACTGAAGCGCGTACGATCAGGAATATGGCGCTGGAAGCCCTGCAAACATTGAAGCCTGAGAACATTGTCAAAACGCCTGGTTATGAACCTGATCTGCATTATCACCGGGCCACGCTTGAATTTCAGGTGACCGTTTAAGTTCATTCACCATCACAGACCGCTCCGGCGGTCTTTTTTTTATCTGGAGAAATCATGACCAGTAAGTATGAAGTTACAAAGGGGATGACCTTTGCCGTCTCCGACGCACCCGTAACCGCCGAGGATTTTAATGCCTCAGGTTTCCCGGGGGCTGGTGTTACCTGGCTGGAAGCGGCCTGTGCAACAAAGGAGATCACCTTCACTGGCGGTCAAAAAGGGGATATTGACGTAACCACGCTTTGCTCAACTGAACAGGAGCAAACGAACGGCCTCGCCGCACCTGCTGAAATGAGCATTACCCGTAACTGGGTTGGCGATGAAGCAGCACAGGAGGCACTCCAGACCGCTTATGAAAATGACGAACTGCGTGCGCTGCGCGTGGTATTCCCGTCTGGTAATGGTTTCTACGTGCTTGTGGAGGTTCGTCAGAGCTCATGGTCTGCTGCAACCTCATCCGTTGTTGGCGCGACTTATTCTCTGCGTGTACGCGGCAAACCTAAACGCATTTACGCGTCTGGTTCCTGAGCGGCTTCGGCCGCTTTTTTTATCCCTTCAACCATGTAACAAGAGAAAAATGAAATGGCGCAAAAAACATCACAGAATTCACTACGCGACGTGGCGCTTACTGCATCAAAAGCCTATCGCACAAAAGACGGTATTACGGTCCCTGAGTGGGATGGCGCAAAGGTAACGCTGCGCGAACCGTCCGGCGATGCCTGGGTGAAATTCCGGGAAATCGTAAATCCTCAGCTCGCCGAAGGCGAAGAGGCCCCGACGCTGACGGAGGCGGAGAAGTTCCTGCGTAACAAAGAGGCGGATGTGGTTCTGTTTATTGACGTACTGCTGGATGAAAACGGCGAGCGCGTATTCAGTGACGAGGATCAGGAGCTGGTATCCAAAATTTATGGTCCTGTGCATGCGCGCCTGCTGGCTCAGGCTCTTGGCCTCGGAATGAGTCAGGAAGAAGCGGGAAAGCCGTAAAGCAGCCGCTGACCTTCTTCCTGATGTCACTGGCGCTCCGGATGGGGCGCACTCTGCATGAACTGCGCCAGACCATAACCGCCAGTGAGCTCAAGATGTGGATCGAGTTTGACCGCATAAGCCCTGTAGGGGACTGGCGTTCCGATGCACAGGCGGCGCAGATCTCCGTTGCAATGCTGAACTCTCAGGGCGGGAAATTCACCATACCTGACGTGATGCTGAAATGGGGTGAGCAGGAAGAAGGCTCTGAAGTCTCTGAACTTGAAGAATGGATGTCCAGTCTTTGACGCCCGCGGCTGCGGGCTTTTTTTATGGGTGAAATATGGCAACGCTGCGCGAGCTAATCATCAAAATTTCTGCGAACTCGTCTTCTTTTCAGTCTGAGATCGCCAGAGCGTCCCGTATGGGGACGGATTACTACCGCACTATGGAACAGGGCGGGAAAAAAGCAGCAGCGGCCACGCGTGAAACTCAGCGGTCTTTGGCTGAACTGAATTCTCAGCTTGCTAGCGTGCGCTCTTCTGTGACTGAGCTTGCCGGGGCATGGGCTGGGGCATTTGCCACGCATCAGCTCATCGCGTTTGCTGATACCTGGAACCAGTTGAATGGGCGTCTGCGCCTGGCTGCCTCCTCAAGCGAGGATTACGTGGAATCTCAGCGCGTGCTGATGGAGATCAGCCAGCGCACAGGAACATCCCTCGAGGCAAACAGCAACCTTTACAGCCGAATTGCTCAGTCCCTGCGTGATGCCGGTTATGCCTCCGCAGACGTCGCAAAAGTTACGGAAACCGTAGCAACCTCGCTGAAGCTGTCTGGCGCCAGTACCGAAGAGGCAAGCTCTGTTATCACCCAGCTTAGCCAGGCGCTTGGCTCAGGCGTTTTGCGAGGCGAAGAATTTAACCCCATCATGGAGAACGGTGGCCGCTTGGCGAAACTGCTGGCTGATGGTCTGGGTACCACTGTTGGTGGCCTGCGAAATATGGCCAACAACGGCGAGCTGACGACCAACAAGATCGTCCCGCTGCTGACAAACGTTGAGACCCTGCGTAAAGAGTTTGACACTCTTCCGGCGTCAATCAGCGGTTCTGCACAGAAAGTGCAAAATGCTTTTCTCGCCTGGGTTGGCGGGGCGAACGATGCCGTCGGCGCATCCTCCACGCTATCCGGCGTGCTGGATGGTCTGGCGAATAACATTGATGATGTGGCAAACACGGCAGGCATTCTCGTTGGCGTGGGTCTGGCTCGCTATTTTGGCAATATGGTCGGCAGCGTCGGCCAGTCAACCCGTGCAGTGCTCGCTAATACGGCCGCCGAGGTAGCGCTGGCTCAGGCTCAGGTCCGTGGCGCTCAGGTTAGCGTTGCTGCTGGCCGCCAGGCGGTTTACCGCGCTCAACAGGCGCGCGCAGCGGCGACAAGTATTGAGGCTCAGATTGTTGCCGAACGTAATCTTGCCGCAGCTCAGGCATCCCTGAACACAGCGCTTGCTGGAAGGGCTTCTGCCGTTAACAACCTCACCAATACAGCCTCGGTGATGTCACGGCTGGGTAGCGGAGTGTTGGGCATTCTCGGTGGCTGGCCAGGTGTTATTATCGGTGCCGGTGCTGCGATGTATGGCCTGTATCAGCATACCCAGCAGGTACACCGTGAGGCTGTCGGCTTTGCCAACAACCTTGACGAGATCAACACCAAACTCCAGCAGATGTCTGTGCTCGGTCTTCGCTCGACCGCCGCAGATGCGCGGACCTCTTTACAGGCGCAAAAGCAGGACCTGGCCGACCTCGACTCTCAGATCGCGAAGGTGAAAGACAGCCTCAAGGCGGTTGATCAAATCCAGCAGGATTATAACCGCCATCCGACGCTGACCTTGATCAATACCTTCATGGACCAGGCCGACATCACGGCCAAAAACATTGAACTTACCGATAAGCTGAATCAGCTGGAGTATCAGCGGGAACAGGCCGCTTCAAAAGTCGAGCAAACGCAGAAGCTGGTGAACGATGCCAGCGACCTGGCAACGCAAAAGGCTATCGAACAGGCTGGCGCCGTCTCAATCCTGAAAGGTGCCTATGACCTGCTAAACCGCTCAATGTCAGCAACCGCTAGCGCCAAACCACCGCAGTATGCGGGGCCTGTGGTTTCAATGGCTAATGCGACGCCTCAGCAGCAAACAGCACTGGAACGTTCACGCCGCGATAATGAGCTGGCCAGCTTAAGTGGATTAGAGAAACTTCATCAGCAGCACGTTTATGAAGCGGAAGATCTGAAGCTGACTGGAGCACTTTATACCCAGTACATCTACAACAAGGATCAGGCCGCCAAAAAGGATGCAGCAGCAGCCGAGGCAAAAAAAACCTCTACTGCCGCCTCAAGTGCTCAGAGTAAAGCCGAGCGCGCAGCAGCCAGCACCGCTGAGCAATATGCCCGCAAAATGGCCGATCTGAGCGTGGCTATCGATGTGCAACGCGTCAGGGCAACGGAAGGAGAAAAAGCGTCTGAGCTATACGCAGCATCGCATCAGGCAGGCACTAAATGGACCGACGAGCAACGCAAGGCTATCCAGGAATCATCAGCAGAGCTGGCAAAATGGACGCAAAAAGCCGATGAAAACGTACGTAAGCAGCGCGAACAAGCCGATGCTCTGAAGGATTTAACTGAAGCGGCCCGAAAGTTCAGGGATGAGGCGACACTGACAACCGAAACCGCAGGCATGAGTGATCGCCAGCGCAGCCGGTTCGACGAGACGCAACAGATCGAGCGTGTTTTTGCTAAAACGGACGGCGGCACCGAGGCCATCGCACAACGCGCGGCTGCCCTCGATGACCTGGATAAGAAATACAAGGCTATAGCAGCAGCTGAAGCGGACTGGATGGCTGGAGTATCGCGCGGCTATGCCAACTGGTTCGATGAAATCAGCAATGTTTCTGGCACGGTTTCTGATGGAGTGAAAACCACACTCGACAGCGCGTTTAGTAATGTCACCTCAATGCTGGAAGGCAATAAGGTCAGCTGGAAATCCTGGGGTATCTCTGTTTTACAGATTATCGGAAAAGTCGCTCTGCAAATGGCAGTGGTCAGCGCGATGGGGGGTGGGTCTTCCAGTTCTGGCATTTTTGGCTCACTCATCGGCAGCGTAGGCAGCTTCTTCGGGGGCGGCGCGGGAGCATCAGCCAGCACCGGTACTGCGGTTTCCAGTTACGGTTCGAGCTTCCAGTTTAACGCTAAAGGCGGCGTTTATGACTCTCCATCTCTGAGCGCTTTCAGTAATGGGATCGTCAGAAACCCCACCATGTTCGCTTTCGCGAAAGGCGGGGCCGGAATCATGGGCGAGGCTGGGCCGGAGGCAATCATGCCGCTGACCCGCGCACCGGATGGTTCACTCGGTGTTCGTGCGGTCGGCGCTGGTGGTGGTCAGTCTGTATCTTCGGCGCCACAGGTTTATATCACCATCGATGGCAACGGAAATACCTCCACGCAGACTTCACCCGGCCTTGAGCAATTTGGTGCTGATGTCGGTAAATATGTTGATCAGCGATATAAGCAGAACATCATGCGAGATATTCGCCCTGGCGGTGACATCTGGAACGCAATGAAAGGAACCCGATAAAAATGGCTATCGAAACTTTCACCTGGTGCCCACGAATTAACGCTGAGGCAGATATAAATTTCCGCGTCAGGAAAGCACAGTTTGGTGATGGATATGAGCAGGTTTCAGGGGATGGATTGAATACCAGAACCCAGCAGTGGACGCTCAACTTTACTGGCAACGAAACCTACATTTCCGCCATTAAATCTTTTCTCGACAGGCATGAAGGGACGAAAGCCTTTCAGTGGAAGCCACCGCTCGAACCTTTGGGTTTGTATCGTTGCGAAACATATAAACCCACCGGGCTCGGCGCGGGGAAATTCAACCTTGAAGCAACATTCATCCAGGCATTTAAACCATGAGCTTAAACGCAGACTATCAGAAGCTGGAATCAGGGAACGACGTTCGCCTGATTGAGGTGGACGGTTCTTCTTTTGGACTGACGGACGTTCTCCGGTTTCACAATTACAACATTCCCCACACCGAAGCGGAAATAGTTGCCGCTGGCGGGGATGAGGCCAAGCTCCCGGCGAAACCAATCTGGTGGCAGGGTAATGAATATTCCGCCTGGCCGTATCAGCTGGAAGGGCTGGAGAAATCGACCAGTGGCAGCAATGCGACGCCATCTCTGACGGTCGCGAACATTGAAAGCTCTATTTCTGCCCTGTGTCTTGCGTACGACGATTTGCTACAGGCTAAGGTCACTATTCACGACACAAAGGCAAAATATCTCGACGCGAAAAACTTCGCAGGCGGTAACCCTACAGCAGATCCGACTCAGGAGAAACTTCAGGTCTGGTATATCGACGGGAAAACGACCGAGCTTGCTGGCGAAACCATCGAGTTTGTACTGTCCAGCCCTATGGATCTTCAGGGACAAATGATCCCGACGCGGCAGCTTCATTCCTTGTGTACATGGTGCATTCGTAATAAGTACCGCACCGGCGATGGCTGCGACTATGCCGGTACGCGCTATTTCGACAAAAACAACAACCCGGTAAGCGATCCGTCACTGGATGAATGCAACGGCACGCTGACGGCCTGCAAACTTCGGTTCGGTGAAAGCAACGAACTCTCGTTTGGTGGGTTCCCGGGTACGTCGCTGATCAGGAGCTGATATGCGTCAGAAAACCATTGATGCGATTATGGCGCATGCCGCCGCTGAATATCCTCGTGAGTGCTGTGGTGTGGTGGCGCAGAAAAGCCGGGTGGAGCGCTACTTTCCCTGCCGTAACGTGGCCGATGACCCTGAGGACAATTTTGTCCTTTGCCCTGAAGACTACGCCGCGGCGGAAGAATGGGGGCCGGTCACTGCTATCGTTCACAGCCACCCTGACGCCACCACCCAGCCGAGCGAAACTGACAAGGCCCAGTGTGATCTTAACGGGCTGCCCTGGCACATTGTCAGCTGGCCGGAAGGCGACCTGAGAACCATCATGCCGCGGGGAGAAATTCCTCTAATTGAACGACCTTTCGTCCTGGGCGTGTACGACTGCTGGGGGCTGGTGATGAGTTATTTCCGGCAGACGCACGGCATTGAGCTGCATGATTACCGGGTAAATTATCCATGGTGGGAAAATGACTACCCTGACAATTTCTATCAGGAATGCTGGTACGAATGCGGTTTCCGTGAATTTGACGGCCCGCCGCAGCCTGGCGACATGGTGATTATGCAGGTGCAGGCTGATAAGTGGAACCACGCGGGAATTCTGCTGGAGGGCAATATGCTGCTGCACCACCTGTACGGTCACCTGAGTCAGCGAGTACCATATGGCGGTTACTGGCAGGAACGAACGATGAAGATTCTACGTTACAAATCTCTGTGCTAACCTTTTGTAAAACCAAAGGGGATAGGGATATGAAAAAAGCATTTTTGGCACTTTCTTTGTTAATCATGGCTGGATGTTCGAGCATGCAGGATCTTCGGAATGAGCCAGCGTCAAATACTTTTCAATCAAGGAAAAAAATTGATGCGGTATCTGAATGTATACTTGTTGGCTGGCAAGAAGAAAGCCAAAAATACGGAAGCGTTTTTATTCAGCCTTATGACGGTGGCAAAACTGTTTTTACACAATCTCAACTTGAGATGGTTGATTTAATATCTGAAGGTGGAATTACCAAGATAGAATTTCGACATCAAGGTGGCCTTTTTGCTTATCGAATCAACAGCCGGATAAAAGTAATAGAACACTGTATCTAACCAATACTTAACCCGCTTCGGCGGGTTTTTTTATGGTGAGAATATGAAAGAAGTAATGACAACAATTCAGCTCGGCGGAGTATTAGGAAAGACCTTCGGTAAAACACATAAACGACTGATATCCCGTACTGGTGAAGCAGCTATTGCTTTAAGTAAAACATTACCCGGTTTCGAAAGCTTCATGATCAGCAGTAAGCGTCGTGGATTAACTTTCGCAGTATTTAAAGGAAAAAAGAATATTGCCGCCGATGAGATGGGTTTTCCGTGTGAAGGCGACGTAGTAAGGATCATGCCAGTTGTTATCGGTAGTAAGCGCGCTGGTCTTTTTCAGACCATATTAGGAGCAGTTTTAATAGCCGCGGCTGTCTTTGTTTCTGGTGGTGTTGGCGCTGCTTTCGCTGCTGGTGGATTGACGGGGTTTGCTGCTGCCACTGGTGCCTCGTTGGTCCTCGGTGGGGTTATTCAACTGCTTTCACCGCAGCCATCAGGCATAGCCAGTAAACAAAGCGCAGATAACCGTGCATCGTATGCGTTCGGCGGGGTGACAAATACCGCCGCACAGGGCTACCCGGTTCCGCTCCTTTACGGCCGCCGGCGAATCGGCGGGGCAATTATTTCCGCCGGGATTTATGTCGAAGATCAGCAGTAGATAACAAACCTTTTTACAAGCCACCTTCGGGTGGCTTTTTTTATGGGCGCGATATGGCGAATAAAATTACCGGACAAAAAGGGGGGAGCTCCAGCTCCCGAACTCCTACCGAACAGCCTGATGATCTGCAATCTGTAGCGAAGGCAAAGATCCTCGTTGCGCTTGGGGAAGGGGAGTTTGCTGGACAGCTCACCGGGAAGGATATCTACTTGGACGGAACGGCGCTGGAGAACGCCGACGGCTCCCAAAACTTCAGCGGCGTTACGTGGGAATTTCGCTCGGGTACGCAGGCCCAGAAGTACATTCAGGGCATTCCCGGTACCGAAAACGAAATCAGCGTGGGAACCGAGGTAACGAGCGCTACAGCGTGGACACGAACCTTCACCAATACACAGCTTTCGGCGGTTCGTTTACGCCTCAAATGGCCTTCGCTTTTCAAACAGGAGGACGATGGCGATCTGGTTGGTTACTCGGTTAATTATGCGATTGACTTGCAGACGGACGGCGGGACATGGCAGACAGTCCTCAATACCAGCGTGACCGGGAAAACGACCTCAGGTTATGAGCGTAGCCACCGTATTGATTTACCTCAGGCAGGCAGCACCTGGACAATCAGACTACGCAAAATTACCGCTGACGCCAACAGTGCGAAGATCGGCGACACGATGACGCTACAGAGCTTCACTGAGGTGATTGATGCGAAATTGCGATACCCGAACACCGCGCTGCTGTACATCGAATTCGACTCCAGCCAGTTTAATGGTTCTATACCTCAGATCTCCTGTGAGCCTCGTGGCCGCGTTATTCGGGTTCCTGATACTTACGACCCAGAAACCCGCTCTTACAGCGGGACATGGACCGGGGCATTTAAGTGGGCATGGACGGATAACCCTGCGTGGATATTTTACGATCTGGTTGTTTCTGACCGGTTCGGCCTCGGTCACCGTTTGACTGCTGCTAACATCGATAAATGGACGCTTTATCAGGTCGCCCAGTATTGCGATCAGATGGTGCCGGACGGTAAGGGTGGCGATGGAACAGAACCACGCTATACCTGCAACGTGTACATCCAGGACCGAAACGACGCTTATACAGTCCTGCGTGATTTTGCGGCCATATTCCGTGGCATGACGTACTGGGGCGGCGATCAGATCGTTGCTCTGGCCGATATGCCCCGTGATGTGGATTACAGCTACACGCTCGCAAATATTGTCGGCAAACCCCGTTATTCAAGCAGCACCACGAAAACGCGCTACACCACAGCGCTGGTTTCATGGTCCGATCCCGGTAACGCCTACGCTGACGCGATGGAACCTGTATTCGAGCAGGCGCTGGTGGCACGGTACGGCTTCAATCAGCTGGAAATGACAGCCATCGGCTGTACCAGACAGTCAGAAGCGAACCGAAAGGGGCGTTGGGGTATTCTCACCAACAACAAGGATCGCGTTGTTTCGTTTGATGTCGGGCTGGACGGAAACATTCCGCAGCCTGGCTATATCATCGCCTTGGCAGACGAGCTTCTTTCCGGAAAGGTTATGGGCGGCCGCATCAGCGCAGTTAATGGTCGCGTTATCAAACTTGACCGTGTAGCTGATGCAGCAGCAGGTGATCGCCTTATCCTCAACCTTCCCTCCGGAGCGTCACAGAGCAGGACAATTCAGGCGGTTAACGGGGAATCGGTCACAGTCACCACCGCATACAGTGAGACGCCGCAGGCCGAAGCTGTCTGGGTGGTTGAGTCAAACGAACTGTACGCACAGCAGTACCGTGTTGTGAGCGTCACTGATAACGATGATGGCACTTTCACCATTACCGGTGCATGGCACGATCCGGATAAATATGCCCGAATCGATACCGGAGCCATCATTGACCAGCGTCCGGTGAGCGTGATCCCACCGGGAAATCAGTCACCGCCAGAAAACATAGTAATCAGTTCGTTTTCGGTGGTGCAGCAGAATATCAGCGTCGAAACCATGCGCGTGAGCTGGGACCAGGCGCAGAATGCTATCGCCTATGAAGCGCAATGGCGCCGCAACGACGGGAACTGGGTTAACGTGTCGCGCAGTTCCACCACGTCATTCGACGTTCCTGGGATTTATGCCGGGCGCTATCTGGTACGTGTACGCGCCATCAATGCCGCAGAAATTTCTTCCGGATGGGGATATTCGGAAGAGAAAACGCTGACGGGGAAAGTGGGCAATCCGCCGAAACCGGTTGGCTTCATCGCTTCCGATAATGTGGTATTCGGTATCGAGCTGAGCTGGGGATTCCCGGCGAACACCGACGACACGCTGAAGACGGAAATTCAGTACAGCCCGACCGGGACGGAAGACGATGCGATGCTGCTGGCAGACGTACCCTATCCGCAGCGCAAGTATCAGCAGATGGGCCTTAAGGCAGGGCAAATTTTCTGGTACCGCGCGCAGCTGGTGGACCGCAGCGGAAACGAATCAGGGTATACAGACTTTGTGCGCGGACAGGCCAGCATTGATGTATCCGATATCACCGATGCCATTCTGGAGGACATGAAAGGCTCCGATACGTTCAAAGACCTGATCGAGAACGCGGTAGACAGCAATGAAAAAATTGCTGGCATGGCTGACGACATCAAACAGGCCAACGACGAACTGGCGCAACAGGCGCAGGAAATCGCCAAAAACGCCCAGGATATCGGGAAAGTTCAGACCAGCGTTACAAACCTGTCGAGCACGGTTGGAGATGTGTCTTCTTCTCTGAGCGAGCTTGAGCAGACAGTGGCGACGGCTGATACCGCGCTGGGCCAACGCATCGATAACATCAGCGTGTCTGTGGACGGCATGGCGGGGGGAGTGAAGAACTCCGCCATCGCGATTATTCAGGGCAATCTGGCGCAGGTGGCCGCGCGCAAAACGCTGTCGGCATCGGTCGCCGGTAACAGCGCGCAGCTGGACCGCATTGATGAGGTGATCGTCAACGAGAAGGAGGCAACGGCGCGTTCGCTGCTGAGCTTGCAGACTGACGTGAACGGCAACAAGGCATCCATCAACAGCCTTAACCAGACGTTCTCGGATTACCAGCAGGCTATGGCCACGCAGGTAAACAGCATCACGGCAACCGTCAATGGGCACACTTCAGCGATCACCACCAACGCGCAGGCCATTGCGAACGTCAACGGAGACCTGAAGGCGATGTACAGCATCAAGGTCGGGATGTCCAGCAATGGTCAGTATTACGCGGCAGGGATGGGGATCGGCGTGGAGAATACGCCGTCCGGCATGCAGTCGCAGGTCATCTTCCTGGCTGACCGCTTCGCCGTAACGCACCAGGCCGGAGCCACGGTGACCCTTCCGTTCGTTATCCAGAACGGTCAGGTAATTATCAGGGATACGGTAATAGGTGATGCCACTATCACGCGAGCAAAACTGGCTGAAACAATCAGCTCGGTTAATTACGTTCAGAACCAGGCTGGCCTGTCCATCAACTTTAGAACGGGGACGATCGAAAGCTACGGTTCGACGGCTGGTGAAGGGGCCATGAAGCAGACAAACGAAACTATCAGCGTTCGGGACTCAAACCGGGTGCTGAGGGTACAGATCGGGAGAATCACGGGCACATGGTAACGGGAGGCCTCTTACGGGGCCTCTTTTTTTCAGGAGGACTGGATGGCGGAATATGGTGTTCAGACATGGGACGCCTCAGGCAAGGTAAGCAACTATGGCGTTAAGCCTGTCAGCGTTTGTGGCTATCTTCAGCTGGCCCAGAACCAGAAAACAGGCTCTTACACCGTAGCGCTTCCACCGGGTTGCAGGCTTACCTGTTTTCAGGTCATGAACGGTGATCAGTTTGGAACGAGTCGGAGGAAGATCACCATTTCAGGGGGAACCGCGACAGTGTCAGCAGTAGGCGATACCGACTACTCAGCAGGGACTGAGCCTGCGGCAGCGGCTTTTCTCATTTTCCAGATCGAGAGGGCATAAATGGCGGAGTATGGCGTTTTACTGACGACCACGAGCGGGGAAGTATGGGTGACCGCGAACAGCTCGCCAATCGCTCTACAGGCGCGAAAGACAGCGGCACTTCAGGGAACAACGGGTTTCAATACCAAAGTGACGCACACTTTCCCCGCAGGTCAGCCCGTTGTCGCGTTCGTTCATTGTACTGTTGAGGTCGAAATCACCCAGACGATAAGCGGGAACACCATCACGATTGATTTTCTCAGACCGAATGCAACCGGCACAGCGTACGTTTATTTTTTCTCTATTTTCCCACAGACAAAGCCAGACTACGGGCTGGCCGTGTGGGATGCTTCAGGGACGCTGATTTTAACAAACGAAACGCGCACGCTGAGCGATGTTGTCACCCTCGGTACCGCCGGGGTGGATGCCAGCTCAGGATACAACATCAATACAACTCTGGCGGGGAAGTGGGCCTGTATGCCTGCCATGCTGGGGCTAATTACCGGGGTTGTATCGGCCGGCGGTCAGCCGCAGCCCTACTCGGCCATATACAAGAGCATGGCAAAGCTTGAGGGAAGCAATACGCGAATATTCGCCAGGCCGCAGACAACCCCCGGCGGCAACCTTCAGAACGTCGCGTATTCGAATCTGAGGAACGTGATTATGGCCATCAACTGCGCCAACTATGATTGATCGTTTTGAACGATCAATTTCGAATAATTGATCTACCAAATCAATTATATCCCATTGATTCATATTGTTATTGTGTAGCTTCATGAATGCCCTGGGATATAACCACTATGAAAAATATGATTCTTTGCCTGGCGGTAGCGGTATTGCTCTCCGGTTGCGCTGGCGTTATTGAGAAGCAGCAACCCGTATGCACCGGAACAGCCCTGGTCGGCGGACAGGAAAGCAGCGTCCAGATCTACGGAGTCCGTAAACAAAACAATCAGACACAGTACCGCGCCGGTTATCCCTTTAACTGGTCATGGGTGAGCGCCAACACGTTCACCAGCACCACCTGCCACTAACCCATTCAGTTTTGAACAAACCCCGCTCCGGCGGGGTTTTTTATTGCCTGGAGAAAATATGCTTTATAACACTGGCACCATCGCCATTAACGGAAACACTGCAACCGGCACCGGCACGAACTGGACGGCACCCGCCAGCCAGATTCGGGTTGGCCAGACGTTGTTTGTTCTTTCTAACCCGGTACAGATGTTTCAGATCACCGCCATCAACAGTGCGACGTCACTGACGGTTACGCCTGCCGCGTCTCCGGCGTTGAGCGGCCAGAAGTACGGCATTCTTGTTACTGATAGTCTCTCGGTCGACGGCCTGGCGCAGAGCATGTCTCAGCTCATCAACGAGTATGACGAGAATATCGGTGCCTGGGAGACGTTCGCCACTACCTCAGCAAACCAGAACATCACCGTTACCATCAACGGCGCTCGTGTAACCATTCCGGCGATCGGCAAACTGGTCCAGAAAGGGAGCAATGGGGCGGTTGGAGTTTCGGACGGCGGGACCGGAGCAACGAATGCCGCTGACGCTCGCACAAACCTCGGTTTGGGAACATCTGCAACAAAGAACACGGGAGAAGGGGATGACGATGTATTGGCGCCAGGTTCATTTGGTGTCGGTTCAAAAAATCTTCCCGTAATTTCAGATATCTGGGATAAAAGCAAGGGAACCCGTTTTTGTAACGTTACTCCCGCAACTTCTGGTGGTCCTGGAATGTATGGTTCTGGTATACGGTTATCAGACCGTAATATTGGGAATGGAAGCACTCCGGCAGCGCAACAATCATTTGCTGCGCTGATTCTTAGCGGGAAAATTATTCAGTTCATGAGTATGGCGGATGGCAATGATTCTGGCTGGATGCAGATTTACCACACCGGAAATACGACCCGTGCATCTGACGGTACGTTAAAAGCCGCTTCTCCGATTGTACAGTTGTTCGGTGATGGTTCGTGTCAGCTTAACGATGAATCTGAAGGATGCACCGTAACCCGTCAGGCTATCGGTGAGTATCTGATTGAAGGATGCATGGGTATGAATTCAGATGCGGCGTGGGGTGGGATTGATGGCGGGTTCGATATCCCTAAAGATCGTAATGGGCAGGCCCTAATCTGGCTTGACTATGAGGTAAATGCCGACGGGTCAGTGCTCGTGAAAACATTCCACCGGGAATACCCGTCAGCACCGATATTTGCGAGGAACTCACGGGAAGGTTTTGTGGATGGCGAACCGGCCGATATTCCGGCCGATCAGTTTGTCAGTGTCCGTGTAGAGATGCCGCAAAACAGTATCTGGAATCAGCGTGCAGCTATGGCTGAAGTTTCTGATTCATCATCTGATTAAAGGCAGAATCATCAGGCATATCCAGGCGAACATCGATCCAGCTGTTCACAGGCACGTCCATCGGTTCCCCTTTTGTTTTGACGATCTCCCCTTCATCGCTCAGCATGTATTTTCGCTTAAACAGGCGGATAATCAGCTCTCCGTCAGCGGTTTGCTCAGCTTCAGCCACACCCAGTTCTCTCATGCCGCCAGGGTCCATTGGCGGCAGTAACTGCCATCCCTCAGACGCAAGGCCTGCCGAACCAGTCAACACATAAATTCCTACATCGAGCCGGAAAATTTTGATCCCTTCAGCTTCGGTATTCGCCGTACCGCAGCCGCACCAGACAAAGCCTGGTTCATCGATATCAGTGCGCTGACATTCCTCCTGACTTTTCACAATACGGGTAACAGGTGATGCAGCCTTAAGCGTTCCGTCGCTGGCTTTCGTGGTGTTCTGCGTTGAATAAATGGTATGCGCAGTAGAAAAGCCAACATTGGATAGCCCTGCGACAGTACCGTTTCCCTGGCGATATTTAAGCCCCTGCGACGTTGACGCCAACTGCCAAGACGTGTAACCGCCACCTGTTGCATCATGCCATCCTCGCAGGGTTAACATACCGGTATAGACATCTTGACTAGATCCGCCACCCCACCCATTACCGCCAGCCTGAATGCCGAAAGACATACCCAGTGGATATTGCGTAATAAGATCATACGAAGCGAGTGGCCGGTAATCGCGATGAACCTGGGCCATAACAGCGGCTCCGTTTATGTACGATGACACCGGGGCAAACTGACTATCAACGTCTCGTGTAGCGCTGTTTCCTAAACTGATCTTTATTCACCCGCATCAGCAGTCATGGCCAGCTCTGCCGCACTGATTTTTTGGTTGTATAAAGAATCGGCAGGCATTTCGACACGAACGGACACAAACTGGTCACGGGGGATGTCGACCGGATCACCATCACCCACGCCTTCCAGTTCATTCCTGGCGAACGCTGGCGCATCAGGGTGAGTTCGGTGGTAGGTTTTCACCAGCACAGAACCATCCGCGCTAACCTCATAATCCAGCCATATAAGCGGTTGCTTATTCCTGTCTGTGGGGATTTCAAATCCTCCGTCGATACCGCCCCAGGCAGCGTCTGAATTGAGTGCTTTACAGCCTTCAATAAGGTATTGTCCGATATCCAGACGAGTGACCGTGACGCCTTCTGATTCGTCGTTAGTTTCATATTTACCATTAGAGAAGACTTTGACGACCGGGGATGCCTGTTTTATAAAGCCATTGCTATCTACAACCGTATTTTTATCATCGTATAATATCCTGCTGTGATTCCATCCAGTTGCTGCTGCACCACCAAAAATACGAACTTTGCCAGATGACTGAAAAGGCATTGAAAAAAGGCTATACGTATCACCTGTACGGGCAAATATTGTCGGTGAATAGTTCCATATATTCCATGGCTCTGGTATCTGTGCATTATTTCGAAGAACCGTAAGCCCATACCCTGTCAATCCAGTAAGAAGATCATCCTGACTTGTTGTGTTGAATATTAATGCTCCATCCGGACGACCAAGCCCAAACATACCTGGCTGCATGACATCATTGCTCGATGTTCCAGTGTTTTTTGTTGCAGATGTTCCCAAATCGACGTTTTATAGATTGCCCTGCGGCAGCCATGCCGATAACTTCACCTGATTTTTTTGCAGAAAATATTGGGTAAAAAATATGCAAATTGGCTACGTAAGGGTATCAACAAATGACCAAAACACAGATCTTCAGCTACAAGCACTCGAACGCGCAGGATGTGAACAGGTTTTTGAGGAAAAAATGAGCGGGACGGTAGCGAACCGGCCAGTGCTTAAAAGGCTTCTTCGAACGCTGAATGAGGGCGATACGCTGGTAGTGTGGAAGCTGGATCGCCTCGGGCGAAGCATGCGAAACCTGGTACTGCTGGTCGACGAACTCCGGCAGCGCGGCATCCACTTCAAAAGCCTTACGGATAGCATCGACACTTCCAGCCCAATGGGGCGTTTCATTTTCCACATTATGTCAGCCTTGGCTGAGATGGAGAGGGAGTTAATCGTGGAACGCACCCGGGCAGGACTGGCGGCAGCCCGGGAGAAAGGGCGCATAGGCGGTAGACGGCCAAAGTTAGCCCCTGAGCAATGGGCGCAGGCTGGCAGGCTGATCGCAAACGGAGTAGACAGAAAGCAAGTAGCGATTATTTACGACGTTGCGGTGTGCACCTTGTATAAGAAATTTCCGGCGCAGTAGGGGCAGAGGAAAAAATATTGAACATTAAATACAATTTTCGTAATAAAGTATTGAAAGAATGTAATAAAGTTGTTGAAATTTTGGTGAGCGGTTGGGTTGAGCATTGGGGGTATTCATGGCAAAAACAGATTCTATTACACCAGAAGAGTTCAGGGCTATTCACGTTGAATTGTCTAAAATCTCATCAACTTGGGCAGACTTATGGTTAACATTGTTTTCTCTCCGTGCTGAAGGCAGCAGGGTGATTACTATTAGATATTCCGATATCGAAGATGACATGCTGCACTTGGCTGGAACTCCAAAATTTGAGCCACGAACAATTAGATTAAATTTATTGCTTTCTAAGTTAATTGCGTGCAGAAAGGATTGCAATTCTTCTGATATTTACGTTTTCCAGAGTAGATCAAATCGAGTTAAAGGATTAGCTAGGCCTGTGACTGTAATAGCAATGAATAATGCCTTAAAACAAGCATCCAAATATGTAACAAGGAAAAACATCACCATGAAAAGTGCTTTAAGGGTAATCGGAAGGAACTAGTTGGACGGGGGTTCATACACAACATACCCACCTGTGTATGGAAGATTAGGACGATGGTCTATGATCACGTCCTTTATCAAGTCATTATTCTCCCTGATGATTGTCGATTTACTACTCGATTGGATATAAGATATGTACTTGCATAAATCTTGGGAGGGATTTCAAGTAAGTGAAATGAGAACCTGATCAGAATAAATCAAACCGAGCATTGAGTAGAGTAAATAATAAAGCAGCGCATGCAAGATTTAAGAGTATAACAAAACGGGCGGAAACATTCACTGAACAAATCTCCTGATCATGTATTAGACAAAGAATGACTGTAATGTAAAACAAACTGAATCGCCACGGATAATCTAGACACTTCCTAGCCGTTGATAATACTGGTTTTCATATTCTGTCGGTGACATCTGATCGCTGGAACCATGCCGACGCTTACTGTTATAAAACATTTCGATGTAATCAAAAATATCGCTGCGGGCTTCTTCCCGCGTTCCGTAGCTCTTTTTCTTTATCCGTTCGCGTTTCAACAACTGGAAAAAGCTTTCTGCAACCGCATTATCATGGCAGTTACCGCGACGGCTCATGCTGCCCTCCAGGCCGTGTGATTTCAGGAACGACTGCCACTCATGGCTTGTGTACTGACTGCCCTGATCCGAATGAACCAGCACCTGTTTTTGGGGATTACGGCGCCATACAGCCATCAGCAGTGCGTTCAGGACAATGTCCTTTGTCATCCGGGATTGCATGGACCAGCCGATAATTTTGCGTGAGAACAGATCAACAACCACGGCAAGATACAGCCAGCCTTCGTGGGTCCTGATGTAGGTTATGTCCGTTACCCAACGCTTATCCGGTGAGTCCGGATTGAACTGTCGCTGGAGCCTGTTGGGCGACACGATACTGGCCTCGCCTTTACGTGCCCGCGGGCTCCGGTATCCGACCTGAGCCTTTATCCCGACACGTTTCATCAGTCGCCAGACTCTGTTCACTCCGCACTGTTGCCCGCTGTCCCGCAGATCCAGATGGATTTTGCGATAACCATAGACGCATCCCGATTCCAGCCAGAACTGTTTAATCTGTCCTGTCAGTCTCAGGTCTGCCTGATGGCGTTGTGAATGCGGCTGCTGAAGCCAGGCGTAAAAACCACTGGGATGAACATCCAGCACCCGACAGAGCAGGCGAACAGGCCAGCAACAGGTGTTGTCACGGATAAAGGCGTACCTCAGTCGGACAGCTTTGCGAAGTACGCCGCGGCTTTTTTTAATATGTCCCGTTCGTCGGTAACCCGCTTCAGCTCTTTCTGGAGACGGCGGATCTCGGCCTGAGCATCTGACTGTTCTTTATTAGCGGAAGAATCCGGACCGTACTTCTTTATCCAGGCGTAAAGGCTGTGGGTGGTGATATCGAGACGTGTTGCAACGCTGGCAACAGAATAACCGCGATCAACAACCTGTTTGACTGCTTCAGTTTTAAACTCTTCGGGATAACGCTTACCGCTCATGGGCACCTCTCTTTAAGCCATCTTAAATGACTCTGAGGTGTCTGTTAAACCCGTGGCGATTCAGAGATAGTTTATTTACTATGCTCAACATATTGAATTGTTTAGCTTTATCATGGTGGTTTAGGGGGCGTTAAAACGAACTTATCACATTGTATTAAAAGTAAACAACTATCTTTCGTTTGATGCCTGAAAGCAGATGGGGATGGTTTTTCACTTTTTCTTCTAAAGGTCCAGAGTACGTTGCCGATAGTGAACATAGCGGCGCAGGAGCCAAATGGTGGAAGCCGTAAACTTAATTTAAGTTCAGTCAAATAGGAATTACTATCATGGCACAAGTCATCAATACCAACAGCCTCTCGCTGATCACCCAGAACAACATCAACAAAAACCAGTCTTCAATGTCTACTGCCATTGAGCGTCTGTCTTCCGGTCTGCGTATCAACAGCGCAAAAGATGACGCTGCTGGCCAGGCGATTGCTAACCGTTTCACCTCTAACATCAAAGGTCTGACTCAGGCTGCCCGTAACGCCAACGACGGTATCTCCGTTGCACAGACTACTGAAGGCGCACTGTCTGAAATCAACAACAACTTACAGCGTATCCGTGAGCTGACTGTTCAGTCTTCTACTGGCACCAACTCCAAGTCTGACCTGGACTCCATCCAGGACGAAATCAAATCCCGTCTGGACGAAATTGACCGCGTATCCGGTCAGACCCAGTTCAACGGCGTGAACGTGCTGGCAAAAGACGGCTCCATGAAAATTCAGGTTGGCGCGAACGATGGCCAGACCATCACTATCGACCTGAAAAAAATTGACTCGTCTACTCTGAACCTGACTGGCTTTAACGTTAATGGTGAAGGTTCAGTAGCTAATAAGGCAGCAACTAAAGCTGATTTGACAGCTGCTCAGCTCACTACAACAGCTGCTGGCGGTCCTATCGCTGCTCCTGCTGCAGATGCTAATGGCGTAACTAAGTATACAGTAAGCGCGGGATTGAACGAATCTACCGTAGCTGACGTGTTTGCTGGCTTAGGTGATACTGCCGTAGTTAATGCTAATATTACCAGTGGTTTCGACGCTGTTACTGGTAATAACTATACGTATCATAAAGATACTAATGATTTTACATTCAATGCTACTATTGCAGCTGGTGACGCAACAACTCCAAGTAATAGCGCCAAGTTACAATCTATCCTGACTCCTAAAGCAGGTGATACCGCTAATCTGAACGTTAAGATTGGTGCAACATCTGTAGATGTTGTTCTGTCAAGCGATGGTAAAATCACTGCGAAAGATGGTTCCAAGCTTTTCATTGGTATTGATGGCAACCTGACTCAGAACAGTGCTGGTGCTGGTATTAAGCCTGCAACTCTTGATGCTCTTACTCAAAACACAACTACTCCTGCGGCGGCAGTTCCAGTCACCATTACGACCGAAGATAAGACTGAAATCAAATTAGCGGGTGCAACTGTTGCTGGTCAGAGTGGTGCAATTGTAGTTACTGGTGCCCGAATCAGCGCTGAAGCTATGCAGTCTGCTACCAAAACGACTGGTTTCACAACTGGCACAACGACAGTAGCAGCTAATACTGGCAAAGTTACAATTGGTGGTAATCAAGCTTACACTCAGACTGACGGTACGTTAGCTGCCAAGAATGAAACTGAGATTTTCCTGCAGAAAGACGGCTCCATTACTAACAATTCCGGTAAGGCTGTATATGTACAGGAAGATGGGAAATTCACCACAGATGCAGCAACTAAAGCAGCAACCACTGCTGACCCACTGAAAGCGCTGGACGATGCAATCAGCTCTATCGACAAATTCCGTTCTTCCCTGGGTGCTGTACAGAACCGTCTGCATTCTGCAGTAACCAACCTGAACAACACCACCACCAACCTGTCTGAAGCGCAGTCCCGTATTCAGGACGCCGACTATGCGACCGAAGTGTCAAATATGTCTAAAGCGCAGATCATCCAGCAGGCCGGTAACTCCGTGTTGGCTAAAGCTAACCAGGTTCCTCAGCAGGTTCTGTCTCTGCTGCAAGGCTAATTCAGCACTACTAAACCGTAAAGCCCTGCACATGCAGGGCTTTTTTATCGAATGAATATAGCTGAACATAGCCGTCATATTCACTCGATAAAAAAGCCGATCATCATTTAAAATTGGCTTTCTCAAATTGAGCGTGTATAGGTTCTATTGTGATTAAGAAACAGGCATTTAAATTTTTGCTTGAGCCGAATAAAACTCATATGAATGACTTTTTGGTTTTCGCAGGTTCCTGTCGATTTGTATACAATAAAGGACTTGCTCTTATTAATGAGAATTATGATTCGGGTAAGAAATTCTTGAATTACAATCAACTAGCATCAGAACTAGTTAATTGGAAAAACGAAGAGTGCCTTGCATGGCTAAAAATGGCTCCATCACAGTGCTTGCAACAATCATTAAGAGATCTGGATAGAGCTTTTAAAAACTTCTTTTCGGGAAAGTCACAATATCCTCGATTCAAAAAGAAAGGCCGTAATGATTCTTTTAGAGTGCCATGCCAAAGAGTCAGACTGGACCAAGAAAAGCATTTAGTATCATTGCCCAAACTAGGGTGGGTTAAGTATCGTAAAAGCCGAGAGATAACAGGAGTATTAAAGAATGTTACTATTTCAAGAAAGCTTGATAAATGGTATATAAGCTTTAATACAGAAGAAGTTGTTCCTGAACCCCTTCATCCATCATTTAGCAAAACCAAAATTTTGCTAAATAATGAATGGCTTATGCAACTCACAGCGTGTGAGAGTCTGGTCGAGCAATTTGCCAACATGGAAGGTAATAAAAAGCTAAGGAACCTGAATAATATACTAGGCAGAAAAGTAAAATACAGCAGTAACTGGCTAAAAACTAAAAAGAAAATTGACGGCGTAAAAGCAAGGTCAAGCAGGCGGAGACTGGATGCCTTACATAAAATAACTACGGCAATATGCAAAAAACACGCTATTGTAGAGTTGGTTAATTTAACGGATTCTTTACCTGATAAAAATAATGGTTCTGTAAGCATGACTTATGAATTTGTTAGACAGTTAATGTATAAGCAAGAATGGTTGGGTGGTAAGGTAATTCGGTTGGGCGATTAGCGTAGTTTATTAATGATTAAATAAGAGTTATATACAGCTGTTTATATGGCCTTAGATAAATTGCTGGCGGCAGGGCATGTCGTGTCAGTTTGTGGAGGGGGGTTATTTCAACTTCCGATGAAGCAAAAATCTCGGTTATTGATACTGAGAATGTCAACGTCTGGTCAATACTTTGGCACACCAGTTTGTGCACCTTTAGTAAATTAGTCATCGAACGCTGCTTAAATATGACTGTGATTATATACAGCGCTTGCTGTGAAAAAAACAGTCTCGAGGCGAGTAGGGTGCAAAATGGTGAAGGATTTTTGTTACCCTTAGTTACAAATAGAAAAACCCCAGCGCATGAAATCTGGGGTTCTTTTAAAGTGCACGTGCATTTCACGTGCATATTTTTGTCTTTTCTCGGTCTGCCTGCTGTCTGGTCAGTGTCCGTAAGTGGCTGTTTTTATTTCCACTGTCCGGTTGCAGTGCTATCAAAAGTGGTGGAGCTGGCGGGAGTTGAACCCGCGTCCGAAATTTCTACATCCTCGGTACTACATGCTTAGTTTGTCTTTACATTCGCACGCCAGCTGCGGACAAACACGCCACTAACGAACTAGCCTGATTAGTTTTAACGCTTCAACCCCAGGCAGGGCTTCCACGCGATCTCTTTTGGGTTTGACCTCTCTTTGATCCCCGTCTTAAGAGCGGAAGCTAGGGAGAGAGGGCTCTTAGCAGGTTATTAAGCTGCTAAAGCGTAGTTTTCGTCGTTTGCGACTATTTTTTTGCGGCTTTTAACGAGGCAAACCGCCCCTCGGCATGCACCTTGGGTTTCGCAAATCCCGTCGAATCCAGAATCAGCCCCAATAGTGTTGAACTCAGTATACCAGATTTCACTTCCTCGATACCAGCCCGAAACGCTAACTTATTGAATAGTACAATAAGCGCGCAGAATCAACGTCCTGCGTTTTTCATGATACGTGCTTTATCGAGCTGCCACTCGCGTGCTTTCAGGTCAGTACGCTTGTCGTGCTGTTTCTTACCTTTCGCCACGCCGATTTTCACTTTGCACCAGGCGTTTTTCCAGTACAAAGAGAGCGCAACTACGGTGAAGCCTTCGCGGTTGATGCGTCCGTAGAGGGATTCCAGCTCGCGCTTGTTAAGCAGCAGCTTACGGGTGCGGGTAGGATCGCAAACGTAATGTGAAGAGGCGACGGTCAGCGGCGTAAAGTTCGCGCCGAACAGGAAGGCCTCACCGTCTTTCAGGATCACGTAGCTGTCGCCGATGTTGGCTTTCCCGGCACGCAGCGATTTTACTTCCCAGCCCTGCAACGCAAGGCCGGCCTCGAATTCTTCTTCGATGAAATACTCGTGGCGAGCACGCTTGTTGAGCGCAATGGTCGCCGAACCAGGTTTATGTGCTTTTTTCTTCGTCATAAGTGTCGTAAAGCCGTCGGTAATCTGATTTTAAAAAGTCACCTCATTGCGTCCTGTGAGGTCTAACGCGCTATCTTAGCACGAGATAAGGCTTAGCGTTTTTTTAACAGGTGATAAATGTTATTATTTGTCTGTTGTGTGACCATGGAAAATGCTATGCCTCAGATTAGCCGTACTGCGCTTGTTCCCTACAGCGCGGAACAAATGTATCAGTTAGTGAACGACGTTCAGTCCTATCCGGAATTTATTCCAGGATGCACCGGTAGTCGGGTGCTGGAATCCGGCCCGACGCAGATGACTGCGGCCGTGGATGTCTCCAAAGCGGGGATCAGCAAAACGTTCACCACGCGCAATATCCTGACGAGCAATCAGAGTATTTTGATGCATCTGGTGGATGGTCCGTTTAAAAAACTGATGGGAGGGTGGAAGTTTACGCCACTGAGCGCTGACGCCTGCCGCATTGAGTTTCATCTGGATTTTGAATTTACCAATAAGCTGATCGAACTGGCGTTTGGCCGAATCTTTAAAGAGCTGGCCTCGAATATGGTTCAGGCGTTCACCACGCGCGCCAAAGAGGTTTACAGTGTCGCATAAGATTGCTGTTGAGGTGGTGTATGCGCTGCCGGAGAAGCAGTATTTGCAGCGCGTGACGCTTGAAGAGGGCGCCACCGTTGAGGCGGCTATCCGGGCCTCCGGCATCCTTGAACTTCGCCGTGATATTGACCTGGCGAAGAATAAAGTCGGCATTTATAGCCGTCCGGTTAAGCTCGGTGATGTGCTGAAAGAGGGCGACAGGGTTGAAATCTATCGTCCGCTGATTGCCGACCCGAAAGAGTTGCGCCGTCAGCGAGCAGAGAAATCCGGTAAGTAGCCAAATAAACATACACAAAAAAGGTGCTCATTGAGCACCTTTTTGCGTTGCTGGCACCTGATTATTTGGTCAGGGCAGGCTTGTTGTCGATGTTGGTCAGCACACCGGCACTGCTGAAGGTCAGCGTCAGGGTTTGCTGGGTCACATCTTCATGACCAGGCTGCTGGCGGAATACATAGAACCAGGTGTTTGTGCCGAACGGATCGGACATCATCGGGGTTCCCAGGGCATAAGCGACCTGCTGTTGTGTCATACCTACGCGGATTTTGGACACATCGTTAGGAGTAAGGTAGTTCCCCTGGTTGATGTCAGGACGGTAAACCACTTTCTCCAGAGTGGAACAGCCTGCGGTCAACATCAGAAGAACCGCTGCGGCAGCGGTCAGCGTTTTACAGCGCATAGTGATTTGATTCCTTTTCGGGCCCGAGCAGTACGCGGCTCATATGTAATATGCCGATGATAATAGACCTTGCCCCACTTTGAAACCGGTCTGGCGGCGTTTTTGTTGTTCTGTATGACCCTGAGATCCCGAAAAAGTTTATGCCGCCAGCAGTTCTTTCGCATTCGCGAGCGTATTACGGGTGACTTCACTGCCCCCCAGCAGGCGTGCCAGCTCCTGCAAGCGTGAGCGTTTATCCAGCGGCTTCATGTGCGTTTCCGTCATTTCGCCATCGGTTTCCTTGCTAACGATAAAGTGGTGATGACCACAGCCGGCGACCTGCGGCAGGTGAGTCACACACATAACCTGCGTCGATTCACCCAACTGACGCAGCAGTTTGCCGACAACGGCCGCGGTCGGGCCGCTGATACCCACATCCACTTCATCGAAAATCAACGCCGGGGTTTCCATTTTACGGGCGGTAATCACCTGAATGGCCAGGGCGATACGCGACAGTTCACCGCCAGAAGCCACTTTCGAAATCGCCTGTAAAGGCTGGCCCGGGTTGGTGGTGACGCGGAATTCTACGCGGTCTGCGCCTTCCGCCGTCAGGTGATGCTCTTCAAAGCGAACATCAATAGTGAACACCCCATGCGGCATCGCCAGCGTATGCATGCTGTCGGTAATATGCTGGCTAAGCTCCAGAGCATAGTGCTGTCGCACGTCGTGCAGCCGTTTCGCTGTTTCCAGCGCCTGCTGATGATGCAGATTAACCGCCAGAGACAAGGTTTCGAGGGAATCGGCCTGATCGTCCAGCTGCTGCTGTTCCTCCAGCAGAGACTGATAGTAATTCGGCAGCTCTTCCGGGGTAACGTGATGCTTACGCGCCAGTGAAATCTGACGGGAGATGCGTTGCTCCAGCTCGAACAGACGGTTCGGGTCGAGATCCAGACGTTCACAGTAGTGGCGCAGCTCATCCCCGGCTTCTGAAATCTGAATTGCGGCCTCTTCCAGCATTTCCAGTACGCCAGAAAGCTTATTGTCCATGCCGGTCAGTTCGGTCACAAGCTGACGCACGGTATATAGTTGGCTCTGCAAATTCACGTCTTCGCCATCCGCCAGCATGTTCAGGGCATTCTGACTGATGGAAAGCAGCTGACCGCTGTTGGCCAGACGCTTGTACTCCTCGTCGATTTGCTCAAATTCACCCGCCTGAGGGTTAAATTCGTTCAGCTCTTTCAACTGATATTCCAGCAGCTCGGCGCGCGCGGTACGCTCCTGGCTTTGCTGTTGATGCTGCGCAAGTTCGCGGCAGCTTTGATGCCACTGACGATAGTGCTCCGCCATGAGTTGAGTAAGCGCGTACTCACCCGCGTAGCCATCGAGCAGGGCTTTCTGCTGTTCGGGTTTGATTAGCTGCTGGTGCGCGTGCTGACCATGGATCTGGATGAGCAGCTGGCCCAGCTCGCGAAGCTGGGAAAGGGGAACCGCTGTACCATTGATAAAACCGCGGGAGCGGCCGTCACTGCTGATAACGCGACGAAGTAAACACTCACGTCCATCTTCCAGCTGGTTCGCTTCCAGCCAGCGCAGGGCGGCAGGCGTGTCTTTTAACGAGAAGCGGGCGCAGAGATCGGCACGGGCCGCACCTGTGCGCACCATATCACCCTCTGCACGACCCCCGAGGCACAAGCCGAGGGCATCAATGGCAATGGATTTACCTGCACCGGTTTCACCGGTAATCGCCGTCATTCCGCTATGGAAGTCGATCTCAAGCTCACGAACAATGGCAAAGTTGCTGATGGTCAGTTGTGCCAGCATAATTGTTTTCCTGTATGAAAAACCATAACTGTGTTTGTATACAGTATAAACTGGTTTTATATACAGTAAAGCGCTGGATGTAAAATCAGAACAATTTTTTTGACCAGCCGAGTTTTGAGCTTAATGTATTGAAATAACTGTAATCTTTTGGATGGATAAGGTTCAGGTGATAATCGCAGCGGCGAATGAGGACATCTTCTCCTTCCTGAATGGGAAGCGCAATCTGGCTGTCGCAGCTGATCTCCAGGTCGCTGCGGCGATGTGAAAAACGCAGGCGGATGGTGCTGTCGCCGTTGATCACCAGCGGACGCGCCGAGAGCGTATGCGGGAACATCGGCACCAGGGTGATCGCATCCAGCGAGGGCGTCAGGATTGGGCCTCCGGCTGAAAGCGAATAGGCAGTTGACCCCGTCGGGGTTGAAATAATCAGCCCGTCAGAGCGCTGCGAGAAAGCGAAGATTTCGTCGATATAGACTTCGAACTCGATCATGTGCGCCACTTTACCAGGGTGGAGAACCACCTCGTTAATAGCGGTGCTGATGCGCTTCTGGCAATCCTGCTGGCAGACCTGGGCTTCAAGTAAAAACCGTTTTTCACTGATATAGTGACCTTCCAGCACGTCCGCCAGCTGCTGTTGCGCATTGTCCGGGTCGAGGTCGGTCAGGAAACCAAGATTGCCACGGTTAATACCAATAACCTTAATATCATAGCGAGCCAGCGTTCGCGCCGCGCCCAGCATATTGCCGTCGCCGCCGACCACCACGGCGAGATCCGCCTGCTGGCCAATTTCCGCCAGCGTGCCGGTTCTGACGCTTTTAAGCTGCAACTCCTGGGCGATCTGCTGCTCGACCATCACTTCATAGCCTTTACCACACAGCCAGCGATACAACATTTCATGTGTCGTCAATGCGGTAGGGTGACGCGGATGGCCGACGATCCCAATACACCTGAAATGATTATTCATTTTCTGGAGGTCCTTGTGCCTGATGAATGATGACAATCTGCCTTGTTCCCTTGAATCCAGGAAACTGATCCCCATAATAAGCGAAGTTAGCGAGATGAATGCAGAAAAACGCGGAGAAATTCATGAGTAGTAAAGAACAGAAAACGCCTGAGGGGCAAGCCCCTGAAGAAATTATCACGGAACAGCACGATGAAGTTGAGGCAGTAGAGCCAGACACGTCTGCTGAGCAGGTGGACCCGCGCGATGAAAAAATTGCCAATCTGGAAGCTCAGTTGGTAGAAGCGCAGAATCGCGAACGCGATGGCGTACTGCGTATCAAAGCGGAAATGGAAAACCTGCGCCGTCGTACCGAGCTGGATGTTGAAAAGGCGCACAAATTTGCGCTGGAGAAATTCGTCAACGAACTGCTTCCGGTGATCGACAGCCTGGATCGCGCGCTGGAAGTGGCGGATAAAGCTAATCCGGATAACGCGGCGATGATTGAAGGCATCGAGCTGACGCTGAAATCCATGCTGGATGTGGTGCGTAAGTTCGGTGTTGAAGTGATTGCCGATACGGATGTACCGCTGGATCCAAACGTTCACCAGGCCATTGCGATGGTGGAATCCGAAGACGTTGCTGCGGGTAACGTGCTGGGCGTGATGCAGAAAGGGTATACCCTGAACGGTCGTACTATTCGCGCTGCGATGGTGACCGTGGCGAAAGCGAAAGCGTAATTTGCCGACCCGTAGTGCCGGGTGGCGGCTTCGCCTTACCCGGCCTACAACATTACTCGGCGATACTTTCGCGTAAAGGTTTAACGGGCAGGACCTTCACCTGCTTAATCATGTTGTCCTGAACGTCCAGAATATCAATATCATACTGCTCAATGCGCACGCGCGTGCCTGCCGCCGGGATCTCTTCCAGCGCTTCCAGGATCATTCCGTTCATCGTCCGCGCTTCGTCTTCCGGCAAATGCCAGTTAAACGCTTTATTGATTTCACGAATGTTGGCGCTGCCGTCGATAAGCACTGACCCGTCGTTTTGCGGGGTGACTTCTTCTGCAAGGGAAGGCGACATTGACGTGGTAAAGTCCCCGACAATCTCTTCCAGAATATCTTCGACCGTCACCAGTCCCTGTATGTCGCCGTATTCATCCACCACCAGACCGACTTTCTTCTTGTTTCGCTGGAACTTCACCAGCTGCGTGCTCAGCGGGGTGCCTTCCGGCACGTAGTAAATTTCGTCGGCGGCGCGCAGCATCACCTCTTTGGTGAACTCGTTTTTCTCAGTCATCAGACGATAGGCCTCGCGCACGCGCAGCATGCTGATGGCATCGTCGAGAGAATCGCGATAGAGGACGATACGCCCGTGCGGGGAGTGCGTCAGCTGGCGGACAATGGCCTTCCAGTCGTCGTTAATATCAATCCCGACGATTTCATTGCGCGGCACCATAATGTCGTCAACGCTGACCTTTTCCAGATCCAGCACCGACAGGAGCATGTCCTGATTGCGACGGGAGATCTGCGAGCGGGATTCGTTCACGATGGTACGCAGTTCGTCTTTGCTGAGCGCGCTGCTGATGGTGACGTCTGCCTTTATACCAACCATGCGCATCAGCACCCGTGTCACCATATTCAGCAGCCAGACCAGCGGCATCATCAGAATAAGCAGCGGTGCTAACAGGAAGCTGCTCGGGTAGGCGACTTTTTCCGGGTAAAGCGCCGCGATGGTTTTGGGTAGCACTTCCGCAAACACCAGTACCACAAACGTGAGCACACCTGTGGCAATCGCCACGCCTGCATTGCCGTACAGACGCATCCCGACGATGGTGCCCAGTGCAGAGGCGAGAATATTGACCAGGTTGTTACCGATAAGCACCAGGCTAATCAGACGGTCCGGCTTACGCAGAAGCTTTTCGACACGACGCGCGGCACGGTTACCCTGCTTGGCGCGATGACGTAACCGGTAGCGGTTCAGCGTCATCATGCCGGTTTCAGAGCCAGAGAAATAAGCGGAAATGACCACCATGATGACCAGAATGACGATCAGCGTGGTGGTAGAGATGTGTTCCAGGGGGAACTCCTTTTGTTACTTAGCCAGCAAATTGCTGTATGAAGCGGCTACCAAAATAGGCAAGCGTGAGAATGCCCGCACCCGCAACGTTGAACCAGACCACGCGACGACCGCGCCAGCCTTCATGATAATGGCCCCATAACAGGACAATATAGACAAACCACGCGATGATGGAGAGGACCGCTTTATCGATATTCTCCACGCTGAACAGGTTCTTCATATAAAACAAGCCCGTGCACAGCGTCAGCGTCAGCAAAACCACGCCGACCTGGGTGATGTGGAACATCTTACGCTCAATCACCATCAGCGGCGGCATTTCATGGTTAAACGCCAGCTTTTTATTTTTCAGCTGGTAGTCGATCCAGGCGAGCTGCATGGCGTAAAGGGCGGCGATGATCAGCGTCGCGTAGGAGAATAGAGACAGGCCGATATGCACCAGCATCCCCGGCGTGGCTTCCAGATGGGTAATAAACTCATTGGGCATGAACGTGGCTAACGCCAGGTTGATCAGCGCAAAGGCGTAGACTATCGGCAGCAGCAGCCAGCCACGATTTTTAGACGCGACAATGGTCATGACCGTACAGATCATCAGGCTGACCAGCGAGCCGACGTTCAGCACGCTCAGATTTTGCACGCTGCCGTCGCCGGGAATGATGCGTGATTCCAGCGCAAACGCATGGCTAATCAGTGCGATCACTGCCGAAAGAATAGCCATGCGCCGCCAGCCGCTGTTTTTTTGCAGCAGGCCAGGAATGATCAGCGCGAGGCTGACAGAGTAGGCAACAAGGGCGATCAGTGCGAAAACAGGCATATAGGCGTCGACAGTTGTCTTAATAAGAAAGAGAAGCAGTATAACGTTACGTGACGCCTGCTCCAACCGTTGCATAACAACAAAGGCGCCTTCATGTTATACTCCGGCAAAATTCTGTGTATGTGTCGCCCAGGCGACCTAACGTTTCTACCCCAGGCGAGAGACAATGTTTGATAATTTAACCGATCGTTTGTCGCGCACGCTGCGCAACATCAGCGGCCGTGGACGCCTCACCGAAGAGAACATCAAGGAAACGCTGCGCGAAGTGCGCATGGCGCTGCTGGAAGCAGACGTTGCGTTGCCGGTCGTGCGTGATTTTATCAACCGCGTGAAAGAGAAAGCGGTTGGTCATGAAGTTAACAAGAGCCTGACTCCGGGTCAGGAGTTCGTCAAAATCGTCCGTAACGAGCTGGTTTCGGCGATGGGCGAAGAGAACCAGGTGCTTAACCTGGCGGCTCAGCCACCAGCCGTCGTGCTGATGGCGGGTCTGCAAGGTGCGGGTAAAACCACCAGCGTCGGTAAGCTGGGGAAATTCCTGCGCGAAAAGCACAAGAAAAAAGTGCTGGTGGTTTCGGCGGACGTGTATCGCCCGGCGGCGATCAAACAGCTGGAAACGCTGGCCGAGCAGGTTGGCGTAGACTTCTTCCCGTCCGACGTGGCGCAGAAGCCTGTTGACATCGTTAACGCGGCGCTGAAAGAGGCGAAGCTGAAATTCTACGACGTGCTGCTGGTGGATACCGCCGGGCGACTGCACGTTGACGAAGCGATGATGGACGAAATCAAGCAGGTTCATGCTTCTATCAATCCGGTAGAGACCCTGTTTGTTGTCGACGCCATGACCGGTCAGGATGCGGCGAACACCGCAAAAGCGTTTAACGAAGCCCTGCCGTTAACCGGCGTGGTGCTGACCAAAGTCGACGGCGACGCTCGCGGCGGTGCGGCGCTGTCTATTCGTCATATCACCGGTAAGCCAATTAAGTTCCTCGGCGTGGGCGAGAAAACCGAAGCGCTGGAGCCGTTCCACCCGGATCGTATTGCCTCCCGTATCCTCGGCATGGGCGACGTGCTGTCGCTGATCGAAGATATCGAAAGCAAGGTTGACCGCGCGCAGGCTGAAAAACTCGCCAGCAAGCTGAAAAAAGGTGACGGTTTCGATCTGACCGACTTCCTTGAGCAACTGCGTCAGATGAAAAACATGGGCGGTATGGCAAGCCTGATGGGTAAACTGCCGGGTATGGGGCAGATCCCGGACAACGTCAAATCCCAGATGGATGACAAAGTGCTGGTGCGTATGGAGGCAATCATCAACTCGATGACGCTGAAAGAGCGCGCGAAGCCAGAAATCATCAAAGGTTCCCGCAAGCGCCGTATCGCAGCCGGTTGCGGCATGCAGGTCCAGGACGTTAACCGCCTTCTGAAACAGTTCGACGACATGCAGCGCATGATGAAGAAAATGAAGAAAGGCGGCATGGCGAAGATGATGCGCGGCATGAAAGGCATGATGCCGCCCGGTTTTCCTGGGCGATAATCGCTTTTGAGATTGCTTTTTGCCCGAAAATGAGTAAAATTTTCGGGCTTTTAATATGACACCCGGGCTCCGTTCCTCGATGGGGCCCGGTTGTTTTATTCACACAAGAGGATGTTATGGTAACTATTCGTTTAGCACGTCACGGCGCTAAAAAGCGTCCGTTCTACCAGGTTGTTGTGACTGACAGCCGTAATGCACGCAACGGTCGCTTCATTGAGCGCGTTGGTTTCTTCAACCCACTGGCCTCTGGCGCAGAAGAAGAAACTCGTCTGGATCTGGATCGTATCGCTCACTGGGTTGGCCAGGGCGCTACTGTTTCCGATCGCGTTGCTACGCTGATCAAAGCAGCAAACAAAGCAGCTTAATCTGTCACGGTGGTCATGATGAGCAATAAAGCACCTGTTGAACCGATCGTATTGGGAAAAATGGGTTCTTGCTACGGTATCCGTGGTTGGCTCAGAGTGTTTTCCTCCACTGAAGACGCTGATAGCATTTTTGATTACCAGCCTTGGTTTATCCAGAAAGCCGGTAAGTGGGAAGAGGTCGAGCTGGAAAGCTGGCGTCACCACAATCAGGACATCATCATCAAGCTGAAAGGCATTGACGATCGTGATGCCGCGAATGCGCTGACTAATTGTGAAATTGTCGTGGATTCGTCGCAGTTGCCGCAACTGGAAGAGGGTGACTACTACTGGAAAGACCTTATGGGTTGCCAGGTAGTGACCACTGAAGGCTACAGCCTGGGGAAAGTCATCGACATGATGGAAACCGGGTCAAATGACGTTCTCGTCATTAAGGCAAACCTGAAAGATGCATTTGGCATCAAGGAGCGGTTGGTCCCGTTCCTCGATGGACAGGTTATCAAGAAAGTCGATCTCACTACTCAAACCATTGAAGTAGATTGGGATCCTGGTTTTTAAATTCTCCGGATAAACGGTAAAAGACGGCGCTATGTGGATTGGCATAATTAGCCTGTTTCCTGAAATGTTCCGCGCGATTACCGATTACGGGGTAACTGGCCGGGCAGTAAAGAATGGCCTGCTGAGCATCCAGAGCTGGAGTCCTCGTGACTTCACGCATGACCGGCACCGTACCGTGGACGATCGTCCTTACGGCGGCGGACCGGGGATGTTGATGATGGTGCAACCCTTACGGGACGCCATTCACACAGCAAAAGCCGCGGCAGGTGAAGGCGCGAAGGTGATTTATCTGTCACCTCAGGGACGCAAGCTTGATCAAGCGGGCGTGAGCGAACTGGCGACGAATCAAAAGCTGATTCTGGTCTGTGGTCGCTACGAAGGGATAGATGAGCGGGTAATTCAAACCGAGATTGACGAAGAATGGTCTATCGGCGATTACGTTCTCAGCGGTGGTGAGCTACCAGCAATGACGTTGATTGACTCCGTCGCCCGGTTTATTCCGGGGGTTCTGGGCCATGAAGCTTCGGCAACGGAAGATTCCTTTGCCGATGGATTGCTGGACTGTCCACACTATACTCGTCCTGAAGTGTTAGAAGGGATGGAAGTCCCGGCAGTGTTACTGTCTGGAAACCATGCCGAGATACGTCGCTGGCGTTTGAAGCAGTCGCTGGGCCGGACCTGGCTTAGAAGACCTGAACTTCTGGAAAACCTGGCTCTGACTGAAGAGCAAGCAAAGTTGCTGGCCGAGTTCAAAACCGAACACGCGCACCAGCAGCATGAACATGATGGGAAAGCGTAATACGCTCCCGAATATCAGTTTACCCAGGATAAGAGATTAAATTATGAGCAACATTATTAAGCAACTTGAACAAGAGCAGATGAAGCAGGACGTACCTTCCTTCCGTCCAGGTGACACCGTGGAAGTGAAAGTATGGGTTGTTGAAGGTTCCAAAAAACGTCTGCAGGCATTCGAGGGCGTGGTTATCGCTATTCGTAACCGCGGTCTGCACTCTGCATTCACTGTTCGTAAAATTTCCAACGGCGAAGGCGTTGAGCGTGTCTTCCAGACTCACTCTCCGGTAGTTGACAGCATTGCTGTTAAACGTCGTGGTGCTGTACGTAAAGCTAAACTGTACTACCTGCGTGAGCGTACTGGTAAGTCTGCTCGTATTAAAGAGCGTCTGAACTAAGATTCGCTTAAGCGACATCCTGTCAGAAAGGGCTGGCCGAAAGGCTGGCCCTTTTTTTATCCCATCGCACCTCTCGCGTTAACCCTTCCGTCATAAATCATTTACAATGTTCGCCTCTTGGGTGGAGGGTAAGTGGATAACGTACTGCATCAGCATAGCTGGAAACGCGCAGCGGCATTGACCGCGCTGTTTGCGATCCTGCTGATCGTCGTGGCGCCGCTGATCTCCGTCTCGCTGCAAAAAGATCCCATGAGCGCCATGCCGGGTATGCACCATGACATGAGCATGATGTCGATGGACGAGCATCATGGGGATATGCCGCATTCCATGCCAGTTGACCATGCGGAAGCTTGCGGCTACTGCGTGCTGTTAGCGCATGTGCCGGGCGTGATGCTGGCGCTTATCGTTCTGCTCAGCGTGGTGTTGCAGCGGCTGCGCATGAAGCCGCCTCGTCAGGCGGTCAGCCACTGGCACTTTTTCCCCTGGCTTTACCCCGATACCCGCGCGCCGCCGCGTCGGTCTGCTTTCTCCCTTTAAAACAAAATCACTCACTTTTTGCCTTAAAAAGGAAAAGTATGACTACCTGCACTCCGTGCGCGGCATGGGGAAACCTGCTGCGTCGCCTCCATTTCTATATCGGGCTGTTTGTTGGTCCGTTTATTTTCTTCGCAGCGCTGACCGGTACGCTGTATGTCGCCACGCCGCAGCTTGAAAATGCGCTGTACCATCATGCACTCCACACGGATGCCGTGGGTGAGGCGCAGCCTCTTGCTGCACAAATTGCCGCGGCCGAAAAGGCCGTGGGTTCAGCGCTGCGTTTACATGCTGTTCGTCCGGGATTGGAAGAGGGCGAAACGACCCGCGTGATGTTTGCCGACTCGGCGCTGGGTCCCTCCGAGCATCGGGCTATTTTTATTGATCCCGCCAGCCTTGAGGTTCGAGGGGATATGACCGTCTACGGCACCAGCGGGATTTTACCGCTGCGTCAGACTATCGATTATCTGCATACCTCGCTGATGCTGGGCAACCTCGGACGCCTCTATAGCGAGTTAGCCGCCTCGTGGATGTGGGTTGCTGCCCTGGGCGGGATCGCGCTGTGGTTCTATACCCGACCGAAGCGCCGTATTAACAATCGTTTCCAGAATCGTCGTCGCCTGCATGTGATCTTAGGTTGGACGTTACTGGCGGGAATGCTGCTGTTCTCAGTCACCGGGTTAACCTGGTCACAATGGGCCGGTGGCAACGTCGATAAGCTGCGTGCAGAGATGAACTGGCTGACGCCGCAGGTAAACACCACCCTTTCCGGTGCGCCGGAAATGATGGATGAACACGCCGAACATCGTGGTCATCACGGCGGAATGTCGATGCCTGAAATGCCTGTTGAACTGTCGCTTTTTGACAGCGTATTGCAGGCCGCCCGCCAGTCAGGAATTGATGCTAACAACGTTGAGATCCGTCCGGCAAGCAGTGTCGACCAGGCCTGGACGGTGACGGAAATCGATCGCCGCTGGCCGACGCAGGTTGATGCCGTTGCCGTGGACCCCCACTCTCTGAAGGTGCTGGACAGGACTCGCTTTGGGGATTTCCCGCTGATGGCTAAACTCACCCGCTGGGGCGTGGATTTCCATATGGGGATCCTGTTTGGTCTGGCAAATCAGCTGCTGCTCATCGCGTTTGGCGTTGCGCTGTGCGTGCTGATTATCTGGGGATACCGGATGTGGTGGATGCGTCGTCCTGCGACGTCAGCCGCGAACCCGGTACAGACGCTCTGTCAAAGCTGGCTGGCATTGCCGCTGTGGGGAAGGGGAGTGACGTTCATGATAAGCCTCCTGCTGGGGCTGGCGTTGCCGATAATGGGCGTCAGTCTGGCGGTATTTATCGTGATTGACTGGCTGCGCTGGCGAGCGGCTTCAGGCGTGTCGCTCGCCGGCACATCCGCTAAATAGCCTTAAGGCGTGCTGATAACTACCGCAACACGGCGGTTTTCAGCGCGCCCTTGCGCAGTACGGTTGCTGCTGAGAGGGTATTTTTTGCCTAAACCCCGCGTAGTGAGGTTGCTGCGCGGGATGTTCGCGCCCTTCGCCCAGGCATCCGCTACAACATTGGCACGTTTTAACGAAAGCGCTTCGTTGTAGCTCTCTTCGCCATAGTTATCCGTATGGCCGTCCATCCGGGCGTGATTCAGACCGGTTGCCGCCAGACGTGAGGCCATAGTCTGGATCTGCGTTTCACTTTCCGGACGCAGTCTGGCGTCATTTTTATCAAACAGGATCTTATCCGACAGGCCCAAGGACCAGTCGCCATTCAGTTCGTTAAAGCCGTAGGACTTCATGGCCGCGATTTGCTCTGGTGTGAATTTACCCTCCGGCGTCTGGCACCCGGACATAACCAGAGATGCCAGTAACAACGGCGCGATGTATCGCTTCAACATATCGTCTTCCTTTCAGGGTATTGTTTTCGAACGCTGGTTTTTGACCAGGTACATATTGCGATCGGCTTGCTCCAGTAATGCCTCGACGGAGGCATTTTCCCACGCCAGAGCAAAGCCAATGCTGAGTGACATTGATGCTGTGTGTCCGTTATGCAGATCAAACGGACGGATAAATTGCTGCGACAGCGCAGCGCAAATATATTCGACCTCACGCGCGGTGTGGACGCCATAAAGGATCATGGCAAACTCGTCGCCGCCAAGACGGTAAGACTGATGACGTTTTTCGCCAAATTCGACCATCCTTTTTGCGGCTTCGATCAGTACGCAGTCGCCCGCGGCATGGCCCCAGGTGTCGTTAATAAACTTGAAGTTATCACCGTCCAGGAAGAGCAGGGCAGAATTGGTCTTTGCCGAAGCGTCATTCATTAAGGCCGCAATGTTGTTGCGAAACGCGGCGCGGTTTGCAAGCCCCGTGAGCGGATCGTGCATGGCGGTACGCAACAGTTGAGCGTTTTTCGCCTGTAGCTTGAGCTGCCACTCTTCCATTTCATCCAGCAGGCTGTTGAAGTCTTCACCAAACTGGTGGAACTCTTCAATGCGGCCTTCCGTTACCCGGCGAGAGAAGTTGCGGTTGGTACGGACGTCATGCACAACGTCAGTGATGTTTTGCATTTCAACAACCATGCCATGATGTAGCGAGCGGGTGATGGTCAATGCGACGGCAGAGGCAAAAAGAATGCAGCCAGTGAGGACCGCAAATGAGAGCCAGATAAAGTGGCTAATCAGGCTGTCTCGTGCGGTCAGACGAATTTCGCCAATCACATTACCGTTATGTATGATGGGCTGTGCGACAGGAACAGGGAACAACCACCGGTTGACCAGCGCGCCCAGCGTGTCGGTATTATCCGCCGGGTTCCACGACCACCAGGCAAACCGTTTATGATGTGCATTTAGCACTTCCGCCACGGCAAATTGCCCCTGCTTGCCGAGGGTCGCCAGCGTTTCATTTGCCGCCACGGCATCGTTGAACACCAGAGAGGCCTCAAGGCTGTGGCTCATGGTGGCGCCGGTGAGTTCGAGGTTTTTTTGCGCGTATTGCTTTAATGTCACCACGGAAGCGAAACACAGCAGCAACCATATAAACGTCATCGTTATAATGACGCTTATCATGCTGATTCGCCGCAACGTTCTTTTAAACGTCGGACGCGGTGTTGGTGTGAATTCCTTATTCATGCTTCTTATTCCGAGCGAGCATTAATACATCCGGATTGACTCTTACGCCACTGCGCGTCAGCGCATCCAGATTTACGGAAAACCTGACCTTGTTGTGCTCTATTATCAGACAAAATGCGCTGCCAATAACGCATTCAGGATTTTGCTCTGACATTAATAGCAACGCCTGGCCCTGATATTGATTTATTATTTCCTGTTGTTTTGCCGGTGATTCGCTCCCGAAATAGAGGGCATCGCACCTTGCTGTGAGTGCTTCCCGATCGCTATGCACAATGACAGGACTATAGGACAACGGGTTATTTACATCTTCACTGCTGAGCGCCTGTCTGTAACGGGAAGAGGCATAAATACAGAGCTTAGGCTGGCCGGAAAGTGCTGGCCATCGGGTGTAGCTCACAATACCAGAAACAATCGAACGTACCGATTTATCCGTTTCCGTGAGCGAGCCTGCCCTTGCAGGGCTCACCAAAATGAAAAGCATTAGCGCCAGGGGGAGGTGAAGCAAAGCGATCAAGAATGCATTTCTCATCAGAATCCGCCAAACCGCCCCGGAAATAGATGCCCTTATGAATTTCCGGCAGAATACCATTCTTTCTCAAAGCCGTCATTATGTCAGAAATATCCCTGTCTTGACCTAAGCTAAATCTTACAGAGCACGATATTCAAAGTAATTTAGGCAGGCTCAATTAAGTCTGCTGGAATTCATACTTTTATTCATTTTTTGTTGCCAGGATTTATGTAGCCACGCAACTTTCCCTCAATTGACCCGAGGATAATTAAGCTAACGGCCAGCGCCTGGATAGCGTCCCTGGTGTGAGCGTAGACTGGCATTAAAAGCGTATGTGTAATTTTAAGTTTACGTTTTTAACCTGTAATTTGGCATATAGATGGCTACTGTAAAATAATCTGTACGAATTTTGGATTGAAATCTTTACTTGATGTGTTATCGTTGTGTCACCTCTTCGAGGAAAACCACTATCGCAAACGAGTTTTACAGGATCGCAATCATGCAAAAAGACGCGCTGAATAACGTACATATCACTGACGAACAGGTGTTAATCACCCCGGATCAACTGAAGGCGGAATTCCCGCTGAGCGTCGCGCAGGAAGCTCAGATTGAGCACTCTCGCCAGACCATTTCTGACATTATCGCAGGCCGCGATCCGCGCCTGCTGGTGGTATGTGGTCCTTGCTCCATTCACGATCCTGAAACCGCCATTGAGTACGCTCGTCGATTTAAAGCATTAGCGGAGGAGGTCAGCGATAGCCTCTATCTGGTGATGCGCGTCTATTTTGAAAAGCCACGTACAACGGTTGGCTGGAAAGGGTTGATTAACGATCCGCACATGGATGGCTCGTTTGATGTGGAAGCGGGCCTGAAGATTGCGCGTCGCCTGCTGGTGGAGCTCGTCAGCATGGGGCTGCCGCTGGCAACCGAAGCGCTGGATCCGAACAGCCCGCAGTACCTCGGCGATCTGTTTAGCTGGTCTGCGATTGGGGCGCGCACCACCGAGTCACAAACCCACCGCGAGATGGCGTCTGGCCTGTCTATGCCGGTTGGTTTTAAAAACGGTACCGACGGCAGCCTGGCCACGGCGATTAACGCCATGCGCGCCGCCGCCATGCCCCATCGTTTTGTCGGGATCAACCAGGCGGGCCAGGTATGCCTGCTGCAAACGCAGGGCAATCCGGACGGGCATGTGATCCTGCGCGGTGGTAAAGCGCCAAACTACAGCCCGGCGGATGTCGCGCAGTGTGAAAAAGAGATGGAACAGGCGGGACTGCGTCCGGCGCTGATGGTAGATTGCAGTCATGGTAATTCGAATAAAGATTACCGTCGCCAGCCTGCGGTTGCAGAATCTGTGATTGCACAGATTAAAGATGGTAACCGTTCAATTATCGGCCTGATGATTGAAAGTAATATTCATGAAGGCAATCAGTCATCGGAACAGCCGCGTAGCGCGATGAAGCCCGGCGTCTCGGTCACGGATGCTTGCATCAGCTGGGAAACCACTGATGCGCTACTGCGTGAGATCCACAAAGATTTGAACGGCCAGCTGGCGACGCGTCTGGCATAAGAGGATAGTTATGGTTGCTGAATTGACCGCATTACGCGATCAAATTGATGAAGTGGATAAGGCGTTGCTGGACCTGCTGGCGCGCCGCATGGCACTGGTTGCTGAGGTCGGCGAAGTTAAAAGCAAATACGGCCTGCCAATTTACGTTCCAGAGCGTGAGGCCTCTATGCTCGCCTCCCGCCGTAAAGAGGCACAGGCGCTGGGCGTTTCACCGGACTTAATTGAAGATGTCCTGCGTCGTGTGATGCGGGAATCCTATTCCAGCGAAAACGACAAGGGCTTCAAAACTCTCTGTCCGTCGCTGCGTCCGGTGGTGATTGTCGGTGGCGGCGGCCAGATGGGGCGTCTGTTTGAAAAAATGCTGACGCTTTCTGGCTATCAGGTGCGCATCCTGGAAAAAGAGGACTGGCCGCATGCGCCGGAACTCATGAAGGATGCCGGAATGGTTATCGTCAGCGTACCGATTCATGTGACGGAGCAGATTATCGCGAAACTTCCTCCGCTGCCGGAAGATTGCATTCTGGTGGATCTGGCGTCCGTTAAAAATGGCCCTCTACAGGCAATGCTGGCGGCGCACACCGGGCCCGTGCTTGGGTTACACCCGATGTTTGGCCCGGACAGCGGCAGCCTGGCGAAGCAGGTAGTGGTTTACTGCGACGGTCGTCAGCCGGAAGCGTATCAGTGGTTCCTGGAACAGATTCAGGTCTGGGGGGCACGTTTGCACCGTATCAGTGCGGTTGAGCACGATCAGAACATGGCGTTTATTCAGGCGCTGCGCCACTTTGCAACCTTCGCCTATGGTCTGCACCTGGCGGAAGAGAACGTTCAGCTTGAACAATTGCTGGCGCTTTCCTCGCCAATCTATCGTCTGGAGCTGGCGATGGTCGGGCGACTGTTTGCCCAGGATCCACAGCTTTACGCCGACATCATCATGTCGTCTGAAAATAACCTGGCGCTGATCAAGCGCTACTATCAGCGTTTTGGCGAAGCGATCACCTTGCTGGAACACGGCGATAAACAAGCGTTTATCGACAGTTTCCGTAAAGTGGAGCACTGGTTCGGTGATTACGCCACGCGGTTCCAGAGTGAAAGCCGCACGCTGTTGCGCCAGGCAAATGACAGTCGCCAGTAATCTGATGATGTATATACTAAAAGCCAGCAATGCTGGCTTTTTTCATTTTGGGGAATTGTCATGGCTGAACCGCAACTGCTGTTGAACTATACCGGGCATCTGCCCGAATGCCCGACGTGGAGTGCTGAAGAGAAGGCGCTCTACTGGGCGGATATTCTGGAAGGGGAGATTCATCGGTACCATCTGCCCACCGCGGAACACTCGGTGCTCTCATTCCATGAAGAAGTTGGGTGTTTTGCCCTGCGTGAACGCGGCGGATTTATCGTCGCGATGCGAAACGCCATCTGGCTGACCGATAAACACGGCCTGCTCCAGCGTAAGGTTTGCGATAACCCGTCCAACTCGCAGCTTGCACGCTTTAACGATGGAGGCACCGACCATCAGGGACGGTTTTATGCGGGCACGTTCTGGGGGCCGGGAGATTATAACGGCGCCATGTTGATGCGTATCGACAACGACCTGACACCGAAAGTGATCCAGTGCGATATTCAGGGGCATAACGGTTTAGCGTTTAGTCCTGACAAACGGTGGATGTTTACTTCTGATACGCCGAACGGTGTGATCTACCGTACGCCGCTTGATAAGCAGGGGGAACCCGGTAAGCGCGAAGAGTTTCGCCGTTTTAGCGAGGGAGAGGGTATACCCGACGGAGCGGCAATGGATGAGGAAGGCTGCTACTGGAGCGCACTGTTTGACGGCTGGCGTATCGCACGGTTTTCACCGCAAGGCGAACAGCTGGAAGAATACCGGCTGCCGGTACGCTGCCCGACAATGGTCTGCTTTGGCGGCGACGATATGAAAACGCTGTTTATCACCACCACGCGGGAAAATATGGAGGCGGAAGAGCTGGCGAAATACCCGCTTTCCGGTGCCATCTTCACCCTGCCTGTAAATGTGGCAGGGATGAAGAAAAGCCGCTTTATCGAACATTAAGCCGGATCGACCGGGACCACGTTTTCGCTCGGATAGCAGCCCAGTACTTTCATGGAGCGTGTGATCTCGCCCAGTTCGCGCAGGGCTTTCTGCATGGATGCAGACTCCAGGTTGGCCTGAACGTCGAGATAGAACATCTCTTCCCACGGGTTGCCATGTATTGGGCGGGATTCCAGCTTCGTCATGATCAGGTTGTGATTACGCAGCACCAGCAGCGCTTCAACCAGCGCACCCGCCTGCTGGCCGGTCGCCATCAGCAGGGTGGTTTTCGCCGGGACCTGGTCCGACACGTTGATGGCCTTGCGGGCAAGAACCACGAAACGGGTGATATTTTGCGTCTGGTTGGCCAGATTGCGTTCCAGCACCTGTAAGCCATACAGCGCGCCGCCCGCTTCGCTACCGAGTGCCGCGACGGCAGGAGAGTTTGCCTGCGCCACTTTTTCCATCGCCGCCGAGGTGCTTTCGGTGTACTCAATTTTCCAGTGCGGATAACGGTTCAGGAACTGGCTGCACTGCTGGAACGGCTGCGGGTGGCTGTACACCGTTTCGATCTGACTCAGATCGGTTGAGCCAGAGACCAGCACGCAGTGATCGATAGGAATAGTCAGCTCACCGACCAGCGACAGGCTGGTGTGCTGGAGCAGATCGTAAACATCGTTGATGGCGCCGGAACTGGTGTTCTCAATAGGCACCACGGCGTAATCTGCCTGGCCGGTTTCGACCTGGTTGAAGATGTCTGCAAATTTTGCACAACCGCTCTCAATGAACTCTTCGAAATGACGGGCTGCGTACTGGCGAGCCGCCAGGTGAGAATAAGAACCTTTCGGGCCGAGGAAAGCGATCCGAGCAGAGTGCGGGTTGGTTTTGTTCAGATGCTGCTGGAGCAGGGCCTGTTGCGTCAGAACGGAATCTTCAATGATGAGCTGGAACAGGCGGGTGATGTAGTGGGCATCAAGATGATGCGCTTTGCCGAGCTGTATCAACCGTTCCAGTAAATCACGCTCGCGATCGATATCGCGCACCGGCCGATGAGAATCCAGCTTGGCTTTGCCCACTTCAATGGCGAGCGCGCGGCGTTCTGCCAGCAGGGCCAGTAACTTTTCGTCGAGTGCACTGATTTTTACGCGTAAATCCAGGAGCGGGTTTTCCGGTGTCATAGTGTTGTCTGTCTCATTTTATCGTTATCAATAAAAAAGGCCTCCCGGTGTGGGAGGCCTTGTTGTTCGTCTTCGCATTCTTTATCACACGACGAAACGCCTCCCGGTCAGGGGAAGGTAAAAAAGAATGCGAAGAAAAACGGCGTCTGTTTCATTAGGTCATCCTGAAATTGATAGGGTTAAAGTACCTGTACTGTTTTGATCCTGTCAATAAAAAACGCGCCCGAAGGCGCGTTGTCGGTACACTCAATTTAAAGGATTACTCTTCTTCAACTTCTTCCGCGAAGCTGGCGTCTTTCACCGATGTTGTGGCGCGACGGGCTTCACCTTTGTGTTGCACTTTATTGAGCTGCCGTTCCAGCTTGTTGATCAAATCGTTAATTGCGGTGTACATATCCTCGTGTTTAGCGCTGGCGACCAGATGGCCGTTTGGAGTATTGATAGTTGCATCAGCGACGAAACCCTGCGGCTCCTTGGACAGGATGATATGTGGATTAATCAAATGTGTTTGCCATTTATCCAGTTTGGCGAGACGGTCTGCGACGTGCTGGCGGATTGCCGGAGTAATTTCCATTTGTTTACTGGTAATGTTCATTGTCATAAATTTTACCTCTTGTCTTTCCGTCTTGGTGATTCCAGCATACCCGACCTAATGTCAAAATGTGTGATTTAGATCACGTTATTTTGTCGGTTTTTGTCAGGGAATCTTTTTTGTGAGGCAGGGCAGGAAGAGGTGAGATTTACCTTGTCGAAGCCAGCAATTGCGGTCATAGTTGACTGGATGTGTTGAAGCTAAACCGCTTCAGCGTAAGTCTGAAAGAATAAAAAAACGGCAGCCTGCGGGCTGCCGTTATGCGTTGTAGCGGTATCAGGTGTTGCTGCTGTTCGCGGCGATGATTTTCGCCACTTTGTCAGCCTGAGCCGTCATCTGCATCTGGCGATACGCATTCTCCATCAGCTTCAGGCCATCACGCGTGGCCTGGGTATCCGGATAATCACGCAGCATGCCTTCTACACGGTTAACCACGGCAACCCATGCGCCACGGCGGGTGTAGTATTCCGCAACGGAGTACTCGTATTTCGCCAGACGATCTTTCAGGAACACCAGACGCTTAGTGGCATCGGTAATGTACTGGCTGTTCGGGTAGCTACGCACCAGTTTGGAGAAGTCATTGAAAGCATCACGCGCATGTTGCGGGTCACGGTCAGAACGATCCACCCCGAAGAAGCCCTGCAATGCACTGTCATCCAGCGCCATGTTAGTCAGGCCGCGCATGTACATCACGTAATCGATGTTAGGATGGGTAGGGTTCAGACGCATGAAACGATCGATCGTTGCCTGAGCCAGCGGCAGATCGGCATTTTTATAGTAGGCGTAGATCAGATCTAACTGTACCTGCTGTGAATACGGACCAAACGGATAGCGATTATCCAACGCTTCCAGTTGCGTTATCGCCTGTTTCCAGTTACCGTCCTGCAACTTTTGTTGTGCAGTCGCATAGATTTCATTCGGCGGATTGTCAGGGACCTGTTCATTCGAACCGGAGCAGCCCACCAAAGCCAGGCTCAACGTGGCCGCTGCCACCAGATATTTCATGCGCGTCATGACGTTTTGACTTTCCTCAAATGTTTGTCCGGGAGAAACTCAGTTCCTGCTCCCGATTAAGACCAGCTACAATAGCACACTATATTAAACGGCAAAGCCGTAAAACCCAACGTTAAACGAAGAAGCAGTTTATGGCACAACGAGTAGAACTCACCGCAACAGTCTCCGAAAATCAGCTCGGTCAACGCTTAGATCAGGCTTTGGCCGAATTGTTCCCTGATTATTCGCGTTCACGTATAAAAGAATGGATCCTTGACCAGCGCGTGCTGGTAAACGGCAAGATCTGGGACAAACCAAAAGAGAAAGTGTTTGGTGGGGAAGCTGTCGCCATCAATGCTGAAATCGAAGAGGAAGTCCGCTTCGAGCCGCAGGATATCCCGCTGGATATCGTCTACGAAGATGACGATATTCTGGTCATCAACAAACCGCGTGACTTTGTCGTCCATCCGGGCGCGGGTAATCCTGACGGTACGGTACTTAACGCACTCCTTCATTATTACCCGCCGATAGCTGACGTACCGCGTGCCGGTATCGTTCACCGTCTGGATAAAGACACCACGGGTCTGATGGTGGTGGCGAAGACGATCCCCGCCCAGACTCGACTGGTGGAATCTTTGCAGCTGCGCGAAATCACCCGTGAGTATGAAGCGGTGGCGATTGGTCATATGACCTCTGGCGGCACGGTGGAAGAGCCGATTAGTCGTCATCCAACCAAGCGTACGCATATGTCCGTGCACCCGATGGGTAAACCGGCGGTAACCCACTACCGCATCATGGAACATTTCCGTATTCATACGCGCCTGCGTCTGCGTCTGGAAACCGGGCGTACTCACCAGATCCGCGTGCACATGGCGCATATTACCCATCCACTGGTGGGTGACCCTGTTTACGGCGGTCGTCCGCGTCCACCAAAGGGCGCATCGGATGAATTCATCTCCGTGCTGCGTAAATTCGATCGCCAGGCGCTGCATGCGACGATGCTACGTCTTTACCACCCAATCACCGGAATTCAGATGGAATGGCATGCGCCTATCCCACAGGATATGGTGGAACTTATCGACGCGATGCGCGCAGATTTCGAAGAACATAAGGATCACGTGGACTGGTTATGACCAAACTGATTGTCCCGGAGTGGCCGCTGCCTGAAGGCGTGGCCGCCTGTAGCTCGACCCGTATCGGTGGCGTGAGCCAGGGTGCGTGGGCGTCTTTGAACCTCGGTGCGCACTGTGGCGATAACCTGGAGCACGTCGAAGAGAACCGTAAACGTCTGTTTGCTGCGGGAAACCTTCCTTCAAAACCGGTCTGGCTTGAGCAGGTGCACGGTAAAGCGGTGCTGAAGCTTACGGGTGAGCCCTATGCGTCTAAACGCGCCGATGCTTCGTACAGCAATACGCCGGGAACGGTTTGCGCGGTGATGACCGCTGATTGCCTGCCGGTGTTGTTTTGTAACCGTGCCGGTACGGAGATTGCAGCAGCGCATGCGGGCTGGCGTGGCCTGTGTGAAGGCGTGCTGGAAGAGACCGTTGCCTGCTTCCAGGACGATTCTGCAAATCTCATCGCCTGGCTTGGCCCGGCGATTGGCCCGCAGGCATTTGAAGTGGGGCCTGAGGTTCGGCAAGCTTTTATGGAAAAAGATCCTCAGGCGGTTAATGCGTTTGTGGCATCCGGCGATAAATATCTGGCCGATATTTATCAGCTTGCCCGCCAGCGCCTTAATAATGTCGGCGTGACCCAGATCTTCGGCGGCGATCGCTGTACATTCACCGAAAAGGGTGATTTTTTCTCCTGGCGCCGTGACAAGACGACAGGCCGTATGGCAAGTTTCATTTGGCTGATATAACCTAAAGAATCAAGACGATCCGGTACGCGCCGTTTTCTTTTCACATAATTCAGGTTATTAACCTTGAATAATTGAGGGATGACCTCATTTAATCTCCAGTAGCAAATTTGACCTGTTATGGGAGGAGTTATGCGTCTGGATCGTCTTACTAATAAATTCCAGCTTGCTCTCGCCGATGCCCAGTCCCTCGCACTGGGGCACGACAACCAATTTATCGAACCTCTTCATTTAATGAGCGCCTTGCTGAATCAGGAAGGGGGATCGATACGTCCTTTGTTAACGTCCGCTGGCATTAATGCCGGCCAGTTACGCACCGCCATCGATCAGGCGCTGAGTCGTTTACCGCAGGTAGAAGGTACCGGTGGCGACGTACAGCCGTCACAGGATCTGGTGCGTGTACTGAACCTTTGCGACAAGCTGGCGCAAAAACGTGGGGACAACTTTATTTCGTCAGAGCTGTTTGTTCTGGCGGCGCTTGAATCACGCGGTACCTTAACCGACCTGCTGAAATCCGCCGGTGCAACCACCGCTAATGTGACCCAGGCGATTGAGAAAATGCGCGGAGGTGAAAGCGTGAACGACCAGGGAGCCGAAGACCAACGTCAGGCTTTGAAAAAATTTACGGTCGATCTGACCGAACGTGCCGAGCAGGGCAAACTTGACCCGGTAATCGGTCGCGACGAAGAAATTCGCCGGACTATTCAGGTACTGCAACGCCGTACCAAAAACAACCCGGTGCTGATTGGTGAGCCTGGCGTCGGTAAAACCGCCATCGTTGAAGGGCTGGCGCAGCGTATCGTTAATGGCGAAGTGCCCGAAGGGCTGAAAGGCCGTCGCGTACTGGCGCTGGATATGGGCGCGCTGGTGGCCGGGGCGAAATACCGCGGTGAATTTGAAGAGCGTCTGAAAGGCGTGCTGAACGATCTGGCGAAACAGGAAGGCAACGTCATCCTGTTTATTGACGAACTGCACACTATGGTGGGGGCAGGTAAAGCTGACGGCGCAATGGATGCAGGGAACATGCTGAAACCTGCGCTGGCACGTGGTGAACTTCACTGCGTCGGTGCCACTACGCTGGACGAGTATCGTCAGTACATTGAAAAAGATGCCGCGCTGGAGCGACGCTTCCAGAAGGTGTTTGTCGCAGAACCAAGCGTTGAAGATACCATCGCGATTTTGCGTGGTCTGAAAGAGCGTTATGAGCTGCACCATCATGTGCAGATCACTGACCCGGCCATCGTTGCGGCGGCGACGCTTTCGCATCGTTACATTGCCGACCGGCAGTTGCCGGATAAAGCCATCGACCTTATCGATGAAGCGGCGTCCAGCATCCGTATGCAGATTGACTCGAAACCGGAAGAGCTGGACCGACTCGATCGCCGCATTATTCAGCTCAAGCTGGAACAGCAGGCATTGAACAAAGAGTCTGATGAAGCGAGTAAGAAACGCCTCGATATGCTCAACGAAGAGCTGGATGAGAAAGAGCGTCAGTATTCTGAGCTGGAAGAAGAGTGGAAAGCTGAGAAAGCCTCCCTCTCTGGCACCCAGACAATCAAGGCGGAGCTGGAGCAGGCGAAAATTGCCATTGAGCAGGCGCGTCGCGTAGGGGACCTGGCGCGGATGTCCGAGCTACAGTACGGCAAGATCCCTGAGCTGGAAAAACAGCTTGAGATCGCCACGCAGTCGGAAGGCAAAACCATGCGTCTGTTGCGTAATAAAGTGACGGACGCCGAGATTGCCGAAGTGCTGGCGCGCTGGACGGGGATTCCTGTAGCTCGCATGATGGAAAGTGAACGCGAAAAACTGCTGCGTATGGAGCAGGATCTGCATCAGCGCGTCATTGGCCAGAACGAAGCGGTCGAAGCGGTATCTAACGCCATTCGTCGTAGCCGTGCGGGGCTATCCGATCCGAATCGACCCATCGGCTCGTTCCTGTTCCTGGGGCCAACCGGTGTCGGTAAAACCGAACTGTGTAAAGCGCTGGCTAACTTTATGTTCGACAGCGATGACGCGATGGTGCGTATCGATATGTCCGAGTTTATGGAGAAACACTCTGTCTCGCGTCTGGTCGGTGCGCCTCCGGGATATGTCGGTTATGAAGAGGGCGGTTACCTGACGGAAGCGGTTCGTCGTCGTCCTTATTCCGTCATCCTGCTGGATGAAGTGGAAAAGGCTCATCCTGACGTGTTTAACATTCTGTTGCAGGTGCTGGATGATGGACGCCTGACGGACGGGCAGGGAAGAACGGTCGATTTCCGTAACACGGTGGTGATCATGACCTCGAACCTGGGTTCCGATTTGATTCAGGAACGCTTCGGTGAGCTGGATTACAGCCATATGAAAGATCTGGTGCTGGGTGTGGTCAGCCAAAACTTCCGTCCGGAGTTCATCAACCGTATTGATGAAGTGGTCGTGTTCCATCCGCTGGGTGAGAAACACATTGCGTCGATTGCGCAGATCCAGTTGCAGCGTCTGTACAAGCGTCTGGAAGAGCGTGGGTATGAAATCCACATCTCGGATGATGCGCTGAAACTGCTGAGCGAGAATGGTTACGATCCTGTTTATGGCGCGCGTCCGTTAAAACGTGCAATCCAGCAGCAGATCGAAAACCCGCTGGCGCAGCAAATCCTTTCCGGGGAGCTGGTTCCGGGCAAAGTTATCCGTCTGGAAGCCAACGAAGACCGAATTGTGGCAGTGCAGTAAGTCACAAAACGCAAAAACGGGCCGCTTGCGGCTCGTTTTTGTTTAAAAACCAGGCAAGAATTAAGGTCTGAGATGTGTTTTGCCTGGAAAATGAGCAGTCAGTAAATAATTTTCACTTTGCACTTGCAGCCTCAGAAGAACTCCCTATAATGCGCCTCCACTGACACGGAACAACGGCACGCACGCCGCCGGGTCAGCAGAGAAAAGCAAAATAAACGCTTGACTCTGAAGCGGGAAAGCGTAATATGCACACCCCGCGCCGCAGCG